>SOKL01000230.1 GCA_004376265.1 Candidatus Thorarchaeota archaeon
CAAGACCTCACCAAGTATTATGGGAAGTCGCGTGGTATTGAGAATCTCAATCTGGAAGTTCTCAAGGGCGAGATCTTTGGTTTCCTTGGTCCCAACGGAGCTGGAAAAACAACTACGATACGGGCCCTTCTCGGATTGATTCACAAGACTTCGGGGGAGGCATCAGTTTTTGGACTCGATTCTGAGAGAAGCTCGGTAGAGATTCGCAAGCGGGTGGCTTACTTACCGGGTGAATTAGGCGAGTTCGAGGGTAAGACCGTACGTAGGATATTGAAGTACCTCTTTGGACTCTATGGTACGAAGATCAACTGGTCGCGTGTTGAGGAGTTAACCACAATTCTTAGACTCCCTCTAGACCGAAAGATGAACCACCTTAGCAAGGGAAACAAGCAAAAAGTAGGGGTGATTCTCGCCCTAGTACCTGATGTAGAACTATTGATTCTTGATGAGCCAACTAGTGGACTTGACCCTCTGATTACCATGGATGTCTACAAGCTCCTAACTGAGAAACAGACTGAAACAGGTTGCACTGTCTTGTTGAGCTCGCATCTGCTTGCAGAAGTTGAAAAAGTCGCGGACCGAGTAGGAATCATCCGTAATGGGAGTATCGCAGAAGTCGCGACCTTACAACAACTCACACAGCTAGCACTGAAACGGGTGGATCTTCTCTTTGACGCTCCTATAGATGAAGAAGATCTCCGTGCTAAGATTCCAACGCAAATTGTGGAAGAGCTATCAATTGATGATACTCGCGCACACATGCTAGTGAATCGAGACAATCTCCACGGACTTCTGAAGGTCTTAGGTGACATGCAATTCAGTAATCTAGACATCACCAGTCCAGACTTGGAGGAGATTTTCTTGAAATATTACGAAGGTGAAGCCATTTCCAATCAGAAGGAGAAGATGGCTACCTCGGAGGGATCTTAAATGCCAAAAGTGCTTTCGATTATCATTGAACACTTTCACGAGAAGAGAGGGATGTTCCTCCTGTTCGGTTTTCTCGTTGGATTGATGGGATTTCTTGTCACGATGATTGTGGACCAATTGGATCTTAGTACAATTGCTGCTATCCTTGAGAGTTTTCCAGTGGAGTTCTTGGAATTCTTTGGGGGAATAACTGCCTTGAGTACTCCTTACGGGTTTGTGAATATTGAACTATTTACATTCATGTGGATTTTCGTAGGTATCTTCCTGGTCTATCTTGCTTCAGGTACTGCACTCCCAACAGAGGTCGAAGAAAAGACCATCGACTTGATCCTCTCTAAACCGATAAGCCGGTCGTCCTATCTAATGGGAAAGATCACTTTCCTATACCTATTCATCACTGGTGTCATGGCTGTTGTGTTTGCATTCATCGGATTGGGAATGGTGACATCTCAGACATTCGTTGATTACGGACTCTATTGGGATCGACTGCTTGCAGTCTATGTAATCAACGTAGTGCACCTCGGTACATTGGTGATGACTGCCCTTTTGTTCGCAACTATCTTCTTGAACTCAAAGAGGACTATGGGAGCCGCACTCGCCGTTATGTTCTTGATGTTCTTCATTGGGTCATTCTGGGAATATTTTCCTGAGGCATACCAGAGTATCAAATATTTCAGCACATGGTTCTATCTCAATACCTTCGATTTGTTCGGTAATGGAATCTTTGATGACTTCCTTAGGGACATCTTCATTTTGGGAGGGGTCAATGTAGTCCTCATCATTGCCAGTCTACTCATTTTCCGCCGCCGGGACATCCCAGTCTAGATATGTAGCAAGTTGAAGAACAAGTCAAAGCGGATAATGGAAAAATCTTCAATTAGTTTCTTTAGGAAGATTATCCTGACAAGGTTGGTGCACAACTCTGATGAATTACAATAGTCTATCCAAAATGACAGTAACATCTTCAACAAATTTCGGACAGTTATCAAAGGATCCCTTTGCGAATGCTTGTTTTATGTCCTCATCGGTGATTAAATCATGATTGATTAACTCTCTACAGATTATTGACCTGTTGAGTGATTTGAATTCATCTAGAAGCTTTACTGCAGCTTCATCAGCTTTTTCAGCATCATCGTACTTTAGACCGAGTGCCATCAATGCACCTGTTAAAGCCCCGCAAACGTTTCCCGTCCTAGCTATTCCACCACTGAATGCAGATGCAATCTTCATGCATGTATCAGAGTCAACTTTTCCTAAGCTCAGTTGTTCTCCGTAAGCAGAAAATATTGCTTGCGCACAGTGAGCCTTTTGTTCCTGAAAGATTCTATTTGCTGTATCCGCGTGATTAGATGGCATAGTTTTCACCCAATTTCTGAGCATAATAAATTTCCTCTAGACCTATACCCGGCGCGCTCTTCGAACGCAAAAATCTTAAGAAATGAGGGCTCTGCGGTACCCATGGGAGGATGGTTACGGAGATGGATAAGTTGGGGTTTTCTGACGATTGCCATTCTAATCCAAGTCGCATTCATCTTATCGCTGGTGACTGGGATGTTGAATCCTCTCTTTTATGACACAAAATATTTAGTCGGTCAAGGTGCCGACTTCTTCTCTTATTATCAAGCCGGACATAATGTTTTGAATGGGCTCGATCCTTATGCCCTACCAAACCCATTGGTTGTCCCCTATCTGTACCTGTATAGATACCTCCCCTATTTTGCTTATACTTTTGGGGCTATTCTTAATCTGGTATCCCCTTTCGTCGCCTATTGGTTCTGGATTGGGGTATTGACTGGTGCCGTGTGGTTGGCTGCCTTACGGACACGAACCCTCGCCAAGACATTGAATCGACCGGATTGGGAGGGGTATATAGCAATGGGAATGTGGTTTGTATTCACCCCAATATACATTGAACTCTTTGTAGGGCAAGTTACTCTCTTTGCTGCGATTCTAATGTTTTTTGCACTGACCAATCCTTCGTTTGTTGAAGGGCGAAAAACAAGAGGGACTATGACAATCTTCTGGACCGCAGGTGCGCTTACTAAAATAATCCCCTATTTTATAGCCCCTGTACTCCTGGCAGCAGGAAGAGTTCGGACTGTCTTAGTGGCTATCATAGTGATGGTCCTAGCGATTGTTGTAGTACCTGCAGGTTTGGAGTCACTCCAATTCTTTCTTGATTTCAATACTGCCCGCGCGACTACCATCATACCCTACCCAGGGGACCATTCATTGAAAATGTTACTCTATTATTTACTCGGGGAGCAAAGCACCGATGCTAGAGTAGTTACTGGTCTACTTATTGCGGTTTTCCTTGGGTTGGCGATTCTTGCTACACTGTACTCCCGGGACGTGTGGTCTTGTGCCGGATTATTCTCTACGGCCTATTTTTTCATAATGTTAGACGTTTGGGAACATCACTATACTTTCCTTCTGCCACTCTTGGTACTTGCTTGGATCCGGGGTCGACCTGAGGATAAGGCACGGTGGATACCTCTCGCGTTAACCTTACTGATGAGCATACCAGCAATGCCAATCATAGAGTTTCTCTCTGGTTTAGGTCCTGGTGTACACCCAATAAATTGGAGTCCAGTATGGCAAATTGTCTATCATAGCTCGAAAATTGTACCAGCTCTGATATTCTATGGGTGGCTCTTACTGACTGCATTTCGTTCACCACGGTCTGATAGTGGTCTTGCGAGTTTCTTTGCCACCTTCAGAAATGCATGGGTTGGTTTGATTTCAGGTGATAATCCAACAGCTGAGGGAGGAATTCTAGTTCGAAAAGAGGGTGAAATAGAAGAAGGTGAAATAATCTTGGGACCTGAGCAACCCTCTAACCATTAAGTTACGGTAAGAAAGTTAACCTTCATAACTACCGATTGAAGTAAAATGAATCATGAGCTCAACAAGAATAGGTACTCGAGGGATGCTTGTATCGTTTGATGATCCATACCATACCAATGTCTACATCATATTT
The DNA here is from genome assembly GCA_004376265.1 of Candidatus Thorarchaeota archaeon. Taxonomy (GTDB): domain Archaea; phylum Asgardarchaeota; class Thorarchaeia; order Thorarchaeales; family Thorarchaeaceae; genus SMTZ1-45. Next base: position 3,911 of record SOKL01000230.1, read on the forward strand.
GGCGATAAACAGGTGTTCGTGTTAGACACATTTCTTGGGAATGACTCTATGAAGACTGTACAACAATTGATCGTCGATGAGGGGTATGTAGACAAGCATATAGTCGTATTCAATTCACACGCTGACTACGACCACTATTGGGGGAACGGTGCTTTCAAGGATGCAACAATCATTGGGCACAAACATTGCAAAGATCGTGTTATGTCAGAGGGTAAAGCATCACTTGTAAAGTATGCAGACCATCAGAGAGGTGCTATCGAGTTGATACCACCCAATCGTACATTTCAACACACCTTGAATTTTGAGGGTGAGGGTGTAAGATTTTTCCATTCACCTGGACATTCTCTCGACTCTTCATCTTGCTTTGATGAAAGAGATGGTGTACTCTTTGTAGGTGACAATGTAGAGAGTCCACTCCCTTACCTGAATCATGTTAACTTTGACCAGTATATTCGAAGTCTAGAATCGTATCTCGAATTTGATTGGAAATATGTCATCGCTGGTCATGACCAACTTTTGAAAGAACCAGATCTCATTAACCGAAATATCGACTATTTACGGAAGTTCAGTGAGTGGAGCCTTGATCTTGATTCATTTAGTGTAACAGAACTTCATCGTCATGTTGAACACAATCTAATAACTATCAAGAATGAACTGATGAACAGCGAACACAAGCAAGACATGATGAAACACCTTGAAGATCTGAACAACTACATAGCTTAGCAAGGTGAACTAGGTTTGGATTTAGCCAGAATAACCTCATATGACGATATTAGGAAATTCTCGTTAATAGTATCAAACGAAAAGTGAAGATTATGAGAAAAAGATCAATGGGAATATGCTTTGTAGGACTGCTTGTGAGTGCTCTTGTTATTGGTGGATTGTATGTCCTACTCACACAGGTTCCATTAGTTGACTATGATGAAACAGTGACAATTAATGAGGCCACTTATGCAAGTGCAGAAAACATTTCAATATATTACGATGTCTGTTTTCACAATGTCACTTTCAACGTTGTTGATGACCCAGGCTTTATCATTGAGATTAACTCGAAGCTTACAGTCCTTGTTGAAGGAGCAAAAGGGAAGAATACGAATCTGCAAGTTACACAGAGTGGGTATGGTAGGTACTTGACCATTGAAATTTTGAAAGAAACTCCAGCTGATGTCTGTGCATTGAATAGGGGAGATGCAGAGG
>SOKL01000103.1 GCA_004376265.1 Candidatus Thorarchaeota archaeon
CTGAGGGTCCACTAATCCCGAATCCACCAATCTCTTCTAAAATAGCAACGACGGTACCTGTGTAGTTTGTCATCACTATAGTACCATTTACACGACCAGTCCAGATGATTGTAACTTCATCTCCAACCCGAGCAACAATAGTACCATTCTGCCAGGGATCAGCAACACTCGATCCGATGATTACATCTGTATCTGCAGGAGATGCAGGTATAGTGCCATTCCCTGCCACAAACGTACTGTACATTGATGAATATGCTGTATAATTGATGCCCGATAACGATAGCGGAAATTCATCACCACTGAAGTTGGCCGAAATTGTTTTCGTCATAGTTGCTACACTTGAGTCAACATGCTCAATAGAATTGATCGTATCAGTGTCATTAACCAATAGTGCGAAGTCAGAATCGCCTCCACCTCCCCCAAATAGAGCAAGGATACCGCCCGTACTCACAGTGAGTGTATCGGTTCCTAAACTTTCTTCGAACTGTTGAGTCATTGTGACTTGAAGTCCTCCGGTGAATGATAAGAGGGCAACAATTGCCGCTATACCAATCGCCACGCCGAGAGTGGTTAGACCAGCTCGCATCTTGCGAAGCCGGATCGCACTAAATGAAAAACGAAGCACATCGCCACTACGCATCTATGTTCACCTCGTCTGATTCAATCAGACCATCCCTCAGACGGATTATCCGTCTAGCTTGGTTTCCGATTTCAATGTCATGAGTCACAATGATCAATGTTATCCCGTGCTCTCTGTTGAGCTTCTTCGCGAATTCCATGATCTCAAGCCCCGTCTTGGTGTCCAGATTACCAGTAGGCTCGTCCATTATGATAAACGAAGGATTATTGATAAGAGCCCTCGCCACAGCGACACGTTGTCTCTCTCCCCCGGAGAGTTCCGAGGGCTTGTGGTGCATCCTATCACCAAGTCCTACAATCTTGAGCATTACCTCAGCTTTGAATCTCCGTTCTTTCTTTGGAATTCCAACAATAGAGAGCGGTAACTCAACGTTACCAATTGCATTAAGACGTGAGATCAGGTTGAATGTCTGATAAACAAACCCAACATTTTGTCGAAGATCAGCTAATTGATTATCTCCAAGTGTTGTAATATCAACTCTGTTGATCAGTATTGTGCCTGAGGTTGGGCGATCGAGAGCACCAATCATATTTAGCAGCGTAGATTTGCCACTTCCGCTTGGACCAATGACGGCAATGAACTCTCCTTTCTGCACACTCAGGCTCACACCACGGAGTGCTTCGACAGGGACTTGTCCCATCATGTATATCTTTGTCAAGTTTCTTATTTCGATTACTTTTGGTAAGAAATCCTCTTCGTTCATTGTATATTCAAGGTCTGTTGTCAAACTTGGTTCGTCCTTTGTCATTTCCAGATGACGCATTAATAAACCACATCATATGTGATATATCAATAATGATAGATTTCGAACAAGATAAAGGCTAGTTCGACAATGAACAGAATCATGTTTAGTCCCTTCAGAAGGTTGATAGAGGCTTTTCGAGAGAAAGGAGCTACTACGCCTAAGAAGGCATTGACATGGAAAGAGCTCGGGTTTCCTGAAGAATTAGAACATATGTCACCTCCAATCCCCCCGGACAAATCCCCCATTGTTAAGAAGGGTAAGAAGTACTACCTTTCTGAGAAACGTCTGGAAATCTTCAGGGAAGAGTTTGGTTTAATGAATCCCCTCAGGAAATGGATTCAGCATACAGCAAAGGTACCTAAGGGATATCTCAGGTATCAGGTTCTCCACAAACTCAAGGAGCGTCCCATGTCTGGCGCAGAGCTAACATCCGCAATAACCGAAGAGATGGGAGGTCGCTGGAAACCGAAACCCGGTTCTATGTACCCACTATTGAAGAGTCTACTTCTGGATGGGCTCACTCAAGAGATTCCTGAAGAAGATGGGCGGACTCGAAGATATGAGCTTACAGAGATGGGTCAGAAGTTTCTTGAGAACCAAGTAGACCAAAGTGGTGAACTTCGTGAGAAGTTTAGCCAGGGATTCACCCCCTTTCCGCTCTTCCTAGGGATAGGTTCCCATGCGGAGATACCTCTATCCCTCCAGAATTTCTTCACGACTCTCCAATCACTCCGTGTGGTAATCAGTAGCAATCCTTCTCAAGAAATTCTTGAGGAGGTTGCTAAAGCAGCTAACCGTTTCACTAAGGATCTTAAAAAGATCCGTAAGAAGATCGAAACCCAGGAATGAGCTGACGAGCCTCTGACTTCTTTTTGTTTGACAGATTACTCTTGGCTGAGATAGATGAGTACAGGGAGAGCATGTGTGTTGAATAAGTCTTCTTTACGAAAAAAAGGTAAGCTGTAGGAGGGGTCTCCCCCCACAGCCCACCACGCTGGTTTAGCGTGCAACGCATGTATAGGTCATTTCACTAGAGTGCAGTAGAGTACTGACTTGAGATCATTTCCAAGCAATGCCTCTCCCCTCAATTCCTCAAGACCAATGACGGCATTATCTGAGTCCTCTTTGGTGGCGACATTTTTCTCATCGATGTCTTTCAACTTCAATAGCAATTGAATTGCAGAATTCTTTGCGGTGTCACCTGCCACAAGAGCCTTTTTGACATCATAATGCTCAACAGCAAAGGATTCAAGGAAACCAGAGCGCTTCCAAAATGCTTGTGGCTTTCGGTACATCTCAAGAGCCACCACTTCACCATTTGAGTCAACGACAATGACTCCACAGGTTTCCTTTGGAAGGCTTTCTTTGATTTCCTTTGCCACCTCGCTGGCTTTTTCTTGAACCTTGGCTAGTGCATCAGTATATTTCGTTGGATCATCAAGACCCAATGTCTTACTGTATCTCTCGACCTCTGACCAAACCTCCGTCTGATCAACCGAAGTCTCTGGGGTATAATGTTCAACATCAGTCATAATTGACTGATACCTCATCTTCCTCATTTTCCGTTTTAGGCCCATTGAACCAGCACCTATTGAATGGAATCCAGAACCTCGATTGAGTGCATGTGGAGCATGGACACATTTCACTGGAATCCGTTTCTCTTCTCCTGGTTGTAATAGGACACTGGCCACAACTATGCGGTCCTGACTGTTTGGTGCAACAAGAACCTCGGATTCTTCTATGAGAACGGGTTCGTTGCCTGTATTGCGTGCTAATATTGTATTGACTGCGTCACCTGCTTCTGTGATTGAAAGTACACTTTGTTCTAAGGCTTCGGCTGCATTGAGATAGGTTTCATCACTCTCTGATTGGCCCACAGGTACAATTGGTACAAGTGAGAGTCCGTGATGCGCAACCGGTCCTTCAAGACTGAAGCGGGTTCCCTGCAAGATTTCATCCGCTAAGGAGCGGACTTGGTTAGTAGCGTTTGTTATTGACAATTAAAGTTTCACCATCACAAGATAGTGTAACACTGTTACGGCTGATGCCTTACGTGAAACCTTATAAACAATTCATCTATGACTATATATATCCCGCACTAGAAGGTGACAAGCACGTCAGAACTTAAAGAAGATACACCTGACCAACCCAGCCTGAGAGATGAATTATTGGGCCGATTCGAGAGAGAAAAACACGGTTTGAAGAACCGCGAGATTTCAGTAATGACACGTATGAGTACCGATATCGTTGAAACTCTCGATGCCCTCGTTGAACTTGAAATATTCAAGAGTCGATCAGAGGCTGTAGCTGCATTTGTGGAACGAATGATTGTAGCTCGAATGGAGCTATTTGTAGAGATCAAAAATCAGGCAAGTGACATTACTAAGAAAAGAGAAGCCGCAAAGCATCTGGCTTTCAAAGCTATAAAATCTGACAGTAAGTGAATGCTCCTATCGCGAGTCATGAGGCTCCCAGAGTTCAATTTTATTCCCCTCTGGGTCTATAATCCAAGCAAACTTCCCTTCAGGAGTTTCTTCGATGCCTCTCTCGTCAACTGTGACGCCTTTCGCTCTTAATTCCGCGAAAAACTGTTCGATATCACTCACAACGAAATTGATCATAGAATCTGCTCCACTTGGATCGAAATATTTCGTGTCCTCGGGAAATGGTCCCCACAGAGTATACCCCGGTGCCTCTAGGTCTGACCATTTGAAGTAAATGTACCCTTCATCATCAGGTTTCAAACCGAGATTCTCTTCATACCATTTTTGGAGTTTCTTAGGGTCTTTCGACTTGAAGAACACTCCACCTATTCCTCGTACTGGCGACATCTTCACAGTGATTCGGTGTTTGTTAATTTAGGTGTTGTCAACCAGTCAAAATGACATATGGTTTAGTTCTAGTTATAAAAGTGAATCACGCAAACCGAGAAAGTGTGTGTCTTGCTGCTTGATTAACCGCAATTTCATCCCACTCACCGAACCGAGAGTTTGATAACTGATTTATGTAGTGTTCACTCGTATTTACAGAGCGTAAGAAATCTTGATAGTTTCCACTATCATTTCATTGAGGTGTATTCCTATTGACCTGTTATTTCAGACACTTGAAACAGACCTTTACTGAGCTAGGTGTTGAAGTCACTCCTGATAACAAGCGTGTTATCGACAAGAAGATCCATGAGTTACTTGGTATTGAGTACAAGAACTGTTCAGCAACATGGAAAGAAATCAAAAAGAGAATTGCAGAGGATGAATCTGGATTCATGACATCACTTGATGGAACTCTTGGGAAACTCTGGTAATAACCACTCAGCGATTCTCTATGACTAAGTATCTTCTTCAGTTTCTGGTTTGAAGCCTAGTGCAATAGAGTTAATGCAATATCTTAAGCCTGTGGGATTGGGTCCATCATCAAACACATGACCTAGATGACTACCACATTTCTTACAGACAACTTCTATCCTTTTCATTCCATGACTGGTGTCTACTTTTCTCTCAACACTATCTTCAGAGAGTTGGTCCCAGAAACTAGGCCACCCACTATCTGATTCAAACTTGGTATCTGATGTAAAGAGATCATTTCCACATCCTGCACAAACATAGGTGCCCTTCTCATTGTGACGGACATATTTACCTGTGAACGGCGGTTCAGTCCCACATTGTCTGAGGACTCGGAATTGTTCAGGACTCAGTTCC
>SOKL01000143.1 GCA_004376265.1 Candidatus Thorarchaeota archaeon
TTCGGACCAGACTATCTGCCGTACAGGCAAGAGAAACAGATGTAGTTTCAACTTTCAAATCGAGAGGGGGGGTTTCCTCTCTCTTTTCTCCTTTTTCTCCAAGGGACAGATTCTCCTAATCAGTAGGCCATTTCACGTAATAGAACAGTGCTACAAAACCAGCTAGAATCGTTACAATATCGGCATATATCCCATAGAGCAAAACCGGAACTATTCCCATAAAGGCCCAGAATATTGGAATGAACATGAGCGGGAGAGATGGTTTCTTATCACTCCACAATAGAAGACCGATCGTGAAGAGGGTCACTGGACATGGTGCAATCCCAAATACGGGATATTCTGGGAAAACTCGTCCGGTAAGAACACCAATGAAAGGATAGATGACGAGTCCAAAGATAATAATGAGCAACCCAATGTAGTGTCGATAGCTAGGTTCCCAAGAAAAGGAAGCTCCATCCTTGATCACTCCAAAGTACAACAGGATGATTCCATGAATAGCAAAGATGCTCCCAAAAAGATACCATAGCCCTATGTATTCAGTGCCAGCTATGACTGTGGGAGTTGGACCAAAGACGAGTATACCAAACACAATTCCAATCCAGAACCAGAAGAAGGCAAGTGTAAGCGAAATGATGCGATTGGAATATTCGCTCTTCCTGAACACCATCAGTAATGCAACGATTGCCAAAATGCTAGTCAGGGCAATCATAGGTAGATACATTTCATTGTAAGACCCAAATAGATCAAAAAACTCTTCAACCTGCAACTTTGACTACTTCCCTTCACAATTTTGAGCTATACCTCATGTTTAATGTTCCCTTTTCCTTTTCATTGCTGGCAGAACGTATCGTCAAGAGAAACAGATGTAGTTTCAATCGAGAGAGGAAAATCCTCTCTCCTCATTCTTCCATCTCACACGGTTATGTCTACCTGAGGGGTCAAACTGGAGTCAGGTTTTTTGCAAAGATATGTCAGATTGTTGTTGGAATCGCTTGAATCATGCTCAATCACCCGATCACTTAGATCCATGATTTTTTGGGCGATATCAAGAACCTCTTGAATTGTCAGACCTAGTCGTTCCGCTACAAGTAACAGGCTGGTCTGGGAACGTTTCTTCACAATATCTCTTACCACCTGCTCCCAATGGTTCTTGAAAGACAGACGCAGGCTTGAAAGAACAACAAAATCAAGTAACCATCTGTTTGATGGTTTTCCTAGAGGAGTTGGAGATCCTTTTCGCTCGCCATCAACAGTGGGTGCCAATACATTTCGGTGAATCATTAGGTCTTTTACGAATGACGTAGTTCCGGTTCTTTTTGAATACCAATCGGGATTACTAGCGCGGTGTGAAGTGGTATCAATACTCGTATATCCTTCGTCCTTCCAGAATGAAGCTGAGAATGCATATTTCTTATCCCATCGTTTCCATTTTACATATCGAGATTCATCCAGATTCTGTATCCGTCCTCGTGCAGCTAGGACATCAGAAGAAAAGGGTCCTGTTGATAATTTTACCAACAGTGCTTCAGCTATTCCATCTTTACCAGTCAGAAATTCTTTCTCGGCCTGTTTCAAAGAATTCTCTGCAAATCTTAAATCATCGGGAAAATCCATGAGGCATACCCCACTCAAGAATAGTAATGTAATAGCGCAGAGGCACATAAAATAGCTGTAATAAACCATCTACCATACCCAATTTTTCGAATATTCTGGAGCGACTGAACGCAATGAGAAGATAGTCATAGCACGGCAAATTTTCGGACCTGACTATCTGCCGTACAGGCAAGAGAAGCAGATGTAGATTCAATTTACAAATAGAGAGAGCCGCTTCAATAATCATCTTGGTTTTGCGTGTTGAAGAATTGAATAAAGGATAATATTGCTTACAGAGAAAAGAGAGGCAAAAACCCCCAGTGTCAGAGAATGAAGTGGGCCCTCCATAATAATCATGTACACAATAGCTGATGCCCACATCAGCGCATTAGCTATTATGGTTGCTCCAAGTTGCTGTTTGATGACTCCGACAACTGCTGCTGAAGCTGAATAAGTAACGAGCTTGGTCAACAACGAGTAGGTGTCCTTTCCAAGATTCGACAAACTATAGAGCCCATTGTCATGATGCAAAAGAGGTGCGAGTGCACTGAGATGATAGGAGAGGGATGCACTCTCTTCAATATCAGTTGCACTCATGATCTCAGTGAACCTAAGACCCTTATTGTCCCCGATAATCCTAATTATATCTCTCCTAATCTGATGACCAAGAGTTTTGAATACCTCTTCTTCGAAACTCTGAGATTCCTTCGTTTCTTCAGACATAGTACATCCCTGGTGTTGTATGGCAAATTAGGAATATAATATAGTCAGTCTACTTAATTTTACTAAATCATATTTTACAATGAACTATCTTCTAAAGAGATCATCATGGCACGCGAGATATTCGGACCTGAGTATCTGCCGTACAGGCAAGAGAAACAGATGTAGTTTCAAATTACAAATCGAGAGAGGTTCTTCCTGGCTCCCTACTCTTTATTTTAAAACCGCAGATGTCATTTTCTGTGCCAATTGGTTGAGGATTACACGGAGAGTCCGCTTTCCTGCTTTGGTGTTGAAAGTTTTTCCATTCACAGCAACAAAGAAATAGAAGCTGTAGACATTGCATACGGTCACGATGGTCACCAGCAAAAGGGAAAAAGCTCGGAGAATAGTCATAGCCTATGTGATAATTGGAGCTGTCTTCTTCCTCCTCTATCATTATATACTCCGTCCAGCAAACCCTGACAACCCGATTATAAACACCCTATTCTATGTCTTCCTGCCGGCCATATTGGCTGCAGCAGCCCTTGTTTACGAAGTGGTCATTGAAGGACTTGCCAAGATACAAAAGCGGTTCCTGGAGAAGGATGAAGAAATCCAAGATGAAGATGCTTGGTCGTGAGATATTCGGACCTGAGTATCTGCCGTACAGACAAGAGAAGCAAACGTCATAACCTCTACAATACCCAGTACTCGCTTCCAGTGAAATCCTTGTGGTGGATGATCAGTCACTTTTTGTATAGTTGAATTATACATCTAGAGTAGATAACAGCTCATATTAACAGGTCTGAGCTCATACGAAAGTGAGTGTGCTGGGAAGAGAATGAAAGGACGGAAACTGACATTCGAAGAGAGAGTCACTTGGAAAGAAAATACCAAGAAGGAGATTCTCAAGATTTTGGATGGCGGCGCGTGGCGGTTTCGGGAAGATATAGTCCGTGAGTTACTCGTCGATGAAGGAGGATTTGCAGACCAAAAACGACGTCTTACTATTGCCGCGTTTCGTGGGCTTGTGGGCGATGGCATTATTGAAAGCAAGGGAGGCAAAGTCAGATTGAAGAGGGCGAAGGAGTGAATAGTGTTTACTGGGGACCAGAGTATCTGCCGTACAGGCTAGAGAAACAGATGTAGTTTCGATTTTCTGGAAGAGAGAGGTCTGTCCTCTCTCCTTCACTCTTTTTCACTCATTATTAAAAGATATCACAATACTTATTTGATAACACGATAGTGAATTATATTACAGTAATATAGTATATGTAATATGTGATAGGTAGTTGGCTGGTTGCCAACTTTTAGATTAGGAGGTTGAGAAAATGGATTTTTATATTGGAGAAAAGCAGACTAAGGAAAAAAAGATTAAGTTTTCAGAGCGCACTAAAACAACTCTGAACAAACGAACTCGAATACCAAAGAGTGTGACTGAAATCGATATGTTTCCCCTTATGCTGAAGAAAGGAACGGTTCCCCTGACTGAAAAGAACGTCGAGAAGGTGTTCAAGAGTTTCTTAACTGATGAACAAGACTTCTTCAAAATAGTTCCAACAGATTTGAAGCTAATTAGCAAGAGTAAAGTTGGTTCAAAATGGTTAGCAAAATTCCAGCAGGTCTATCAGGGAATACCAGTTCACAAATCAACAGTGGGACTGACTGCAACAGAAGATGGGAAGATGGATTCAATTTCATCAAACTTCCATCCTAGAATCGATGTTCCTACGAAACCAAAAATCAATCTTACAAACGCTGCTCAAATAGCAAAAGAGACCTTTAAAGAACCTGATGTGATTAGGAACTTGAAGATGGAGGATGACATCAAAATAATCTTTCCTAGCGTGACTTCGAAAGGAGTGACGTATCATCTGGCATGGAAATTCCTTTTGACAGCAGGTCGCGCATATCCAGAATCGGAGATGTATTTCATCATTGACGCAATTGATGGAACCATCCTGTTGAGTTATGCAGCACGATTTCCAGGTGCAAGAATATCTGGTCATGTTAGGGGAGAAATATATGATGTTGATGAGGTTGCTACTCCTGAAACAGTTCGAGCACTTCAGAATGAGCAAGTGCGTGTTCAGTGGTCTGGAAGAGCTCAAACTGATGATGATGGTAGATATTCACTGCAGCTCTCATTTCTGAGTCGACTCATTAAGTTTTTTACCGGGAGCTACCGTGTCAGATTTGTTCTCGAAGGTAGCTATGCTAGAGTCGAGGAATTTAATGGTCCTAGATTCATAGAAAGGGAGCGTTTTTCGAATAGAACTAACTGTGACCACACTTGGAGAGATGCGGATAGAGACCACATCAATGTGTTCTATCATATGAACCTCTTTCGAGACTGGCTCAAATCACAAGTTGGATATAGCTGGATAAACGGGTGGGACGGCTCAAGGCAGTTCAAGGCAGAGGTCAATCGGCCTGGATTTAACAATGCTATGTCAGGGAACCCTATGAATTTTGGAACCGATCCATGGGCTCGATCCAGTGATATCATCTATCACGAGTGTATGCACAATGTGTTATTTGCCATATATGGTGACTGGATTGGATGGCCAGTAGATGATGAAGAGGGCTATTCTATGGATGAGGGATTCGCAGACTATTTCGCATGTTCATTTACTGGTGATTCTTCTTTCGGAGAAGGAGCAATGGCAGTTGCCAGAAATCTTGACAACAACCAGAATTATCCATCGAAGAACACATACAATATCGAAGGACATACAGGAGGTCAGATAATTGCAGGAGCTGCCTGGGATCTTCGGGAAATATTGATTGCACGATTCGGAGCAGCAAATGGGGCTAGACTTGCAGATAACATGCTCTTTGATGCTCATCAAATGCTGGCAAATCAGGCACAAGACTATTACTTCTCAGACCCACAAGAGAGCAATCTGTTAACCTGTCTGTACAATACAGATGATGGGAGGTCGCACATTCAAGAGATTCGTGCAGCATTTTGGAATCATAATCTCTTGCAGGCTGTATTGTTCGATAGGGATAGCTATGATTTCTCAGCCAATGTAGTGAGTGAGTTTACTGGTGGAGATTTATACTACTATCAAGGGAAATTCTGGGCAAATAATCCTCAACAACGCGGAGTTATCGACCTAGGAGATGTAGGAGCGACCACTCTTGATGCGGTGAATATTCCAAACACGGGATACACTCGTTTTGGAGTCGATGCTGTTGCTGGCCACACATATGTTTCAATGGCTCAGGAAGGAGAAGATGCAAGCTATATCGCATTCCGTGTCACTGAAATGAGTGGTGACAGTTCAGAAGTCACTGTTGAGTATTTCTACCATGCAAAAGTGGGTTGATTGAAGGCAAGAGAAATAGATAATAAAAAAATTTGCGAGGGGAAACAATGTGAGTATTATAGCTGAAATTCCAGAAGAATATCCTGATATCATTCAGGAATTTGAACAACTGCAGAGTGAGCTTAACAGAGTGATCCCACCCAAGGTACAAGAGTCAAATCTTTTGATTGCCACTTGGAACATCAAGATGTTTGGGGATTTGAAGAAGATATGGGAGGACACAGAGGCAAGACCGAAAAGAAACCTTCGTGCACTCAAATTCATCACTGAGATTATCTCTCGATTTGATGTGATTGCTATTCAGGAAACCATGGGAAACCTCAGGGCCTTGAGATACATGCTGAAGGAGCTAGGATCTAACTGGGGTCTCTTGATGACTGACGAAGTTAGAGGTGATCGAGGAAACCATGAACGTCTCGCTTTCATTTTCGATTCACGTAGAGTGAACTTATCTGGACTTGCTGGTGAGCTAGTGATTCCGGATGCCGAGATGGGCAGATACGGGATTGAGGAGCCAGAATTTACAATTGAACAACAGTTTGCGCGAACACCGTATGCTGTGGGTTTCAAAAGCGGCGGTAGAACTTTTGTTCTAATTACTCTCCATGTACTATTCGGAAAGAAGGATGAAGAAAAAAAGAAAGAGAGAGGGGATGAGCTTCTAGCAATTTCAAAGTGGTTGTCCGACTGGGCGAATGAAATTAATATTTGGGAACATAACCTCATTGCTCTTGGGGATTTCAACATCGATAGAAAGGAAGACGTTTTATACGATGCCTTTACATCAGGAGGTCTTGAGATTCATCAACACTTCCACGACCTTCCTCGAACCATCCGTGACAAAGGCAAGAAACCAAGTGATAGAAATTTCTATGACCAAATTGCTTGGTTTACAGGAGAAGATGGAAAACCTGCACTATCATTAAAATATCTAAAGGGAGGGTATTTTGATTTTACAGCATGTGTATACATCGGGATGTCAAATAGCAAGTTAGAGTGGAGGATGTCAGATCATTTCCCACTTTGGGCAGAGTTTGAATTAGAACCTGTTGAGGAAGAGGAGGTTATTCCCACGGTCCCCACACACATCACTGATGCGATGGAAGAAGAGAAAGCAAAGAATGAAGCAACACGGAAACGAGTTGCAGTTCTCCTTACGGATCTTGAGATCGCCTCCATAACTATTATCGACGAACTAATAGAACGCGGACTAGAGATGTCACCGGATGCAGAGAGATACCTTGTAGACCTCCTGTTTCGAGATGTTATCGTAAAGGAATACTATTCTGAACTTGTGAAATCTGATGACATCAGTAAAACTCTCTCTGAAAACGTATTGGCATTATCCAAGAAACTAGGAGATACCGTTGAGAACGATAATCGGAAATCAGTTACACTAGAGGATTTGAAAACGGGAATAAGGGAATTCGATAAGTGGCCATTTGAGAAGGAGCGTGTTGGCAATTAAGGGAGCAGATAACCTAAAGAGTAGTATCGACTTTAGAATACTGAATCTAGAGAAAACTATCAAATTGGGATATCTAGGCGGACTCAAGATAGGCACTAAATTCATCTTCATGCTTGAACATCGTAGATTTGAGAATGGTAAGTTGGTTAGAGTGCAATCACCAAGCTTTTTGACCTTCAAGGGATCTCGAGGCCATAAGGATCGCGGCCAAGGAACACCGATGAGCAAGAAGGAATTTGATACGCTCCTTGAACTATTCCTAACAAATAAGCAGATACGTGAAATCAACAGAGCACTCTATCAACCAGTAAGAGAGATCATACCTCATAAGAATCAATCAAAGAAATAACCCAAGTATCTAAAATTCCAGAAATTGATTCGTCATGGCACGCGCAATATTCGGGCCTGAGTATCTGCCGTACAGACAAGAGAAACAGATGTAGTTTCAATTTTCACATTGAGAGAGGGTCTCCCTCTCTCCTCCACTCTTTCTCTATTCCCTCTCACACAACTCATTTTAGTGGGAACATCCACCAACTGGACATGCCAATAGTTTCAGTTGTCGATTTCATGGGCGAGATTCAGAAAGAAGTCACAGTGGAGAGAGGGACGAAGCTGCTCAAAGCCCTCATCGATAATGAGGTCGACATAGTCCATACCTGCGGGGGGATGGCTAAATGCACTACCTGCAGGGTCACCATTCACAAGGGAGTACCAACAAAAAAGACGCAGGCGCAACAGGACCGCTTTGAGAAACGGATAAAATCAGGCCAGTCCCAATTCGATCATCCTGCTGTCTTCCTCTCATGTCAGGTTGTGGTGGAGAGTGACATGACAGTGAGTGCAAGTGAAACATTCAATAGTGTGATCCATGATAGTATTGGGAAAGACACAGAGGACAAAGTCACACCCGACCCCGTTTGGTTGGACCACGAGGTTCCAGACTGGTGGGGCATCAAGGATTAAGAATCCCGCCCAAAGCACAGACGAACGCACCTTCACCTAGTCCCCAAAATACCATAGAATCTAGTATCGTTTCTTCAACATTATCACAAGGACAATAACTACTGCAAAAACAGCAGAAAATACCAGGACTATGGAAACAAATAGCGAGGGATTAGGGGTTCCTCCTGTTGTGGGACTAGAAGAGTTGGAGTAGGTAACTGATGATACAATATCAATAAGCAAGAACTCCTCATCCTGGTCTGCAAGATATGCATATCCTTCTTTATAGATGAGATCATGAGGAGCAGCATCTTCGTAATGAGCAATTTCAACAGGACTCTCGGGAATACTGATATCCAAGAGCTCCACACCTTCCTGAAGGTCAGCAATACAAAGATACTGACTGTCACCATGGAGTCCGAAGGAATGTCCTCCATCATTGTATTGTCCAATAGCCACCGGACTAGCGGAATCTGAAATATCAAAAATACTCACTCCAGAGGTGCCACGAGCTACGTAAAGTAAATCCCCCTGAACATGCAAATCCCGTGCTCCCGATGTATCACTAACTAGTGAGAGAATGGATGGTGAATTCAAATTACCTACATCGATGAGCCTCAGTCCACTGTTCGGTCGCGCAACATAGACAGTGCTACCACTAACCGCGATATCAAGTGTCAATTCGGAGATTGGTAAATGCCCTAGGACATCTAGATTACTGGGGTCACTAATATCGAGGATTTGTGTCTCTCCAAAACCAGATGAGATGAATGCATAGTTCCCATCAATGCAGACTTCTGTGACGTAGTCACCGAGAATATATTCCGACAATATTGTAGGATCAGTTGGGTTCTCGCTGATATTTGCAATGACCAACCCGCGAGAGAGTGCACCGATGTAGAGGACATTCTCTACCAAAGTGATCCCGCGGGCTTCGCCCCCCAAGCTAATCTGTCCTACTCTTGCAGGTGCGGACGTGTCTTCAATAGTATAGACTGCTACACCTTCATTGTTTGTCACAAACGCATGCGTCCCATTAATGGCGATTTCATAACCTAGCCGGTTATCCTGAGCAACTTGACTTCCAGTTACTCCGAAACTACTTGAACTAACAATCACTAAGAGAACAAGACAAGCAAGAATGGTTTGTGTTTTCAATTTCTTCACCACATTCATAATCATAG
The DNA here is from genome assembly GCA_004376265.1 of Candidatus Thorarchaeota archaeon. Lineage (GTDB taxonomy): Archaea > Asgardarchaeota > Thorarchaeia > Thorarchaeales > Thorarchaeaceae > SMTZ1-45. Next base: position 9,228 of record SOKL01000143.1, read on the forward strand.
ATAGTGGGAATCCTATAGATTATCGGCTTAGAATGATGATATTTAAGAGCCTGAATCTACGCAATTATTATTTCGACAGAGCACTCATTATAACCTAACCAATAAGTAGTACAATCCAGTTGCTGCCGCAGCTCTATGACGACACATGATGTCATGGCTCGTGAGATATTCGGACCTGAGTATCTGCCTTAACAAATCTAGAGAGAATCTTCTTCTCTCCTCCCTTTTTTCCCAATACTTTTGAGCAGAACCTTTCGTTCCATAATAGCATTGAGGAGGTACTCAAATGAACAAACTCTCAAACCGTGAGATTGCCTTGTCTTTCTTCGATCTTGTAGTGACAGGGAAAGTTCGGGAATGGTATAACAAGCACACCGACAATGACTACATCCACCACAACCAGTACTTCAAGAGTGACAGAGAGTCCTTGATATTATCTATTGAGGAAGACGCAAGTAATAATCCGGAAAAGCAAGTAGAGGTAAAGATGTCTCTTGAAGATGGGGACCTTGTCACAACTTATTCACATGTAAAACAAAATCCAGACGATCCCGGCTTTGCACTTATGCATATCTTCCGATTTGTTGACTCCCGCATCGTAGAGATGTGGGACATTAATCAAGAAATTCTGGAAGATTCACCGAACAAGAATGGAATGTTTTGAATCTGAACCAATGTCCGGAAAAGAAGTGTGATGGAGCGGTTGTATCTCACTCCACCGTAGATGACACCTATACCTTCTCTGTTTCAGAGAGGTCGGATATCTTTTTCACAAAGTCATCCACTAGTTTCTTGGCGTCTGCTGCCAGAGACTCAGAGTAGTCATCCCTGAGCTTCATGCGAAGTGCATGGCCAGCTCGTCTCATTTTCCGCCAGCTATCGAGTAGCTCACGTGCCTCTTCAGGCATTGGTCCGTCCCACTCTTCGAACTGTTGTCCAAAGAATCGGGCACCCTTATCTTGGTCCCGTCGCTGCTTGTCCTCTTCGAGGAACTTCTTGCCCTCGTCTGTCAACTCGTATCGTCGGACACCAGCTTCTGAGTCCGACAATTCCTTTGTATAACCTGAATCTAAGAGCCATGATAGTAGAGGATAGACAGAACCTGGGCTTGGTTTCCATCTCATGCTGGTCTTTTCCTCCATCTCTCTCATGATCTCAGCTCCGGACATAGGCTTCTCGTTGAGCAACTTTAACACTCGAGACCTGAGGTAACCCTTTGGTACGGATGATGTTCGTCTGCTCCAGTGAAGGTGTTTTCTTGATCTGTGCATTTTTTGCTTTTCACCTCCTTATTGTTGAATTATTATGAAATTGTATCAATATTGATATCAATTGCGATATCACTATTGATTGAAACCTAATAAAGCTTGGGAAGGCATCGTAGACGCTCAATCGAATTGTGCAACACACTTCTGGTTGGCTTGGAATTTGTTTGAAAATGAGAAAAGAGAGAGCTTCGGCTTTGTTAGTTGACTACCTTGATAATTGCTTGAACACGCCCCACCTGACCAGTCTGTAAACGCACCTTGATACCATGTGGATGAATAGGGGAGTTTGTGAGGATCTCTTTTACTACTCCACGGGTGAGCTTTCCTGTGCGCTGATCACTCTTTTGGACAATATCGACAGTACCACCTAGACGGATATTCCTGCGGCTCGACCCAGGGTTCTTGTCAGTTCTGCTCATTCTAATATTTGGAAATTTCATTGATTTTATATATCTGCCCACGCCTGCAAATGGCACTTAGATGAGATACACAGAAGGGGGGATTTCCTCTCTCTAACTCTTTCTTCTAAACAAGCAGACTAATTACGAACTTCACACAACTGACGCAAACAGGACATTGTTACAGATTTGTATTCACTTCTTACTAGGAGGTTCTGTCTTGTCAGATGGGATTGAAAAACTGAACCGAGAATTCATTGGCAAAGAGTATCAAATTGGACCTCAAATTGTGGACCCAGATAGTATTCGACAATTTTCTCTAGCAACCAATGAGAAGAATCCACGTTACCTAAACACTGAGTCGGGTGCCGATATAGTTCCTCCCCCCATCTATCCAGTAGTGTTCTTACCTCCAATCCTTAGCCAGCTGGTGGAGGATATGGAGGAGATGAATCTCAACATCCTGAGGGCAGTGCATGCAGAACATAAGATGTCATGGAGAGAAGCTCTCCGTTCGGGAGATCGAATCCACACAATTGCAAAAATCACCAATATGGAACAGCGTGGAATAAACCAAGTTTTGGAAATGCAGATTCGTTGCATGAGAGAAGATGTCACCGTAGTAGAGATGATCTACCGATTGATAATCAGGGGTAAGAAGACAAAAGGAAAGGAAAAGCCTGCAGGTGTCATTCAGGCACCTGAGAAAAGAAACGTGCTTGCTAAAGGAACATCAGTCGTTACTGATGACCAAGGCGTTAGATATGCGCAGGCATCCGGAGACCACAATCCAATTCACACCAGCGATGAGATAGCCAGAAGTGTAGGACTTCCCAGGGCAATTCTCCACGGGCTATGTACTATGGCTCTTGCCTCACAGGTGCTGGTTGATGAACTCCTTGATGGCGATTCAAACCGGTTGAAAAGCATGGAAGTCCGCTTCTCAAAACCTGTGTTATTGGACCAGAGTATAATAACAAAGGTCTACGATGCAGGAATCAAAGATAGTGGAATCCATGTTGTGTATTTTGAAACGAGAGATGAAAAAGACATTCCAGTATTGGTCAATGGAATAGCCGAGTTTATTGAATGAATCCTACTCAGAAGGATCCAAACCAAGTGTTGACTCAATCATGTCAATCCATCTCATTTGTGCAGTCCACTGTTGTCCAGCGCTTACGCCGCCATCTACAACCAATGCATGTCCGGTGACAAAACTCGATTCATCACTTGCTAACCAGAGTGCAGCATTGGCAACATCTTCAGGGAGACCAGCACGTCGGAGAGGTTGACCTTTTTCAAAGAGATGGATCAAATTCTCATAGGTCTTGACACTTTCAGAACTAGACATTCCACTAGCCGCGCCAAATATAGATGTCACAATCGACCCTGGGCAAATGCTGTTCACTCGGATTTTGTAGTACGCCAATTCCATCGCTGCTGTACGTGTCAACTGAATGACAGCTGCCTTGGCCGCACTATATGGATGATTTTGCGAAATGCCACGTAGACCAGCTACACTTGAGATGTTTATGATGTTCCCGCCACCTTGCTTCTTCATGAGTGGAGCGGCATGTTTCATTCCGAGAAACACCCCACGAAGTAGAATGGTAATTGTCTGATCAAACCCTTCGATAGGTACAGACTCAATTTCTCCCTTAACGCCACCCATCCCAGCATTATTGACGATACAATCCAGACGCCCGTAGGTTTCTACAGCGTGTTCAATCATACCCTTTACGTTGTCTTCCAAACAAACATCTGCATGAATGTAGGTGACGTTTTCTCCAAGTTCTTTAGCTAGCTTTTGACCCTGCTCATCCTGAATGTCTGAGATGACGACCCGAGCTCCTTCTTTCACAAATTTACGAGCTGTTGCTTCGCCAATTCCACTTGCACCACCAGTTATCACGGTGACTCTGTTGTCAATCCTTCCCATTTTCTCACATCCCGTTTCTTATGTCATTCAAAACAGTTTGCAACGGTAATGAAAAATGTTGAGTACCCTTTCATTTGTATTCTGTTGTGAGAGGGGCGAATAATTTTAAGAGTCACATCAACCAACGTGCGTTTTTTAAATTCAAAATTCGAATTGGGCAAGTGTCCAAAAAGAGAGGAGAAGAATTATGGATCTTATCAAGGGGTTTCCTGCTACCTCACAGAATAGCTCTCAGTTGAATATATCAAATATCATCAAACATGCTGCAAGGAATTTCGGTAGACAGGAAATCGTCAGCATGAAACAGGATGGGACCTTGTTTCGCTACACTTACAGGGATTCATACGAACGAGTGCAACGTTTGGCTAGTTCTCTGACTTCTCTTGGAGTGACTGTTGGGGACAGGATTGGAGTCCTGGCTTCTAATTCCCATAGGAATCATGAGATGTACTTTGGCATCCCTGGCAGTGGTGCCGTGATGGTTCTCATGAATCCGCGTTTTACATCTCAAGAATTGAGCTATGTGGTGAATCATGCGGGAATAAGGTTCATCTTTGTGGATGAGGACCTGCTTCACACCGTTGAGGATATCGCACCTATGTGCGAAAGTGTTCAGGGTTATGTGATCCTCACTGATAAGAAACTGAGCGATGTGAAAACAAAACTAGAACCAATCTACGGTTTTGAAGAATGCCTGAGTAACGCAGGACCAATCTATGAATGGCCCAACTTGGACGAAACCGTTGCCTCTAGTGCCTGTTATACTTCCGGCACCACGGGACGACCAAAGGGGGTGTATTATTCCCATCGTGATGTGTACCTCCAAGCGATGATGTATGCTCTCAATGCTATGATTACTATGAAGGACTGCGTTTTCCAGATTGTTCCAATGTTTCATGTCCTAGGATGGGGTACACCCTATTCAGCCACAATGGTTGGTGCAAAGTTGGTCCTACCCGGAAGGTATAGTTTGGAAAACCTTGATGAAATCATCAAGATTCTAGTGCAGGAAAAGGTAACACTGTCGGCGGGAGTGCCTTCCATCCTGAGAGCAATACTCAACCATCTTCTAAAGATGGATCCCAGTCCAGATTTGTCCGGAGTACGTTTTCTCTGCGGAGGCTCAGAACCACCTCTATCTATGATGAGAAGTTTCTGGGATGCGACTAAGGCGGAAATCGTTCATACCTACGGATCTACCGAAGCCCAGGCTATTGTCACTTTGAACCTACCCAAACCTTGGCTAAACAAGGAGCTCACAGAGGAGGAGAGATGGGAACTAAAAAAGAAGCAGGGATACATAGTAGTAGGGCTTGACGTCAAAATCGTAGATTCAAGTGATAATGAACTCCCCCATGACGGCGAAGCAGTTGGGGAGATACTCCTCCGAGGACCTTGGGTGCTGGGGAAATACCATGATGCTCCAGGTTCTGAGGACCAGTTCACAAAAGATGGATACTTCAGAACCGGGGATGTAGGAACCATTGATTCTGAAGGATATCTGAAGTTAACGGACCGAACAAAAGATTTGATCAAAAGTGGTGGAGAATGGATTTCTTCATTGGACATGGAAAATGAGATAGTCAATCATCCCGCAGTTCTTGAGGCAGCGGTTGTTGGTGTTGCTCATGCCAAATGGGAAGAACGGCCATTAGCTCTGGTAGTTTTGCGAGATAAATTCAAGACGAAAGTGAATAAGAGGGAGATCCTGGAACATCTTGCCACAAGATTTGCCAAGTGGCAGCTTCCAGACGAGATTCTGTTTGTGGAAACCATCCCCAAAACAAGTGTAGGCAAAATAGACAAGAAGGCCATTCGAGCAGAGCATAACGAGATCTATACAGACAACTAGAAACGGAAGAGGACTTCCTCTTGCGTTTCTATTCCTTTTCAACAGACTGATTAGTGGGAATCAGAATCAGATTTCTTATGAAGCTGAAGGGAGTAGAGAAGCTCAGAGAGAAGCTTCCAGGATATCCTGGTAGGAAAATTTTCATTATTCCGTTACGGGCTGTTGTAATCGCAATAGTAGCATACATCTTACTTATTGTCCTCGATATAGTACCACGTGTGTTTTCAGATATCGTGATTCTTGTTGACATTGAACCAGTGCTACCGTTGCTTGGTAGTCTGTTCATAACAGCTATTGCAATGTGGTTCGTAGGAGCCATGTGGCGTGAAAGAAACCACATGAAGTCAGAGTTCGGAGATCTTTCATATCAAATGATGATTCCAAAAGGACTGACAGGAATTGCCCTAGTCATTCCAGTTGTACTCCATGTATTTACTTCTGTTCGCTCACTACCACCAGTCCCTCCAATCAATCCTTTGACCACCATGATGTCAACATCACTCCTATCCATTCTGGGAATCCCCACGGAACTTGATGTCGTGATACGTTTGGTCCTTTCGGGAATTGTGCTGATACTAGCGATGCTGGTTATTCGAAGTTCATTCTTGACATTTGGCATCGACTATATGGCGGTGGTGTATCTCTACTTCCCTGAAGAATCAGAGTTACAAGAACATGAAATATATTCTATCACTCGACACCCCACGTATATGGGAGCGGTGCTCTTAGGAATCGCAGGGATGCTCTTTAGATTCTCAGTGTATTCAATTCTGTTCTTTCTAATTTTGTATATTTTGTTCAGAATTCAAATCAGGAGAGAAGAAAACGAATTAATCGATAGGTTCGGTGAGGGCTATAGAGAGTACAGAAAGATTGTTCCAGCGCTCCATGTGCGACCGAAAGACTTCAGAAAGTTTTTCAAATTTCTGAGCCCTAAGTAGAGCCAGGTAGGACTTTGATCATGGTTCAAGTTCTATTTTGCCTATGAACGTTCAGGTTATCTATCCTTTGAAAACGAAATCAATCTTCTAATGCAACCGCGGGCTTTTGGGCAATCATGACACCATCGGAATTTGGCAGTCTATCCCGTCTGATTCTAACGAAGCCTGCTTCAGTGAGCCATCGTCGGTGCTCTTCCTCTGTGTAGGGAGCAGGAACGTCATAATAGTTGATACTACTAAGTTTGTGCCAGACTTCTTCAGGGGGCGAGATGCGGGAGTCGTCTAAGATGTGTCCCAAGATGTAGATTACTCCTCCGGGTTTGACAATTGAACTGACATTCTTGAGTGCGAGAAGTGCTTGATCCGGTTTGAGAACTTGGATGAGCGCTCTGAGAACTGCGACATCGTATGAACCAGTCAATTGTGCCGTCACAACATCGACTGTTTTCACTCGCACTCGATCTGCAGCACCGGCTTCTTCGATGAATCGCTGTGCGATAGGCGTGACCGAAGGTTGGTCCACGACTGTTGCTTGAATGTGAGGAAGTTGTTCAGTCACTGCAATTGAAAGGCCACCTGGACCTCCTCCCAAATCCACAAGTGTTCGAAAGGATGAGAAATCGTACTTTGCCACAAGCTCACGACCGGCTCTCAGTGCTATAGGCTGTGTCATTTTGAAATCCTGTGTTAATTCCTCTTCACTCCTGCTGGAGAAATCATATGGCACTTGGGGCTCTCCGGCACGAATAGTTTCTGCAGTCTTGAGAGCTGCAAGGAAGTTCCACGACAGTATCAGTGGGTTGAGATAGGGATGGTCTCCCACGAAACTTGAGCTATCTGGAATCAAATAATGTGCTGTTTCGATTGTGTTCGAGAAATTCTTATCATCAAGACTGAGTAGCCCTGCAGTGACGAGTGCATAGAGAAGAGGCTCAAGTTTGTCAGTCTGCACATCGAGTGCGTCAGCCATTTGTTGGGTACTCATTGTTTTTCCTTTGAGCATAGTAAACAAATCAAGGTTTATTCCAGCAAGCATTGCGAAAGCCGGGTTGGCATCCATTGCAATCTTTCGGATTAGCTCTGGTTCGAGTGGAGCAGTGTTGTTTTCTACCATTTCTTTTCCCTCGTTGGACTAACAAATGACGTCTGAACCCGATAATATATCCAGCGCCAACGCGCATTTGAGCCTATGTTTCATAAACTGACTTTTATCGACAAGTGAAGCAGATGTAGTTCCAATTATCAAATTGAGGGAGGCCCATCCTCCTTCCTTATCCTTTCTATTTAGATCAGTGATCATTTCTTCGAAGAATGTGAATTTTCTTCCATCAATGCTCGGTTTCGTTAGTGTTCCCTTAGTATGAGGAGAGTATCGCTAACACAACAATCACCCCGTAAAGCATGTTAGCGTACGAGTATAGTACTGAGGGGATGGTTCTTTTTGCTATGATGAAGAGGTATAGTGAAGTCACAGCAATGAAAGGCAGGAAGTACTCGCCACTGTAATACAGGGGGACAAGGGTCAGGGGGAAGAGCAGGGACAAAATCTTTGCGGTCTTTTCGGATTTTTCAAGTCCAAGCACACATACAGTCGTCTTCACACGAGCCTTCATATCGCTCGTATAGTCAGCTATGTGATTCCATAACTCGATTGTTACAGAAAGACAGAATATGGAAATGGCAATCAGAAGAACTCCAGTAGTTAATGAGCCAAAGATGAGCGCAGGCAGCAGAAGTATCATTGAACCAAAAAACATGCCATGGGACAGGATATCGAGGGGGAATCTTGACTTGAACCTGAGCGGAGGGGCAGAGTAGAAGAACGATAAAAGAGTAAGACCAAGGTAATAGAAGAATATTATTGTACCGAACCATGCGGAAAGTAACTGTCCGGCTAAGGCAAGGGAATACGAGAAAGTCACAGCCTGATCCTGAGTGACCTCTCCGGATGCCACGGGGTTCCTTCTTGATTCCTTGAACATGTCCTCCTCCACGTCAAAGCTGTCGTTTATGGCAAAGCTGAATCCCAGGTAAGCCGAAACCATCAAAAAGAAGATCAAAATGTCCACAAGAGATCCAGCAAGTCCACCGGATACTACGAAACCAAGAATCGCTGTGCAGAGAAATGCATACCATCCTCTTAACCGAAGTAGTTTGATGTATGGATTCGTTTGAAAACCTCCTCCGCAAATAATGCAGTACGAGATGTTATTGTTCTTGTTATTTCAGCAAGCCATTTGAGCGGGATTTCATACCCAATCCACAAGAGAAGCAGAGGAATAGTTGAACTATAATGTCCCATGAGGTTCGCGAGCTCATTTCAGAATTGGAAACAAAAATCAAGAAATATATTTCTCAGCGATTTGAGTTGTTTTTTCGTCTTTGCATAAATCCAGACTGATGTTCCACAGTTTATCTTGCATTTCCTTATCAAACACAACTTTATCTTGCTCTTTCTCGGTGAACTGATTCTCCTTCCATGTGAGAAATTTTCCTGACTTCTTCAAACTCTCTTCTTGCTTTTCAATGAACAAAGGAGCCATGATCATT
>SOKL01000227.1 GCA_004376265.1 Candidatus Thorarchaeota archaeon
AAAGGTGAATCTAAGATATGCGATATGCTCATGGGATTGTTACTGGTGCTGTTTTACCCTTAATCATCTTCTTTGTTGCAGCTATCATAAAAGCTACCGGCAACGGAGCTGACGCAGTTGTTCTAGCAATTCTATGGAACATATACATCATATGGTTCATCATCTCTATAGGGATTGCAGTTTTCCCCCCAATCATTATCTACGCAGTTCGAAGAGATATGTACCGGGAGTTCATTATCTTTGAAGCTGGAGGGTTTGGTTTGTTCTCTCCAATCTGGATGATTCTATTTACAGACCTTGCAGGAGAATCATGGATTACCCTCTTCACGGAAGGAATAACGGATGGTCTCATCGCTCCTGGCCTTGGATTGACAATTGTGGGTATTGACATAAGCAATGTATTCTTAGTCCCCATTCTCGGTCTTGCAAGTATCATTGGAAGCATCTTGCGTCGTCGCTCATTCATTCACAAATCGGGTACTGCGGGGGAGATGGCTGCACTCGGTCCATTGAACGAAGACTCTGAACTAGCTGAATCTCCACCCACCGAGAAAGATCCAATTGAAGTCGAGATGCCCAATGTCACACCTCCAGAAGCGAGTGAAAAAACAGTGGCTGATCTTCGAACTCTTCTCACTGAACTGGGTGTTCCTGAGCCTACGATTAATCAAATAGTGAATTCGGGTATAGCTACAACAACAGACCTTGTAGCAACTAGCGCTGACCATCTAGTGACCCTTACAGGCCTCGACAAAAAGACTATTGAAGACATTCACATGGCTGTCCAGAAAAAAGTCTGGTTTGGTGGATTATAGCATACTCTATTTCTTGAATGAAATAATTGCATCTAGTGATAGTGCCACAAGATCATCAATAGGAGGTTTACCGACTATCTTGGCTTCCTTCTCTATGTTTTCTCCTATTACAACACAAGCTGTTCCCACTTTGACACCGCGAAGATGTCCGATAACAAAGAGTGCTGCCGCTTCCATCTCAGTGGCTAACACTTTGGAGGTTCTCATCATTTCCCATTTTCTTCTGGTTCCTTCGGGATCTGCAACAAGATCAGGATGTTCACTATAAAATGCATCCTTACTGTGACCGATTCCAACATGATAGATCACACCTTTTGCCTGTGCAGATTTTTTCAACGCTACGACCACATTGGGATCTGCAATAGCCGGAAACGATATTGGAATATATTGTCGTGATGTTCCATCATCCCTGACGGCACCTGTGAAGATCACGATGTCCCCTGTATTCACGTCACGACTTATTGCTCCAGAAGTGCCTACGCGTATGAAAACTTTACAACCAACTTTAACCAGTTCTTCAATAGCAATTGCTGCAGAAGGACAACCGATTCCCGTTGAGCACACTGCAACCGGAACGCCTTTCCACTTCCCTTTGAAACTCCAATATTCTCGCTTCTTTGCTACTTCTTCAGGTTCGTCAAAGAAGTCCATTGCAATTGCTTTCGCACGGTCAGGGTCACCTGGTAGCAAAACAAGTTCAGGGATCTCTCCTCGACCAATTCCAATGTGATACTCTTTTTTTTCAGTCATCGTACAACCTATGTCGTTGATGATGGCTAAGAGAAAAGGCTTTCGCACAGGCTGAGGTTTTTGTCACACCAGAGAGATAGGCTTAAGAACACAATCGAAGCCGACTGGCTTGGTTATAATGAGCGAGAATCTCACAGAGCTACAGCGTAAAGTTCTCGAGCTAATTTTGTCAGACGCCCATAGGCCTAATGCAATTACTTCAGTGCTCAGACGACGAAATTTCGAATGCGATCAAAATGAAGTAGTTCAGGCCCTTCTTGATTTGGAAAAACGAAATCTAGTCGAGAGGATAAGTGAAAAAGCATGGAGTGCTAAAGGCTCAGCTGAAGATTTCGTCGAATGAATTCTTCTTCTTCATTCAACTTCTATTTCAAAACTTTAACCAACGTTTCAACGATATCATAAGTGAGCTGGGGATTATTCACACAGAATGCTTCTGTATAGATTGTATTTGTAGTGACAATCATCCCCCGTGATTTCTCAATTAGCTCTTCAAGAAGATCTTCTGCCTTTTCCATCAGTGGTAAGACGTGAGCCACAACCATTCCCACATCATCTGCGCCTTGATTTCTTAACCTGTCAGCCGCCTTCAGAAGTGTGGTCCCACTTTTTGTGAGGTCATCAACAACAACGACTTGTTTATCCTTTACATCCAAGTTTCCAGTGATATCAACCTTGAAAGAGTTCTCTCGATTCTTTCCAAAACCCTCAATCTGATATCGTTCTTGAGCTCCCTCATCTGGAGTGACTAGAATTGGCTTTTTGAATCCAAATTGTTTCTCTGCGAATTTCACAAGGTCAGGAATGACATCAATTGATTCATACAGATTCTTATCACGTAGCTCTTGAACCCAATCTAGACTATCCGGAGCATGTGGATTTACAACCCACACTTTATTGCAAGCTCGTGCAATTGCTTCTATTGCCCAGCGACCAGATACCGCTTCACCAGTCTTGAAGGTTTTGTCCTGAAGTGCGAATGGTTGGAATGTCAAAACAACCTCTACGTGTATAGGCGGAGGAATATACTTCCAGTCGTATTTTTTGTGACCAATTTTCTGAACCGCCACTGGTCGTGATAGGAGATCTAAGAGCAATAGTAGCTCAACGACTCTGTCTGAAGTTGTGTATGGTTCGTTCTCTGCAGGTCCTGAACCAGTGCACGCTTGAATTACAACGACTCGTCTGTTAGATAATTCCGCAACATCTTCCAACTTTGCGTAGATGTCCGCGTTGGGGAATAATCTTCTTCTGTCATAATTGAGTGCAGAAGTAAAAACTCGATAATCATGTTCCTGAAAACTAGTCTTCAAGTGTTCGCTTCCGCTTGCTAAGACGATATCGAAGTCCTTCATGCGAGTCCTCCGTGCGTTGGCGTTAAGTATTCCTTTATGAGATTTGTCCCTTAACCAAATTGTCAAAATTCGTACGGTAACCTAAAATGGTTGTTCTGTAATCCTATCTTGCCACAACAGGTGCGTGCTTCGATTGAGTCTAACGGCTAGAGACCTTTTGCAAAGGCTATCCAATGATACCGGTTTGCCTTATCCACTCGTTGCTAGACGTGTTAACCGATCGATGGGTAAAGGCAAGGGTCTTCTTGAATCTGTGCGAAGTATTGCTGATGAACATGATTTGAAGTCAAGCAGATACCAAATTGATGCTGAGAAAATAATCAAAGAAACTGAGAAGATACTCCGAGAAGATTATACACAGACTCTCATGATATCTGCAGTTTTGGGACAAATGGTTGAAGCAAAAGGGAAGGATCGGTTTCCAGCTCCCGCATTCTTTGCGTTTATTGAGATGCTTTCTCACATATCAGATGCACGTCGTGACACTAAGTCTGAATCCTCTACAGAAATTGAAGAACGAACAACCCGAGTAATTGAGTTGATGACAACTCTCGTATCAGTCCTCTGTGAATGGTCTGAGAAAGGAGTCGTTGGTGTGGCAAAGGACTGCCCAGACTCTCTTCGCGACATGGCCAAGGCTATCTTTAGAAAAACCAAACTCCTTCAAGGCGGACTCTGGACTTGCATTTCATGTGACAATATTGTGAATGCGAAAGAAACTCGAGCGCTCATGTGTCCAGATTGTGATAGTAGCATCTCCAGAAGTGATATCCATGAGCGTTTTGATAAGATGGTTGGTCGCAATCGAAATGGTTATGGAAGATCATCTGAGAGCCAGATTGATGATTAGTCATGGAGTTGAAAATCAAGTCCTTTCTTTAGAAACATACGTGCATCATCTACTTCTGTTTGCGAAACTGCAATTTCATCCACCTGAAATATGATATCTCTATCCTTGGACTCTTCGAGGAACAATACAACTGGGTCTAATCCTGCTGCACTCCCGGCACTGATGAGTGGTGCCGTTATGCCATCATAATAGTCGGATCTTCCCAACGGGATGTCCATTCTCTTTAGAAACCTATCCCCTTTCTTGGAGAGTACTTGCCCACAGGTTGGTCCATCATGAGTCATCATAGCAACAACAAATCGTGTCGGCACATTTCCTCTGATGAAAAACAACATATCCGTCATCCAATCAAACTCACGAATTATGACATCACCGAAAATAATCATGAGATCCTCAGCCACCATTCCATGTACTGGGACAACTGGAGGTTTCAAATCAACGGGGTATCGATTCCAAGAAGAGAATGCTGGTGAGTTGAAAAGCAGGACAGTTTCGAATTCGTTGTTCTCATACAAATTTCTACAAAGTGCTTGTCCAATGGGATTAAGACCAAGGATGACCGTGTACGTTTCCGTGATTTTCCTCTTTTTGTACAATACGAGTGCTGGTGAAATCCATTCCTGTTCAAATATTGGCATCGTCTTTGCCCACCTTACCATTGTTCATTGAGTTAATGACTGTTTGTCTTATGATACGAAAGTCTTCTTCTCAATATTATTGACTTGGGGCCGATTCCGATTAATTTATGTAGAAGACATCACGCGCCTCGAACGCAAATAACTAGTGGTGAGTGAATACCCTTGGATAAATATATAGAGAGTGTCTATAACAGCGTCGTTGAGAGAGAACCTCATCAGAAGGTTTTCCATCAAGCTGCGCTAGAAGTACTGGAGAGTCTGGAGCCAGCTATTCAGAAGTTCTCCAAGTATAAGGAACATTCTATCCTTGAGAGGATTACGGAGCCCGAGCGTATTATTCAGTTTCGTATCCCTTGGAAGGATCGAGAAGGTAAGATTCAAGTCAACCGTGGATTTAGAGTTCAATTCAACTCAGCTATTGGACCCTACAAAGGTGGTCTTCGTTTTCATCCCACAGTCACACAAGGTGTGTTGAAGTTCCTAGGTTTTGAGCAGGTCTTCAAGAACAGCCTGACAACACTCCCAATGGGTGGTGGTAAAGGTGGTTCTGATTTTGATCCAAAAGGCAAAACAGATGGAGAGGTAGAGCGGTTTTGTGAGAGCTTAATGTTTGAACTTTACCGATACATTGGCCAGTTTGTTGATGTGCCTGCTGGAGATAT
>SOKL01000183.1 GCA_004376265.1 Candidatus Thorarchaeota archaeon
TGGACCGGCAACACCGTATCCACAGACCAGTTATGGATATCAGTGGTGGATTGACGATGATGATGGGTGGTATTCAGCAAGGGGATACGATGGCCAATTCATCTATGTGATTCCGGAGCATGATATTGTGGTCGTTTTTTCATCGGACAATGAAGACGGTCCATACGAATATGATTGGCTTGTGAGCAATGGAATACTTGGCGCAGTTACGAATAACTATCCAACGGACCTGACGGGCACGACCGATCTTCCACCCGACATTCCCTATATCTTAGTGGGTGGAGTTGCACTCGCGGGTATTGCTGTCGTGGCTATTATTGTGCGTGTACGGAGATAATCACAAAAAATCATAAACAAGGTATTGAGCTCCAAAAGAACAAAAGACCGATACACACAGAGTTATCTGATTGATTGCAATGGAAATACGTCCAGTCGATGCATAACCAGAATTGGAACAACTGAATCAGATTCTTAGATATGATACGGAGAGAAATAGGAATGGTCGACCTTTCAGAACCAATTGAATTTGCAGGGATTACGGTCAAGAATCGATTTGTGATGGCACCCATGGTGAGAAATCTCGCTACAGAGGAAGGAGTCGTCACAGACGCAGTTGTGCAGCATTATGAAGAATGTAGTAAGGGTCAAGTGGGACTCATCATTGTGGAGGCAGCTGCAATCAATTGGGAACAGCGCATTATGTCGAAGAACATCGGAATCCATGATGACAAGTTGATACCCGGACTCCGAAAACTGGCTGATGGGATAAATGCCCATGGTGCAAAATCGTTCATTCAGATCAATCACTCAGGATTAAAGGGTCATGGCAAGACAAGATACCTCGGGCCATCGAATATACCAGTGTTGAAGAATACAAATCCAGAATCAATCACAGTTGATGAAATTGAAGATGTCAAGCAGTGGTTTGTTGATGCTACACGTAGGGCAAAAGAAGCTGGTTTTGATGGGGTTGAGCTTCACGGAGCTCATTACTATCTCCTGAGCGCGTTTCTTTCATCGTACACAAATAGACGAGATGATGATTATGGGGGTTCAACGGAAAACAAGGCAAAATTCTCCGTGGACATCATCAAAATGATTCGAGAGGAGATAGGTGATTATCCACTAATATTCCGAATGAATGGGTTCGAAAACGTGACTGATGGTGTCACAATGGAAGAAGGTATTGAGATTGCCAAGCTTGTGGAACAAGCAGGTATTGATTCAGTTCACGTATCCTGTGTCGTTGATGCTACTTTCAATCCAGGTCTACCACCATATTTCGACAAGGATTCACAACCTGATTTTCTCAAGGAGTATCCGTATGATTCCTGTATTCCTATTGCTCAACAGATCAAACCACATGTGAAAGTACCAGTGATAGGTGTTGGAGAAGTCCGTGACGAGAAGCTTGTGAAGAAATTCTCAGAAGATAACATCTGTGATTTGCTTGCATTGGGTAGAAGCCTGCTGGCTGATCCTTACTTTGTTCAAAAGATTCTGGAAGGTCGTGGTGATGAGATCATCCCATGGAAGGAATGAATATCAGTCGATACTCACAACGAACTGCCAACCCACAGGATTGTCCAAGTATCCACCATATAGGACTCCAGCTTTCGGATTATCGTGTTCTGTGGTAACGGAAGATAATACCCGTTTCAGATAGCCACTGGTCGTCCACCAAGACCCAGTATATAGTGAAACGATTTCATTTGTACCATCAAGAAACTCGATTAGAAAGTAGGCAGTGTAGGAAGCATCAAAAACTGTGTAGTTAGGTCCAGACGGATACGTCCAGTACATGAATGTGAAGTTAACATTGTGAAATCTTACTGTGTAGTAATTATTGCCTGCAGGGTCATAGAATTCGCTGACGTAGCTTAGACCTTCAGTTTCTTCAACCCAACCTTGTCCCCCAGTACCTGTGTCCATTATGAAAGAGGTGTATAATGAAAAACCAATCACTGTTGTGAGAACAACGATAATGAGTGATGCTAGGAGGATTGTTCTTCTACGTTTCACCTTCATGGCACCTCACACGAAAAACGTCCATAATTCAGTGAAGAGAGTGCTAATATGCATCTTTCTACTGTTGTAACCTATGACGTGGATGGAGTTCGTTAGCTCAGAAGTTGTCGATTGGTTGTTAGGACCTGAGAATCCCAGTGTCCGATTTTGGGCGCTCCAGCAATTAGAGGATAAACCCATAGATGATCCAGAAGTAGTTGAATCTCAAGAGGCAGTCATGGTCTCACCGTGTGTCATGTCCATACTTAGAGCGCAGAAAGAAGAAGGACACTGGGCCAACTACGGTAATATGTACTTGCCAAAGTATAGAGCCACCACTCACACCCTTCTCCTTCTTGCGGAACTAGGTGCGAAGAGGACGAACGCCACTGAAGCGGCTATTGAGCATCTCTACCAGTTTCAGAGGGATTCTGGACATTTTCTCTTTCAACTGCCAAAGACCAAGAAAGGAAGAGCGAGTATTGTGAAGGACGGATGTTGTTTCGACGGCAATATTCTATACTATCTCATACATTTCGGATATCTTGATGACCCACGGACTGAGAAACTGATTGACTTTCAGGTCGAATATCACTCTGATGATGCAGGAGGATGGAAATGTCGTGCCTTTCCGATAGATAGGAGTACTGTATTCCCAGAGAATTGCTACATGGGAGCTGTGAAACTTCTCAGAGGTCTTGCTCAGATTCCAAGGCAGAAGTGGTCAACAGATCTTGAGCGGATAATCAATCAAGAAGTAGAGATTATCCTTGACAATGAGATTTTTCGGTATCTTAGAAATCCTGATGGGTCCCGAAAAGAAAAGGCAGGATGGAAGAGGTTTGGATTTCCGCTTTTCTACCAAACAGACATTCTTGAGGTGCTTGATATCCTGACGAAACTCGGTGTGAGGGACGATAGAATGCAAGAGGCCATCGATTTTGTTATCAAGAATCAGGGTAAGGACGGAAGATGGCTTCTCAAGAATACGTACAATGGGAAGATGTTCTGCGAGATCGATGAGAAGAACAAGGCATCAAAGTGGGTTACTTTAAGATCTCTCAGAATACTACGCAGGTACTTCATCTGATTCAGGTCATACTTACAAAGAACCGCCATCCAACTGGTCTATCCAAGTAACCGTGATACAATACCCCAGCAATAGGAGATGTACCTATTGTGGCTTTGGCAGTGAGTGGTAGTATCATGTTGCCAGAAGTCAACCACCAGGAACCTGTAAAGAAACTAAGCACTTGACTGGAATTGTCTGCAAACTCAATTAGGAAATACGCTGTATAGGTTTCATCTACTGCAGGGTATGGATAGGTCCAATGCATGAAAGTAAAATTGACTCCATGAAATGATACTTCGTATGATACATTGTTGTTAGGCGTGTAAATGTCACTTATGTAGCTTAGACCATTACCAGCCCAACCTATTCCTAAGTATCGTGTATCAGAAATAATAAACCAAGTCATAGAGATAATGATTGTGACTGAGAGGACAATCATGATAAAACCATTTCTTCGTCTTCTATCCACACATCATCCGTCCTACTGATTATTTACGATCAGAGGGAATTGTCACTTTGTACATTGCACTTTCATGGTGACGCCTTAGTTCCATTAAACCAATACTAACTCCAAAACAGAACACAGTTGGTTCAGGGGTCATCTTAATGTAGACTAGCTCTTCGTCGGTATCTGTCTGCAGATTCATTCGCCCAATTCTTGACTGACTCATTGCCCAACGACCATCAGAGTCATTATCAGGCAGAATCTCAGCAGTTCCTCGGAACATCGCATAACTCGCAGGTACTAATCGAATCCAGTAGTGTGGAAAAGTCACGACAAGAGACACGTTGGGATTTTGTCTAATGTTACGGACCTTTGCGTAGTTTTCTCCAACAATACAATAGAGGGCAAAAGATGACTCAGGCCGTCCGACTGCATAGATGATTCCTGTACTGTGGGGCCTTTCCTTAGAGTCAATCGTGGTCAAAACACCAAACGACTTCTTTCTCACCGCTTTCTCTACAGTTTCAAAGGTGATTCTCTTCCCACTCATAATTACCATTCCAGTAATTGGTTCTGACGACCTCACCCCTTAATGGAATTTACCTTATGATGTGATCAGAATGCACGCGGTCTTGCGAATCAAATTGAACTCCTTCCATCTCAAGAAGTCGACGTTTCATCTCAAGACCTCCACCAAATCCTCCCAATGTCCTGTCAGATCTAATCACTCGATGACAAGGAAATACAATGGGGAACGGATTTCGGGCATTTGCATTACCAACTGCTCTGACACCTTTCGTGCCAATCTGCTCTGCTATCCAACCATAAGTAGCTGTCTTTCCACGGGGGATTTTCCAATCCGTTTTCATGACCTTCAGCTGGAAAGGGTAAAACGCGGATGTATCAAGAAGGTCAGTTGTGAAAGTTGTCGGAGTTCCATTGAGATAATGAGTGATATCGGTAATTATCTCTGCGATTTTGGGAGAGGTTGTTTCTTTACTTTCAGGAAATAGAATAGAGATTCGTGATTTGATCTCTTTCTTTGATCCAGGAAGAAATATGTGAACAACTCCAGCCTCTTCCACACTTCTGTAGACGACTCCGCAGGTACCATATGCTGTATCAAACATTGAGTAGAACATAATGAATCACGTCCTAATCTTCTAGTAAAAACCGTTGCTCGGAAATTACGAGTCATTTCGGGCTGAGATTATATAGTTCGTCTTTACAGCCAAGGTGCAAATTCCATGAAGAATAACTCAACAATTTCATTATAGAATTTGGAGGTAGAGAGGATTATTGAGTTCATATCTAATTTGCGAATTCCTTTTAACATCAAATGCCAATATTATCGATGAGATTTATTTCTAGAGGAGTTATTCATATGAAACGTGCTGTCGCATTTCTCATCGTTGGGGTAATGATAACATCATTGTCTATCATGCCTGTTCTAGCAACCTCAGATCAAGGTTTGGAGTGGGGAATCGTTACTAATGATGAGTTCC
>SOKL01000127.1 GCA_004376265.1 Candidatus Thorarchaeota archaeon
GATATCAGGAGAAAGAAGTCCCCTAATCCTGGAAGAGCATTTCTGAGCACATCTGTGATTCCCGGATCAAATAGCATCCATTATCTTCTCTCTTACGAATATAATCGTAAAGAATATCGTCAGTGAAAAATCTGCTTGTTCATTGACAAGACCTAATAGTGACGTATAGATTCTTCAAAATTCGCGGAGGTTCCCTAATGGTCCTTGAGAGTCTAGAACCCAAACTTGTCTGGGAAATATTCGAAGAAGTCTTCACCAAGACTCCAAGAGAGTCAAAAAAGGAAGACAAGATTCGAGAGCAACTAAAGAGTTGGATTCCTGAGCGTGCGAAATCGCTGGGTATGGAAATTGAAGTAATTGAAGATGATGCTGGCAATCTCTTGATAAAGAAGGGTCCTACAAAGGGAATGGAGTCCGTTCAATCATTACTTTTTCAGGGTCACATGGATATGGTTTGCGAAACCGATAAGCCTGATGGGTTTGATTTTGATAACAATCCGATACCTGTTCGAATCCAGGATAACAACGAATGGGTTGATGCGGATGGTACGACTTTAGGTGCAGACAACGGAATTGGCACTTCAATTGGACTAGCATTGATGCTGGACCCAAATATCAGACATGGGCCTCTTGAACTACTTATCACAGTCGATGAAGAAACCGGTCTCGTTGGTGCCTTTGCTCTTGACCCCCAAAAGATGGGCATAGAGAGTAAACTTTTGGTGAACATCGACTCTGAAGACTTGGGTGTAATAACAATTGGATCCGCCGGAGGAGGTGACACAGACCTCACAAAGAAATTGCAGCTCAACGATGTCACTGGCGAAGCTACATTCTATGAACTGGTAGTTTCCGGTCTTTTTGGAGGTCACTCGGGTGTAGATATTCATAAACACCGTGCCAATGCTAACAAGATTGTAGCAAGAATCCTCTCAACCCTTGTAACTGAGATGAATGTTCAACTCATCAAATGGAATGGAGGGAGTAAACATAATGCAATACCACGAGAGGCTATCGCCAAATTTGCTGTCGAAACTGGAAAAATCTCTCGAGCAGAAGAGCTCTTAGAGAAAGCTCGTGTAGATATTTTGGCATATAACAAGGAACTTGAACCTGATATTCAAATTATTTGGGAGAAATCCTCACCAGAGCCTGCATTTTCACTCGAAGAGTCACACAAGATAATACAGTCAATCAATCTCATACCACATGGACCAATTCGATTCTCTCCCCATGTTGAGGATCTCGTGGAAACATCAAACAATGTGGCAGTTGTGAAAACCGAAGGTAGTGAACTTTCACTCCTCCAGTCTACGAGAAGCAGTGTTGACTCAGAGATTGAAGCCTTTAGACAAAGAATCTCAGACCTTGCAGAATTGAGCGGCTGGATCATAAAGAAGAGTGCTGCATATCCTGGATGGAATCCGGAACCAAAGAGTCTATTCCTTGCATTTGCGCGGTCCCATTTTGAAAAAACCACTGGAAGAGAAGTCAAGGTAAGAGCCATTCACGCTGGTCTTGAATGTGGAATTATCGGCTCGAAAATTCCAGGGATTCAGATGATCTCTATCGGACCGACGATGAAGAATGCACACACTCCTGATGAGAAACTGAAGATCATAGATGTTGAGGTTCTCTATAACCTGCTGAAAGATATCGTTGAAGAACTTCCCAAACTCAAGAAGTTGGTACTCAGGTAAGATCCGCAAGTCCAAGCTTCTTCAGCTTGTCTTCTGGTGGTCTTCCTGACTTTCTATCCCAACCTCTATACTCGTACCAAGTCTTCAATTGCGCTTCAATATCTGGGACATGACCCTCAGTTGCCCCCTCGAGTGGCTTCGAAATAATCTTTGGCAGAGTTTCCTTCTTCGTATCATAACCAAGTTTGAGGTTGAGAAGTCGCATCATAGTGAATATACGCTCGCCCGTCTGCACAAGTTCCTCAATATCCATTTCCCACCCTGTCGCCAGTTGAATTAGCTTCAAGAGTTGATCTCCGTCCATTGGATAGAAATTACACGTGACAGCTGAATTGGTCAATGTTCGAAAGTCTTGTAGTCTTGCAACTAAATCTGCTTCATTAGCAAACCTATCATCACTCTCAATATCAAAGGCTTCATTGGGTTGCCCCATCTGAACGTTGTACATGTCTGCAGTCATGTGACATGCACCACGGGGGGATGTCGCATAACCAATTGCATGTCCTGAGAAACCTCGTGGGTCATGCATTGGTAACTCAAGACCATTTACCTGGGCTGCAAGTTCTGGAACACCAAACTTCTCTCCAAACTCTAGTGCTCCTTCCGCCATCAGATCTCCAATACCCTCTCGTTTAGCTATCTTCTCAGCTAGGGCTATTGCTGAATCGACCTCTCCCCATTCTGGTGTAATTCCATCAAGATCGTCTGCAGTTATCTTTCCCTCCTTGAATAGATAGTATGCAAAAGCGATGATGTTACCTCCAGATATTGTGTCGAATCCAAGCTGGTTGAGTATTTTGTTTGCGAAAGCTACAGCCTCTACATTGTTGTTAAGGAGTAGTGACCCCAAAGTTCCAGTCACTTCAAGCTCAGGACCTGCAAACTTATCCATTTTGTATTTGCCCTCGGGAATCTCTATTACTCTTCCACAAGCAATTGGGCATCTATAGCATGCAGACTTTCCTACTAGGATTGTTTCTCTTACCGTGGTGCCACTCAGATTGTAACTATCAAAATCAGAAACTGTGTAATATCCAGCAGGTAATGAACCATACATCAAACTAGCCATATCGGTGAACCCTGCTGAGCCCAAGTCCGAGTACATCCTAAAGGTTGGGTCTTCTTTCTTATCTTCATTCAGTTCGGAGGCGTATTCACTCATTCCACCCTCATTAGCAACAGGCACTTTTCGATCAGAGCCATGGATTACAATAGCTTTCAGTTTCTTTGAACCCATTACCGCACCTATTCCTGTCCGTCCTGCAGCTCTGTGATGGTCTACCATAATATTGGCATATTTTACAAGGTTCTCTCCAGCTATACCAATCCTAGCAATTCCTGCATTATTGTGACCTGTTTCTTTCTTTAGTTCCTCCCACACTTGAACTGTGTCTTTTCCCCACAGATGATTTGCGTTTCTTATTTCAACATCCGAGTTCTCAATAAGAAGGTACGATGGGTCTTCAGCTGCACCTGTGAAGATGATTCCGTCATACCCTGCAAATTTCAAATCTGCACCCATATGGCCTCCCACTGTACTGTATCCGAGAAGACCTGTCTTTGGAGATTTAGAACAGAAAGTTGACTTGCTACCGGTTGGAGCCATGGTACCACACAGTGGACCTGTAAGATATAGGAGCGGGTTCTCAGGACTAAGCGGATCTGTTTCTTTGTCAATCATATCATACAACAGACGAGTTCCTAGACCTGCGCCCCCGATGAACCCCCTCAACAGTTTTTCATCAATTGACGTGACAGAGGTTGATCCTGTGCTCAAATCAACCCTGAGAATTTTACCTCGATAACCATTCAACATGTTGCCCTCCTACTAGAAATCGATAACCGTTCCATCATACATGTATTTGTAGATCTTCCGAATCTCATCGCTATCGATGTTTCGTGGATTCATCGTCAAGCTCGTGTCCATCATCGCGAACTCAACCATATTCTCAAGACCGGCATTGAAGTCTTTCTTCTTGATACCTGCCTCTTTGAAACTCTGTGGGTTTCCTATCTTTGTCATCAACTCTCTGATAGCTGTTGCAAATTTCAGAGACACAGTTTCAGGTTTTTTCCCTGCTATTCCGATCATTCGTGCTAGCTCGGTGTATTGTTTCGCTATTTCCTCGTTCTCTTTTCCTCTACAGTTGAATTCGATGGTAAATGGCAAAGCCATTCCTACAGACATCCCATGATGGGTTCGAAGCACCGAGCCCATGCTGTGACCCAATGAGTGTGCAAGTGCTGCTTGTGAGTTTCCAAATGACATGCCCGCCAGGCAAGCTGCAACTAACATCTTCTCTCTACTCTCAAGATCTGAGAGGTCATCAAGTGACTTTGGGAGCCATTCAAAAACCATCTTTAATGCTTGAAGGGAACTTCCATCAGAGAAATCATTCTTCCAAATAGAAATATACCCCTCAACAGCGTGAGTCAACGCATCCATGCCAGTATAAGCTGTGAGCTCTTTCGGCAGTCCGACTACAAACTCAGGATCAAGAATCGCAAGATCTGGTGTCAATTCTGGATTGATTGTTGCAAACTTCCGACCAGTTTCATCATCTCGGATGACAATGGCTTTAGTCGCTTCAGAGCCCGTTCCGGCGGTTGTTGGGATACAAGCAAGCTTTGCCTTTGCTCGGAGACCCAATTCATCAAAGGGAGTCAGTGCGTGGAGCTCGATGTCTGGCCTTTCATAGAGCACCCATGCGGCTTTGGCCGTGTCTATAACACTCCCTCCGCCAACCGCAATTATCCAATCTGCGCCGAAATGCTTTATCGCCTCTGCTGCGGCCTTCACGGTGGATACCTTTGGATCAGGCACAGCACCGTCCCAGATCGCTGCTTCCCATTGCCTGTTTGTCAGTATCGAACAAACTCTTTCTGTTAAGCCCAGGCTATTGACTACCTTATCAGTCACGATGAAAGCTTTCTTTCCCTTTATCTGCTCAAGTTCATCGAGTGCATCTTCTCCAAAGACAATATTCGGGACATAGAACCACCAGACCATTATGACCACCTCTAATTACTGAACGAAATACAAGTGTCACTCCCCTTTATTTGCTTGCACAAACTCTTCGGGTCACTTGAGGACTTTCTCCGGGAGTGTTTTAATCACATCAGACGCTTCTGCAATAATGTTATTGATGAGTTCTTCAGTTGTAGGTATGTTCTGAATTCGACCCGCAACCTCTCCTCCAAACATCAGTGCTGTGTCCTCTTTTTCATCCATGAGGTCAACGAAACCAGTTCTTTCTAATTCCAATATTTTCTCATTCGAATCTAATGGTTCGCCAAGGTAGAAGTTTGGTAAGTCTTCTAAGGTCTGTTCAACAATCTCTTCAGCTCTCCTATTACGGAGGAACCTCATAGGACCAAAGAGTCCTCGACCCACAAGGGTCTGACGTTCTTCTCTCTCTACAACCGCCTGCTTCCACATAGGCTCGAAGTCACTCTCCTTGGTAGCTATGAAACGAGTCCCCATCTGGATACCGACCGCCCCCAAGCATAAGGCTGCAGCTAGACTGGCACCATCACAAAAACCCCCTGCACCCACAACTGGAGTCTTCACTGCCTTTGCTACTGCTGGAACGAGAACCGTTGAGTGCACAGGATCCCATGAAACATGAGCTCCTCCTTCATGTCCTGATGCCACAATCACATCTGCTCCCGCTGCTTCTGCCTTTTTTGCGTGCTTAACACAGCCAGCGACATGAATCCACTGGAAGCCCTCCTTTTTGAGCACTGACCATGGTTTTGGATTCCCGGCTGATGTGACAACAACTCTCAATGAACGTTCTGTATCTGAATCTGCTTTACAAGACTCAATTGTCTGTTCGACAAACATCTTGGATGCTAATACGAACTCTGCTGCCACAGGCACGTTAACACCAAAGACTCCCCCAGAAGTCCGAGTTTTCTTTGTGACAGATTCAATCGATTTCTGAAGAATCACAGCAGGGGGATCTGAACCAAATAACCTCGCTGCATCAAGTGGAGCCGCCTCAGGTATGAGCGTGGCTGCCATTCCGATACAACTGATAACACCAAGAGCCCCAGCATTAGTCACTGCGGTAGCAAGTGCCTCAGTCTTGTACGGACCCATTCCCCCCTGAAGTATGGGGTGCTTGATTCCAACTATGTCACAGAGCTCTGTGTGAATGAGAGTCATAGCCCCCAACTTCACTACCTGAGATTTAAGTCTCTAGTCATCTAGGAACTTTGTAGGAATCTGTCGAGTTGTAGCGACAAGCTCGAGTGCTGCCTTTGTGTATCGCATGACCTTGCCCATATCGCCGTCTAGTTTGAACTTACGAGCCATGATGCCCTTTATCGGATCTATCTTTCCATCAAAGAGTGCTCGCCAGTTCTTGTATGGTCCTGAATATGTGAACTCTGCTGTGTCATCAGGCCCTTGCCATTCTTACTGACCGACACTTTCCGTGCCAGAGGTCTATATAGAACCGGTACGGTTCTGTAATAATTTCTCCGTCTGCAGTTACTTCGAATATGAAATCGCCTTCCCAAGTTTTTGCAGCGTCTTCGTAGCGGTCATTCTTGTTCAAGAGTTCCATGTACAACGCAATCCACTCGTCAGAGAGGAATTCTAGTTCGTCACCCATCACTTGTCATCTCCAATAGGTGTTAGTTGAGATTCGTGAGAGAAGGGCATTCCGCTTACCCTCCTATTTAGAATTCAAAAGAATTGACGTAGTTTCTCAAATTGAATAATCTGAAGTTCCAGACCAGAAGCAAGTTTGGTTAGGAAGTTGAGTTTCCCTACCGTACCAATATCATGTGAGTCACTTCCGAGTGAAAACACGCATCCAAACGATTTCGCTAACTCCAAGAATCCAGTATTCTCAATCAAATATCTGCCATTGAGCTCAACTGCAATTCCAGCTTCTGCAAGTGCTTCAGCAGCCATCCAGCCATCTTCTTCTCTATACGATGAGAGGTATCCATCCCAATGTCCAAGAATCTGAAATTCCTTTTTCCGCACTGCCTTTACCAGAGCAGAAACCCATCTCGTGGAATCGGTGCCCCTATGAAAAGATCCAATGACCAGGTCGAATTGCTCAAGACCTCCAGCGACCGGGGCAAGATCTCCATTTGAATGGATATCCACTTCAGCACCCTCGAGGATTGTCAGATCAGGAAAATCGATTCTGCCGATCTCGATCTCATGACGTCTTTGCTCAATTGTGTTTTTTCCTCCTTTACGAGACCCGCCTGATGGCCAGAAGTGGTCTGTAATTGCTATTGTCTTGAGCTTCAAAGATGCAGCTCTTTGTATTATTTCATCTATACTAGAAACTCCATCAGAGTAATGTGAATGAATGTGTAAATCTTCGAGTCCACGGACCATATCGCTCTCAGATACCTTGTGTCAATTTAACTCAACCTCTTTGTCAACGACTACAATTTTATGTGGGTCAGGCATTGAGCTCATTGGTGCTCAGAATGACTAAATCTGAAATGTCTTGGGATCTATCACCCTTAGTTAATGGAGCCTCTGCAGATGAGGTTAAGAAGCTCTTTGGATTAACTAAGTGCGATATAAGTCTCCGTCTACAATTATCTATATAGTGATAGAACTGGTCGCCTGATATGTTTGCGATTCCCTTTCGAGGTGTGTTCAATCTCATTCTCAATATTCTTACTCAAGGGTATCTGAAGTTTAGGATGTATCAGTGAAATCATGTTTTTTGTGACATCATAACAATGTCTGGCTTCTTCCAGCATATTGTTCAGGACTCGTAAACGAGCGAGATTCCAGTATGCAATTGTATTATCACGATTAAAGCGAATAGCTTCTTCGTAATGTGTCATTGCATCATCTAATCGATCCTGAGCAAAAGCTTTTGCCCCGAGTGCAAGAAGATTGTGCGACATTGTATCCAAAACAGTTCTGGAGAAGATGTCTGTTTGGTATGCGCCTTCCAACTTCTTTGAAGTATTTCTTAATTCAACAATAGCTTCCTGATCATTGGAGAGCATTTTCTTGACTGATTGTTCACACATCGATTTGACTGTTTCAAATGTTTCAGATTGTCCACCTGGTATTACAGGCATATCTCGAAACAGTTGCGTCATCATTTTTGAGAATCCAAGAGATACTAATTCTTCTAATATTCTGAGATGGTGTTCTACGTTATCTTTTGATACTAGATTTTCTGCAACACAATTTTCCAAGTATATCTGACCAATTGTAGGACTGCTTGTTGAGGTCACTTCAAGCACCTTGTTGGCATCATCAACTTTCAGAGTGGTCTTCAGTAGGTCTTGGAGTATGACCTCCTTGTCAATCACATCGACTTGATTATCGATGTCGACTTGACCGATCTGCACGAGCTTTCTCCTAAAATGTGTGAAAAACTGATGCCCCCTCGTTAATGCCTTTCTGCATGTTGCTTTAAGTGACGGATGTGTTGACTTGGTGTTTATTTGTTTAATCTCAATGTCAACGAATCCAGTTTCCAGTAGCATTCTCTCCAAGAGCTCCTCTGGAAAACCATATTTGTGTGACATACCCGGCATGTCAAGTCCAAAGATCCAGTTCATCACCAACTTCCGTTGTTCTTCATCACCTTTGAGAAATCTCTTGAATGAACTCTTCAAATCCGGGGTTGCTAAGCGAAACAAGCCCTCTGGTTTTAATACACGATACACTTCAGCTACTGCATAGATTGATTTTGCAGCACCCAGATGCTCAAGCACTTGCATGCAATCAACCTGAGAGAATATATTATCATCAAAGTCAAGGTCAAGAGCAGACATGACACGGTCTGCAACTGTTCTGTCAAATGCATCGATATTGATGTAGCCCTTTTTGTATTCGTGTCCACATCCTATATTGAGCTTCAAAGGGGTTCACCAACCATTAGCTATAATGTCACTGTGGCATAGAGACTGAAGTCCCGGGGGGCGATGCTCCCATAGAGTGACCCAGGAACATAAGTTGGTATAGGAAAGCTCTCAGGATCCACAATAAACCAAGTTACAAGAATACCTATTATCGCTATGACGAATACGGTGACAATTGTGAGAAATAGTGTTAGTCTTTGTTTACTGTCTATACCGGTACTACCCAAGGGTGGGTCTATAGCTGCATAAACTTCCGATTTACTAAGTCCAAGATTCTCACCAAGTAATTCAATCTGATTTAGCTGTTGTTTGTTTGGTTCACTTCTGCCTGCCATTCGTTGTACTAAATCATAAAGCCCGATGGGTAGATAGGGTTCTAATCGTCTGATTCCAGACCAAAACAAATGGACACTGATTAATTTCACGTTCTCACATCCTGGGATGAACTAATCTGAAATGAAATCTTGAGGTTTTATACTACCGTAACGAGTACCAGCACCGTATACAAAAGGAGGGTCAAGAAAGTACCCGGAAAGAACCAAGATTACAAAGCCTGAGATTATGATAATCAGAATGAAAATACATACTGATAGAGGAGTCATCTGACGCCTAGTCAATTGTGTATCGCCAATGGGACTACCTACTGCAGCATAGACCTCCATCTTATCTAGACCAATACTCTCGCCAAGAGCTTCGATATCAGCTATCTGCTTTCTGCTGGGCGATTGAATCGGCGAAAATCTGTCAACCATTTTCTGCATGGTTGCTGGTAGAAGAGGACGAATCTTTTGATAGACAAAGCCTATCTCGCCAATGCTACTCCATCTCAATTACTTCACCCAAGAATGATTACTACTATTCTGCAATAAATCCTTTGAATTCCGCTTTGAGTCATTTCATAGACTGCTCAATATGGCGTACACAGTAAGGATCTTGATGGAATCCTCTGCTCATGCTTGCTGAAACTGCTGAACATCCTCCCCCACAGAGTTTCTTCAGCTCGCATCTTGCGCAATGCGCTTTCATGTCCGACATTTTTACATAACGGGAAAACGTGAATGACTCTTTATCATACCAGATTTCACGGAGAGGGCGATCTCTGATGTTTCCCTCTATGAACTGTTCCGGAAGGGCTAGGCATCCAGTGATGTTACCATTACTCTGTATTCCAAGTGTACCGATTCCTGCTTGGCAACCTTGCCATGCCTTGACCTGAAGATCCGGAAGAATAGTTGAGAAATATCCCATATCATGAGCTCCCGCTACCATTAGTTCTTTAGAATATAGTTTCCTGGTTGCTGCAATGAACAACGCCACTGAGTAGTATTCGTCTTGAGAAAGAACATGTCTTTGTTCTAATCTTCCATGTGGCGTAGCCATCTGAATTTGCCACGCGACTCCCTTGCCTTTCAGATAATCTCGAATTTTTGTTAATTCCTTTAGATTCAGCTTGTGTACCGTGGTTATTACAGCTGTTGGAAGACCAAGACTTGCGAACCGATCAATAGCCTGGGTTGCACGATCAAAGGATCCCTCGACTCCTCTAATCATATCATGAACAGAAGATTCTCCCCCATCAAGACTCACGGTCACACACTCTGGAGCTAACTCAACTATCTGTTGGATGACATTATCATCCAGTCCAAGCCATCCATTTGTAATTATTGAGAGTTCCATTCCCAGATTATGGACTTTTTCTGAGATGGTGACCCAATCTGGTCGGAGCAAGGGTTCCCCTCCCATGAGAGCGACTCCCTGACATCCAATACCCTTGAGATCATCACACAGCTGGAGGGCTTCCTCTGTTGATAGCTCATCATCGCGTTTTCTTCCGGCCGCTGAACCACAATGAATGCAATTCAAGTTACATGCTAGTGTTATTTCCCAGACTGCACAACCTGGTCCTGGCCATTTCTTTGATCGACGTCCTCTCCTCCAGGGCAATAATGTGCCTCCTTCTAAGATTGAGGAATTCGTTCTACTTCAGGTTATTCATCAAGGAACTTTGTGGGTATCTGTCTTGTTGTAGCCACAAGCTCGAGGGCTGCCTTAGTATATCGCATGACCTTTCCCATATCGCCGTCTAGTTTGAATTTCCGAGCCATGATACCCTTGATTGGATCTATCTTTCCATCAAAGAGTGCTCGCCAGTTCTTGTAAGGTCCTGAATACGTGAACTCTGCTGTGTCATCAGGTCCTGCCATTTTCACTGACCGACACTTTCCGTGCCAGAGGTCTATATAGAACCGGTATGGTTCTTTCACGATTTCTCCGTCTGCAGTTACTTCGAATATGAAATCGCCTTCCCATGTTTTGGCTGCATCTTCATAGCGGTCATTCTTGTTCAGGAGTTCCATATACCGTTCAATCCACTCATCCGAGGGGAAAACAAATTCGTCACCCAACACTTGTCATCTCCAGCAAATACTAGTTGAGATTCGTGAGAGAAAAGCATTCCGCTTTCTTTACCTCTGAGTATTTACGGAAGTTGACGCAGTTTCTCAAGTTGAATAATCTGAAGTTCCATACTAGAAGCAAGTTTGGTTTGGAAGTCAAGTTTCCCTACTCTGTTAACCAGATGTGAATCACTTCCTATTGTAAAAACGCATCCTAATGATTTTGCCATATCAAGAAATCTTGTATTTTCAATTGGATACCTCCCATTGAGTTCAACTGCAATTCCGGACTCTGCAAGTGCCTCTGCTGCGATTCTACCATCTTCTTCTCTATACGATGAAAGGTATGCGTCCCAATGTCCAAGAATCTGAAACTCTTTTTTCCGTAATGCCTTTACCAGAGCAGAAGCCCATCTTGTGGAATCGGTGAACCAATGAAACGACCCAATGACCAGATCAAATTGCTCAAGACCTCCCGCAACTGGATTTAGATCTCCGTTTGACTGGATATCCACTTCAGCACCATCGAGGATTGTCAGATTTGGATAATCGATTCTATTGGTTTCAATCTCATGACGTCTCTGCTCAATGAAATTCTTCCCCGCTTTGCGTGACCCAACTGAAGGCCAGAAGTGGTCTATAATTGCTATTGTCTTGAGCTTCAGAAATGCAGCTCTCTGAACAATCTCATCGATACTAGAATCGCCATCAGAATAATTCGAGTGAATGTGCAAATCTTCGAGTCCGCGGGACATGTCACTCTCAGACATCTTGTATCAATTTAACTCAA
The DNA here is from genome assembly GCA_004376265.1 of Candidatus Thorarchaeota archaeon. Lineage (GTDB taxonomy): Archaea > Asgardarchaeota > Thorarchaeia > Thorarchaeales > Thorarchaeaceae > SMTZ1-45. The sequence continues at coordinate 11,754 of SOKL01000127.1, forward strand.
CCTCTTAGTCAACGACTACAATTTTATGTGGGTCATGCATTGAGCTCATTGGTGCTCAGAATGACTAAATCAGAAATGTCTTGGGATTTATCACCTATGGTGAAGGGTGCTTCGGCGGACGAAGTTAAGAAACTCTTGGATGATTTGGTTGATGCGTCTAAGAAGTTTGCTTCGAAATATGAAGATAAGATCCCATCGATGAAGCCAGTCGAGATCAAGAAAATGTTGATGGAACTCGAAGACTTGCGTGTAAGGGTTCAAGATGCAGTTTCTTACGGATACCTACGTTATGCTGCTGAAACCATTGACAAAGAATCAGCTCAGCTGAACGACTGGTCCCGTAAGACCAGTAGTGTATTCGGCCAGGTCCTGACCCCCATTGATTTGAGACTTGGAGATTTGATGGTCAACAAACCCGAGTATATTGATGATTCTGAAGTTAAGGATTACAAACACTTTCTTGAACGTCTAAGGGATGAGGCTCCCTACAAGCTCTCCGAGGTTGAAGAGAAATTCAATATCCAGAAGAACCTTAATGGAACGGGCATGTTTGAGGAATTGAAAGAAGCATGGGTTTCTGAGAAAACCTTTGATGTTGAAGTCAAGGGTGAGAAAAAAACAATCTCCTATCCCGAACTCGGATCCCTTCGGATGAACCCTGATCGGGACGTCCGTCGTATGGCCACTGAAACACTATACAAAAGCATTGACCAGGACAAGCTCATCTATGGGACAGCACTTCGTGCCATTTGTGCAGATCATGTATCAATCACAAAACTAAGGGGTCAACCCTCTCCGATGACTCAGAGTCTTCTAGACCAAGATGTTGATGAAAAAACAATTGAAACTCTTCTTTCAACAATTGAAAACACTTCTGACAGATTCAGGGATTTCCTAGCTTTGAAGGCTAAATTCATGGGCTATGAAAAGCTTGAAGGATCAGATGTCATTGCACCCTTTTCAACAGATCCAGTTTGGAAATTCAATTATGATGAAGCACGGAAAATCGTTGTTGATGCTTTCACATCATTTGACCCATCCCTCGGAGACGTTGTTGACAATATGTATGTGAACAAGAGGATAGATGCAGTCAATCGAGAAGGTAAGCAATACGGTGCCTTTTGTGCACGTCACTCAGGGGCAAAGAGCTCCTTCGTCTTCATGTCCTACAATGAAACAATGGTTGATCTATACACCTTGGCGCACGAGCTTGGTCATGCGGTGCAAGGGCATCTGACATATCACAAACAGACCCCTATCAATTACGCAACCTCATCGTGTCTTGCTGAGATGGGTTCAATCTTCGGCGAACTCTTGCTGACGGACAAGATTCTATCTATTTCTGAGTCAAAGGAACAGAAAGTTGAGATTCTTGCTCATGTTCTTGGAAGCTTCTTCTACACTGTGTATTATGTGGCACTAAGAGCTCTGTTTGAGAAGAGCCTCTATGAAACCATTGAGGAAGGTACACTTTTGGATGCAGAAACAGCATGCAAACTCTGGGACGATGCCAAGAACCGTGTATTCACAGATAGTGTTGATTGGAATCCGTACATGGAATATGAATGGGCCCGCATTCCACACCATTTCTTTGCAAAGCGACGATTTTACAACTATTCGTATTCTTTTGCCCAGATGTTAGTATTTGCGCTTTACGAAGTCTACCAGAAAGAAGGTGTCAAATTCGTTGAACGGTTCAAGGATTTGCTAGCAGCTGGAAATACAAAGAGCGTTCGAGAACATCTAATGGACTTTGGTTTTGATATCACAGATCCCTCCTTCTGGGAACTTGGAGCAAAACAAGCAGACAGGCTACTTGAAGAGTTCAAGAAACTCTTATAGCTATGAAAACGAGATTGAGATCTGGTCATTTCTCTTCAATGTTTGATAAGCATTGAAACGTTTGATGTTTGACGTATATCAAATGATTTATAAGTGTTTAACGCTAAGTTTGATATAAGTCAAACGTTCAAGCACGCCTTAAACGTTTGATAGAAACATAAGGTGTCAATAATGTCTACAAGTTTCAACACAGTTTATGACGACATGAAGACGAGCCTGAAGCTCGCTTGGAAGAGCATGCTAAGTTACTTTCTTGCGAACTTGGGCATGATCATTGTCGTTTCAATCCTTGCCGGATTGATAGCAATTCCAATTCTTGGAGTTGCGTTTGTAGCCCTCGCGTCACTGAATGCAGCATCGATTATGGCTTTTACAGACTGGGCAGTCGCTAACCCTCTCGTGGTTGGATCGCTCGGTATCTTAGCGTTAGTCTTGGTTGTTTCATTGTTCATGGTTGTGAGTGGATCAATCTACGGAATGAGCTATGATCTCGTTACCACTGGTGAAACCAAGGCGGAGGCCGCTTTCTCCTATCTTCGTCACAAGTTTCTCACCTATGCTGGTACTGGAGCTATACTCACTATCGTAGTCATAGTCCCGCCGGTTATTGCCTGGGGACTCACAGCGTACGCCATGGGAATGACTGTTATAGGTCTAGCCTCCCAACTTCTCACCATCTTTACATTCGTGTGGGTCTTCATCACTGCTGGTCTGACCTCAATGGTATTTCCAGCTGTGTCCAGTGGTAAAGGCGTCCAGGACGCCTTCAAGGAATCCTATTCTTTGGCCACCCGCTATTTCGATCGGGTCTTTGGTGTCCTCGTTGCTATAGTGCTACTGTTGGTAATAACCTTCGGTCCCATAGTCGTCTGGGGTATCTCCCTAGTCGGTATCGGAACTGTACCGGTACTAGCCTTCGGTCCTGTACTTGCCGCGCTCATGATTTGGACCGTCGTCTTTGCTTTCCTCTGGGTCCTTCTATTCCTCCCCATGGTCAGGATTACCTGGGTCAAGGTATACCAGGATCTCACTGGAGGCCAGGTCGCAACACAGCGTGTTGTTGACCAAGTACCTATCGTATAGGTCTGATGAACCGGAGAGTGTCTTTGAATGGAAACTTTGAAGTCACTCTCCACTCAACTTTATTGGAGTGAAAAAATGTGAAAAACGCGAGCTTTCAAACACTTGTTGAGGATCTCAAGATCAGTTTCAGATTTGCATTAAAGAACGTCATCTCATACGTGCTTGCGATAATTGGAGTCTTCATGGTTGCAGGTCTATTATTGATCATTGTTGCAGCGATTGTTTTTGTCCCATTATTATTCACAATGGGATTTGGAAACATGGTCGTCTGGTTTGAGTCTTTCAACCTTTTGGCTCCATCCGAGGGAGCTACCATAGCTTTAGGAATATTCCTGATTGCCCTTCCATTTATCACGCCATTCTTTGTGGCTGTAGGTGCACTCTTTGGAATGAGTCGCGAGATTGTGGAGAGCGAGGGCACGACTGCAGAAGGAGTCTTTCAATGGTTCAAGAGGAAGTTCTTTCCTTTGGCTGACGGAGGACTTGTGATGTTCGTGATTATTGCTGGACCAGTCTTTCTAGTTTCATTCGGAGCAGTAGCCCTTTTTGGGGATCAAGTACTCAATATTGCTTTCATAAGTTCTGGAACTACAACAACACTCAGTCCGATTTTATCAGGACTTAGCGTGATTTGGTTCGTTCTAAGTACTGGGTTTTTGACAATGTTGTTTCCAGCTATCATCGACGGGTATTCAGTAGTTGAAGCCACAAAGAAATCATTCAGGATGAGCATAGATTACTTCGATCGCATTATCGGATTTTGGATATCTTTCATCCTGATTATAGTCGCTTTAATCGCGCCAATACTATTGACTGTATTCATGGTTCCTTTCAGTTTTGGACTGGAGATTGCTGCTATAGCAATATATGCTGTCCCAATGGTGATTTTCTTTGCCTTTGTGGCTCTACCTGCACTCTCTATTGGTCTCACGAGGGTGTACATGATACTCACTGCTGATAATGAGGACCTCACTCCTCAAACCGAGGAGTCTGAATCAGGTCCAGGTTTTGTAGGAGGTCTTTAGAAATGAGTGGCTCCAAGAAACGAAAACCACGAGTCAAAGACATGGAAGTCATTGAAGACAAAAATACGATCAAACTACTGATGGAGCCTACTAGAGCGAAAATTGTCTTTGACTATCTTGTCAAGGGTTCAATGACAGTAAAGCAACTCTCTGAAGTGACAGGAAAGAACCCTGGAACTATCCTACATCACATCCAGAAACTGAAAGAAGTAGGAGTTGTCTTCGAAGAACGAACAGAAGCGACCAAAACCGGTATAGTCCAGAGATACTATCGTGCATCCGCACGGGAATATAGGATGGGCATCAGTGAGATGGTGCAAGCCACCGGGGATGATACTACAAAACGTCTGAAGTCCATAATCAAGAGCCTCTCAGTCTATGGTATAGATGTTCCTCAGGAACAGGTTAGCGAGGCTGTTGGTTTACTAACCGCTATGATTGGAAGAGAGAACGAGATTAGTTCTCGAAATCTGATCGTGAACGAGGAGGAGCACGATAAGCTCTCCTCCTCCTTACGAGGTGATGCATCGCGAATCATGCGTCGCTTCGCTCTGGAAGAAGATTCGGAATATAAAGAGCTGAGAGAGAATTGGCACGCTTTTCTCTCTCTTGCACGCTCTCATTATAGAAAGGTGTAACAAATGAGTAACTATCAAAGAAACACAAGAATGGTTGTGTGTATAATTGGTGTTCTAATCGTTGGAGCCCTTGCTGTAGGAGCTTTATCTTATTATGGCACAACGAACTGGAATTAGAATCTTGATACTACTGACTTTGCTTTTGAGGCAGAGGTCGGTGCCACCACTGGAACAGTGATACTGGATATCGATTTGGCTGCTGGAGGAGTATCAATTACCTTCGTTGATAATGCAACACTGTTGTATGATATTAACGTCGAGGTTAACAACAATACGCTTACGACGGATGGTGAACCCACGGTCACTTTTACTGCTAACACGATTGGACTGGATTATACTGCTGCGGGTGTGAACATAACACTTGGAAGTGGTGTGAACTATACCATTGATATCGTTGCCGCTGCTGGTGGTGTTAGTATCGCGCTGGTTGATGGTGCACATGTTGGAGATGTGACCGTTCTTGTGACCGCAGGTGGCATTACCTTTGTAATGACCGATGACGTAGTTCTGCTTGGTAATTCAACATTCGATTTGGAATCTACTGTTGGTGGTATTACTATTGTAGCTGATCTTCCAACAGGTCCTGGTGGTAGTATAGAATGTTCCACAGGTCTTGGTGGTGTCGATATCACAGCAGTTGGATGGGTTGAGATTACCGCCTCCCACTATGAAACAGCTGATTATGGAACTACCTCACAATCATTGACCATATTGGCTCAGACTACTACTGGTGGCATTGACGCCATAGTAACATAGTATTACTTAGAGGGGAGTTCCCCTCTTCTTTCTATTTTATTGTTTGTTAAACACACCTATCCGATCTTAGACACTTTTTACGCATACCTTATTAGCAAATGTCTGGGCGGATGGTTTACCCTTTTTGAGGAGACAAACGGATTGAGTGACAAGTATACACGAGGTAAGGTTCGCGACTTCCAGTTGACAATAGAAGATTCTGGTCGTCTAGCTGAGTGCCTAAACTCGTTCGACGATTCGGACAGCTGGCCTGGTGGTTTCACTGGTGGAAATCCATTCACAGCGCAGCGAGTCTTCGAAGATAAGAAAAAGAGAAAGGACATTCGTGATATTGTCGCTCATAGTGATGACAAGATTGTAGGAGAATGTAACATCTGTGAAGCCAGTCTTGACAAGGAAGCGGCGTATGTAGGTCTTCTAGGCGTGAATCCTCTATATCAAGGAAAAGGCTTCGGTAAAGCACTCTTGATTGAAGCTGCAAAGACTGCCGCTGAAGCAGGGAAACGTAGGATCGACCTTCACACTTGGGGTGGAAACTTGAAGGCAGTACCACTCTACAAACGTACTGGATACAACTGGGTTCCTGGAACAAGAGTTCTCATGGAGTCTCATATCCCAGGCATCATTGGTACTGTTC
>SOKL01000326.1 GCA_004376265.1 Candidatus Thorarchaeota archaeon
AGACGAATACCATGTCCAAATATCATGCTGCTGTCACCGTCAGTTAGCCGGGGACATAAAATGCCTGTGGAGAAGCTGTAAGACGATGTGACCCATCTGATGTCACGACGCTGCTCCGATGAATCAGGAACCAAACAACGGATCAGGACGCACAGTCCAGGTTTGTATAGGTTTTGGGCAACGGTATCTGAGCCGTCGGCTTAGCTGATTTACAGCTGAGCCCCTATCTTTTCTTGATTCACACTAAATCAAATCCAAATTTCGCCATCCTATAGGTCCTTATATCCTTCAAAGAGGAATCAGAGGATGTAGTATGATTCTAAGACAAGCGCCAAGTCCAAGGATCATTCTACCGTCACCGTCAGTTGACCGGGGACATAAAATGTCTGTGGAGAGGATGTAAGACGTTGTGACTCTTCTGGTGTCACAATGCTGCTTCGATGAATCAGAAACCAAACAACGATTCTGGACTTAGTGTTCAGGTTGTAGAGGTTTTGGGCAACGGTATCTGAGCCGCTCCCCACCATACCCTGTTACTTAATCGATTTCTGAAACATCCAAAGCTTTGCTTCTTACAATCTTGACCAATTGTTCAATTTGTTCAGATGCAATAACTGGAATATTGTTGAACCTACCTGGGTTCGCTGACCAACTCACTATTGCGTGTGTATTGATTGGAATCTCATCTGGTGCAACTTTGGTATCTCCGACACACCAGAATTTGGGAATGTTAGCTGACTTCATTCCTTCAATAATCAGAAATTCATGCTCTGATAACTTAGCCAAATCAGCTGTACTGATACGCTCCTTGAGTTTTACTTCTTCAGTACTTCTAATGAATACAGTCAGAGAAGCTCCTGCTTGTAAGTGTCGCAATGTGTCCTTACCTTGGTCGGGTCCTGCCTCGTGATGTGAGCTCTTCATCGTCACAACTGAATGCCCTCTCTCGACCAAAGAACTGACTATTGCTTCTACAAGAGATGTTTTTCCAGTCCCTGAATATCCTGATATTGCAAATACCCTCATACTTTGTATGTTGTCACAATTGCACATAAGAAAATTTCGTGTGGTTGGATGGTCTGAAAAGAAGCTGCTCAAAAGGCGAGCCTTAAAACGGGGTCTTGGTTTTTTAGAAGTTGGTGAATTCACACTTTGGTTGGCAATAAGCAAGTAGCAGTGGACTGCATAGATGTACATCGTGAGTTCCAAGATGGTTCGCGAGTCATCAAGGTTCTGCAAGGAACAAATCTAAGCGTACATCGTGGTGAGTTTGTAGCTATCGTAGGGGCTTCCGGTTCCGGAAAGACTACTTTACTCAATCTTATTGGGGGACTTGACCAACCAACATCTGGAACGATTCTCGTCGATGGTGAAGATATTACGCTCCTTGATGATGAACAGATGTCAAAGGTACGAAGGCACAAGATTGGAGTTCTGTTCCAAGATCAACATCTCTTACCAATTTTCACGGCGCTCGAGAATGTTGAGGTTCCAATGCTTCTTGATGATGTACCAGCCGAAGAGCGCCACGAACGGGCAATGAAACTTCTAGAGACCGTCTTTGTTGAGCACAGAGCTCTACATATGCCGCATGAACTCTCAGGGGGTATGCGCTCTCGCGTAGCACTTGCACGAGCACTAGCAAATGATCCAGCAATCTTACTGTGCGATGAGCCGACCGGGGATTTGGATCACAAGACGGGTGGAGAGATAATTCAGCTATTACGAAACCTTGCTAAGAATCAGAATCGTGCAGTCCTTGCTGCAACTCACGACCCTGAAACTGCAAGGATGGCTGACAGGATTCTACTTCTCCGTGATGGAGTTCTAGTCGATGAACTAGTTGGTGAATTCTTCAAAGCTAGTAGAGTCGATGTGGGAACTACCAAGAATGGAACTAGAAGAGAAACGGTTGCCCGGGAGTGATATGAGTGAGTGCGGCAAGAAAGACCCGAAAAATCAAGAAGACAGGCAATAAAGCCTATGGTCTCTCTCATGCACTAAGTTCAATTCGAGCCAATCCCTTTAGAGCATTCAGTTTAGCATTGACGCTCAGTCTAGGTATCAGTCTCTTTGCATCTACGATGGTTTGGGGTGATACTGGGGTTTATGTGAGCATCTATCAATACCTCGAGGAAAACTCATTCCAGCTTCGTATTTCCGGGGAGGATGGTGACCTTGATGCTTTGGGTCTTGCTGAGGATTACATGCAACAAGATCCTTTCGTTGAACAGATCTATAGACTGAACTCGTCTATTGGTATTGTCTGGGGCGATAATCTTACTGATAGCACTTCGTATGACATGAACAGTGAAGTCTATAGTGATGGCATGAAAGATTGTCGAGTGGTCTTTGTTGATAATGATTTTCTCAATATGACCGCTCATGAGTTCTGGATTCAAGGCTCCTTCGAACTAGGACAAGGCGAGATAGTTGTTTCAAGCGTGTTCATTTACTACATCAGTACACTCTATGATTTTGAATTACAGATTGGTGACGTAATAGATATAGAACTTCTAACAGGGGCAGTGCCATCTGTACCTGCTCAGATTGGTGACCTCGGTAGACATAGTCTGACTGAATTGACAATTGTTGGGATTTTCAATCCCAAGTCCTCGAATTCCATGATTGCACGAGCTCTTCCCACAATAGATCGAACAAATCTGAACTATACGAATATTCGTTATCCAGTCCTTGGTCTTTATGACAGTGTCTTCGTTCTGAAGGATGCAATCCCTCCTAATACGATTGAGGAGGGAAGTTTCTTTGAACCTTCAACGCTAGTTAGAGTTTCAGCAAGTGTTTTGGCTGCATCTGGTCCAGCAAATCTTGCATCCAATTTGTTTGATTTGGGCGATCGAACAGATGCACGATTCAACATCAACTGGGAGGGTGGAGACAAGATATTGGAAATGCAGGGGTCAATCAACACATATGTGACAACACTCTCACTTTCAATTCTTGCTCTTCCAGTCATTCTACTTGCATTATTCTTCTCAGTTTTTGCTGCTGACGCTTTCATGGCTCCGCGGACGGTTGAAATCGGAATCATTCGATCGAAAGGAGCAAGTTATTCTCAAGTGTCATCCATCTTCCTCTGGGAAACTGCGATAATCGCTTCTCTCGCAGTGGTATTCGGTATTATCTTCAGCGTTCTATTCGCTCCCTTGATTCCATCAAGTATAAGCTTCATGTCCTTTGATTGGAGTACCTACCTCTACTACCTGTCGCGGACAGTGGTTTCTTCAGGTACGATACTTAGGTCGATCGGACTGACTGTCCTCCCTAGTATGCTGTTCATTCTATACCGTGCAAGAAAGGCGGCTCAAACAGAGATAAGCCTCACACTGATGGAATTCACAGAGAACCCAACTGAAGAGGTTGAATCTCATGGATTCACTATAGGAATGTCGGTTGTTCTACTAGCCCTAGTCATAGTTATGATGTATATTCTTCCAAAAAACCCAACACTATTCCTAATGGAGATCATACTTGGTACTGCCGCGTGGTTCTTCATTGCTTATAACGGCTCAAGAATCTCCCGTGTTGGTCTTGCAAGGGTTTCTGAGAGATTGTCGTTCGTTCTTGGTCAAAAGAATCTCATCTCAGCAGGATACCTAAGAATGCGCAAGGGCCGAATCATTCCTCTAATGGTTGTCTTAGCCCTGACAATGTCGTCGACCATTGCTTTTGCCATTCAATCAGAGAGTCTAAGGGTAGACCTCAATCGGGAGGTAGATTATGCACTTGGCGCTGATATTCGCATTGATGGTACAGGTTATGATGTGGCCTTTAATGATACTTTGACCTCCATTGAGGGTGTTGAACGAATCACACCAGTCATCAGGACTTGGGCACGGTTATCGTCTGATGAGATATTGGTGGCTGGGTTGTATCCTGAACAATATGCTGAGATTGGACACTTTGATCAATCAAGTTTTCCTGATTCAAGTGCAGCAAACATTCTCTCTGCTCTGAAAGACATACCCAATGGCATCATCATTAGTGAATACCAAGCTACACGACTGAATCTGAGCATTGGGGATGATTTGAATACCGAGATGGCTGATCCTAGTACAATAGACAATCAACAAGTTCACTTCATAATTGTTGGATTTGTCCACAGTGCACCAGCATTTGGATATGCATCTAGAACAGACATGCCATATTCCCCACTTGGTTCAGGGTTTGGTTTCCAGGCTGCTTATTCAGGTTTCGCCATAGCAAATCTGGACTTTATAGCGACTATCATTGGAAGTAATAGCACAGATCTGTATCTTGGAACTCTGGCTGCAGATGCAAACACAACTCGCATCTTGGAAGACTTACAGACACTTCCAGGGATCACTGCAAATATAGGCCAAGAGTTTGATCTCAAGTCACATTCACTCTACACTGCACTATTTCTCAACACTGTAGAAGGACTATTCTCAATTGGTTTCGTTATGTCCCTCACACTTAGTATATTTGCTCTATCCATCTCACTCGGTTCAGTTGTTCGCGAGCGTAGGAAAGAATACGCTGTGATGCGTGCAATTGGAGGTTCAAAACGCCAGATTGTAAGTATGGTGTTCTCTGAGTTTTCCGGTGTTGTCATGGCTTCACTGGCGCTCAGTATTGTCCTTGGAGCTGTCTTTGGCTTTGTAATGGGGTTCTTGCTCAATAATATGAGCCCATTTTCGAGAACGTTGGCTGCGACGATTTCCTTCCCAATTGGATTTCTGTCAATCGTTCTTTTCATTGAAATACTCACGATGGTGATTGGAGCATATCTGCCGGCGCGAGAGGCTGCAAACACAGATCCAGCTGTGGTACTTAGGAACATGTGAGGTGATAATATGGCTAAGAAAAAACAGAAAGCGCTTCTGAAGGGAAACCGTCTTTGGGCCATGGGTCATGCAGTCACTACAATTAGGAATAATAGAGTTC
>SOKL01000164.1 GCA_004376265.1 Candidatus Thorarchaeota archaeon
ATATAGGTTTCACAGAGAGAGGACATGCTATTGACATGGTCAAAGAAGGAAGAACCGAGGTTTCGGGAAACATTCCAGTAAATACTACTGGTGGTCTGAAAGCAAGGGGCCACCCAACAGGCGCTTCAGGAGTTGCTCAAATCCAGGACATTTACCAGCAACTTGTTGGGAATGCACCCTCGGAGCTACAGGTCGAAGGAGCGCAAATAGGGCTTACACAGAACATAGGTGGCTTTGGCAACAACGTGTGTGTAGGACTCTTTGGTGTTTGACAAATTCATTTTTTATTCTAGGAATTCACGGTTTATTCATCCAAGATTGTCTTATTAGAATCTCTCAGTTTATGTCTTCTATAACAGGCGACTGGGGGTGTTTGACACACGCGTAGTCAATCATTGTTCGAGGGAGAGAACAAGTCCACCTCTAATCCTGTTTTAGAATTCAGAATGCGGATTAGAAAATCCTGCATCCAAACTAGAATGAAAATCAAACGGAGACTCTCTCATAATGCCAGAAGGCCTTGCAGTACTAAAATGGGATGATGAGCTTGGTCCCGTGGTTACTTCTAAGACACCAAGAAAGCTCAAAATTGGCTTAGACCCTACAACATCAATGAGAGTTTATGGAATAGCCACTCTTGGAGAAACTGAGGAGTCACAGAAACCAGGATTCAGTTCATTATCATTCAATGACTTCAAACTTGCCGTGTATTACGGTGGTTTGAATATGCATCTGAAAGGACTGCCCTCAATGGTATTCCTGGTTCTGCACCCAGAGGAAGACCCTGATGTCTATAAAGATGCTTTACCAGAAATGGCCACCCAGATTTTTCTTAATGCCGATGATGATGAATACAAGAAGATGGTACCCAAGCTCTACAAAGAGATCTCAAGGTACACACAGATGACTCCTGAACAAAGGCAAGCAGCAATACTCATTGACCCTGTAAGGCGATCAATCATTCAGACCTTGATGAAGAATGGAACTGTACTGTCCACTGATCTTGAACAACTCATTTTTGAAAAGGTTGGTAAAAAAATAGATGTTGATATCGTTCTTCGACCGCTTGTTAAGATGGGTATTATAGCTACAGGTTGGGTTGAAGGGCTCTCCTCAGAGGTCATATATCTGACACGAGCTCTCTTTGTCCTCCGTATGATCTCTCAAGATATAGTACGAGCGGTACGAGATGGCCAAGTTCCAATAGATGTTGCAGATACTTATCTACAAACCTCAAAGCGTTATCATCGCGATTACCTAGCAAGGCTGAGGAAAAATTTGTTCGAAACGGTATGGTCAGAAGCTGAAAGGATTGGAAAATTCATGCTCGATTTTGATACATACGATTTGATCCAAGTTCTAAGAAAAGGACCTGCTGAGAAAAAACATCTCCCGGAAATGTTGGATCTATCAGCTGCAAAGGTTAACAAACAGCTATCAATTTTGGAAAAAGCCAATATAGTAACGAGAATCAAAGACGAAGATAAGCGCGAACACGTGATTCTCAAGTGTAATCCCGAGATTGTCACGGTTTATCCAGAATGGCTGATCCAGAGAACAGTCGACTTGTACAACGATGAATCAATTATAAATCAACAAGCGATGCATTACTTAGAGGTCTTGAAGAAATCTCATCCCAGTCAAGCTGGTGTTATAGCGGAGGTTGAACAAACTGAATCTTAAATACAGAATCCTCGTACTTGCTGTATTCAAGACATTGATTCTACTACCATTGGCACACACTGGTCCTGTTTCAGTTTCTTCTGGGAACCCCTTTCCATTTAATGATATCAATGAAGAAACCGAACAGGAATAGTGAAACATGTGCCTATGTAAAATGAAAGTCGGGTCAACCATAGCTTTCCATTTCTCTTTCGCAATGGTGGTGAAGTAATGATTCGAGAGATACACATTTTCAAGGAAGGACAGACTCTGTACCAAGACGTCATTGTCGGGAACAAAGACCTAGAAACGGCCTCAGTGATGATGCTTGTAGCAACATCTGCAAAAAAGCTTCAAGAATGGAAAATAGATAGTATGGAGATTGAGCGGTTTCGGTATGTCTACATGAATTCTCATGATACTCAGTTTATCGTCACAATGGATCGTCAATCTTCCATTCAGAAAGTGAATGAGGCAATGATGAGTCTGGTTTCTAAATTCATGACCGTCTTTGAGAGCACACTAGAAAACAATGAGTGGAAATCGACTGATTACTCTCCATTTGGAACAGGGTTTAGGAAGATTGTAGGAAAGATTCCAGTAAAGCTGTGTCTTGCAGGACACGGCGGAACGGGAAAAACAACTCTACTCGAGTTGGCAACACTTCCATCTCGAGGACCTCCACAAGAATATGTCCCAACATTCTTTGGCGACAAGGCACTACTCAAAGCAGATTTTGACCCCTATATTTTCAGCATATTTGACCTGGGAGGTCAAGATCGTTTTGTTCAAGAATGGGGAAAGATTATCCGCTCGGGGAGCCTAGTCGTAATTGTCACAGATTCTACTAAGGACAATATGGCTTGGACAAAGCGTGTTGCCTATCCGGTTTTAAAGACTGAACTTCCATACGCACGAGCAATCGCAATAGCAAACAAGCAGGATCTGAAAGGAGCGCTCTCACCCGAGGAAGTAAGTCAACATTTAGGAGTTCCTGCATACGGAATGCAAGCTAATCAACGAGATTTCAGAGAACGTTGGTTGAAACTTCTGAAGGATTTAGCATTCGAAGAAATTGACTTTGCAATTGTTGGTGAGATAGTAGATCAAGAAATACAGAGTGATTAGAAGGTGACTTGACAAATGGGATTATTCGATAGCTGGCGCAGAAAAAAAGCAAAACGCACACAGTATCTACCACGTCGCGAGCCAAAGAAAGTTGTTTCTGAAATAGCTACTGATGCATCTATGGAATCTGGTGAGTCTGAAACTATCAGTACTCTTCTTGTGAAGTATGAAAATTTGGTTGAAAGGCGTGAAGCTCTCTCAGTTGAGCGTATGGCTCTTACCGATAACCTAGAGGCAGGCAAGATTAAAGCGACTGAGTTTCGTAAGGAGCTCATGATGCGAATCCAAGAAGCTGCTCAGGTTTCTGAAAATCTAAGAGAAACAACGGCTAAACTTTCTCAACTTGGATACCGTGGTACTCTATTTTGAAGTGAATACTCGTGTCGGATCGAGAAAATTCAGAGGGTAAGGGACTCGATTCATCTGATATTGAATCCGAGGACACCAATGAACTAATTGATGCTACTGAAGAAACAACAGAAAAGATTGATGTAACTTTTCAGATTCTGCAAACAAGTGTGGACAATCTCCTGTCTACTATTACTGATGCAGTTAATTCCGTCAAACCAAACCTTGATGCCAAGATTACAGAAGTTATGTCGTCTGTTTCAAAACAGTTAGCAACTGCTGGTCTAGGAGCTTTTGGAATACGAGCTTCTAAGATAGCGATGGATGAACTGAAAGCCAACTTTTCTGTTGAGGAATTGTTCTCATTAGTTCTTGAAGCGATAGAAAAGACTCGAGCTACTGTTTTAGATGTCTTGGAGAAAACTCGCAAAGGTGCTACTCGTGATGTCAGTCAATCAACAAGGGCGCTACAGGCGAAGCTACTGCAGATGCATGCTAACTTGAGTGAGCTGGAAAAGCAATTAGAGGTTACTCGTGGAGAAGTAAGAAAATGGCGAGGTAGATCAAACGAGATTGAAGAGCGTTTGAGACAACGTGAGGATGTGATGGCAACCTCAAGTGAAGAGATGCAACGTATGCATTCCTCAATCAAAGAACTCAATGAACAGCTCCAAGAACGCGACATCACAATATCTTCTCTGAAAGGAGAATTAAGCCAAGCACAATCACAAGCTGCACAGCAGAATGAATTGATGAAAGCACTGGATTCTGCAGAACAGCTTGAATCCACCTATGATGAGAAAATATTGGAACTATCACAAGTTCAAGGTCAACTGGCACAGCAAACTGAATATCTTGATCAGAAAGAAGCAGAGATTGCCACACTAAAGAAAGAGATAGAACAACTACAACAAGAAAAAGGTTCAACCGAGTCACGGGTCAGCACGATGGTAGATGAGCTTGCTTCACTAAAAGGGTCTGAACGTGACGTTGAAGCAGAAATTGTCGAGATGTCAGGCAAAGTTGATGAATTAAAGGCCCGATGGGATACCCTCTATCGCGTTGCAGAGGATGACCCAACATTCAAGGCCTATTTCCTAATCGCAGACAAGACACAGTGGTTCCAGCTGCCACATCTCTCATCCGCGCTGGGGATACCAACAGTCTTACTCAAACGTAATCTTCAGAAATTCGTTGATGCAGGTCTACTAGAAATCGAAGGTGACAGAGTCCGACCACGAAGTTTATCAGAACTAGTAGATGATGTCACCAAATCTGAGGAAAAGATGCTGGAGGATGCTCGAGCAGAATCTAATGGAAGCGAAGCAGAACCTCTAGATCCCAAGGATCTGGTTATGCCAACTCCAGAATACCTTGGTCCTGAAGACGGCGATGAATACGAACAGGAAGGAAGATAGTTTGGTCAAGCCCCTAGAAGATGTTATGCGATTTCTTGAGAATTATACACTCGCATGGCATCATTGGTTGATGCTATTGTCTCTGCTGAAACTTGGTGGGAGCGGCAAGAAATCTCAAATTCTTCCAGTCTATAAGAAAGAGGGATTCTCTTCTCATTGTATCGATCAAGTCTTTCAAACAGATTTGGTCGATCTAGGAGAAGCAGTAGAGGTCGAGGGCGGCATTGAAAATCTTACAGATCGATCTACAATCTTCTTGACAGAAGATCTGAAGTTCAGAAGGTTTCTCAAAAAACACCTCAGACCTGTTGTTAATACTTTCAAAACTAGAAAACCCAAGTAGTTC
>SOKL01000323.1 GCA_004376265.1 Candidatus Thorarchaeota archaeon
AACCGTGGAGGCAAAATCGAATGAGTGAGATAGAAATCGCTGACCTAGAGCTATTAACCCCTATGGACAAGTAACAATTCTGTCTCTCTCGATGTGTCTATTACCCCTGATCTAATGCTCTGGGTCGAGTCAATATTAGAGCTTCCTTCTCTTTATGATAACCCACCAGACTAGAAATCCACCAAGACCAATTATTCCTATAATGGTTCCAAGAAAATCGAATATAGTTGCATCTGGACTTACTCCATAGTAACCCATCAATGTCCCGACAAGTACTCGAAATATTACTGCAAGGTATACGCCTGCACAATAACCACATAAATTCAATGCATTATTTACCAATTTCTTCCTATCAGTAGTCTTTGTAGGAGAATGTTTATAATCAGCTAACTGAGCTTTGTTATCTATATATTTCTGATATTTCTGAAGAAGCATGTTTGATGGGTCCAAGTCTAATGACTGTGCAATAGATCTACTTGCATCTTGAATTCGACCAAATCCATACAGCAGAGCACCAATCATAAACCATGCATCTGGAAAATCTCTGTCATGACTGAGAGCCTTTCTCAAAACGTCTTCTGCTTCATTCATCTTATTCGTATATGCGTGTGAGGATGCCCATAACAACCAAGAGTCCCGATCATCAGGATTCGTTTCAATCTTCTTCTTACACTCCTTGGCGGTTTTGTTCAGTTCCTTGTCTTGGAGTGTGTGAGGATCACGGTCGAGGAGTCTGAAGAGCGCATTGTGGAATGGCAGTAACATCATCATCCTCTCTTCCAATACCGTTTTCCACCGATATTGACTTACAGCTTCTCCAAGTTCAGACCTTAACCGAACCTGCTCCTGAGCTCTTGCTTCAAGACTACGCAGGAACAAAATGTTAGGGTCATCAAAAAAAGTATCTTCCTCCATATCCTACATCACCTCAAGATAGTTTCGTTCTAAGGATTTACTAGTCATATATTTACCGAATTTCATTCAACGATTTGACAAATCGATGTCAGACAGGGGTCTTGTGTTGAATCCGTAACCAAGTCAATATTCTCCAATGCTGGAATCACATTTGGTTATAATGAGTTCTTTACTATTTCAGCTCGTCATTTCCGAGATACGCGATTATCTCACTTCACGAGAACCCTATCACAGGAAATTATTAGACATCAAGTGTATAGATTTTCATACAGTTCTGGCAGGTAACCTCAGAAAGTCCATCTTTGACACGATATAGTGCTCCACAGTGTGGACATTTCGGCATTAAGGGTGCGTTAAGCGGCTTTGACCATCTAATCTCTTCTGTAATCAGATATCTATTGGTGAATGATCTAATGTTGTTGTATTCACTTCCATGCATAAATGGTGGGATATTACAATAATAGAATAATCCGTTCTTCAAGTCTAGAATTGATGGAGCAACCATACCCTTGTAGGATACTTCAAGTGTGTCTTTGACCCATTTTATGGAATCTTTATCCACCTCATACGCTAGAAGCAAAGGTATGACATCAAGACGACCCTCTCCCTTCGGTTTGATGTCTTTCGCAAATGAAACTGAACTCTTTGAGAATTTCTTTATCCGCTCTAAGGAAACATTGTCTACGACACCCAATAAAGACAAACAGTATGACCGTACTGTGTCTTTAGTAGGCACTATTGGAATAATACCTGTCAAGATTGTTCGCTCCCGAGCAACCCATCTACCTCCGTAGACCACTGAAATATCATCAATAGTACTCTCTTCGGAAACGATATTGTCTTCATCGAATCTCTCTTTCACAGCTTGTACGTAATCCTCGGGAGTCATAGGTGAATAGTCAACAAGGGGTGGAGGAGTAGGTGGTTCAGCTCCAAGTGGAAGCAATGTACCTCTCATTTCTGGGGGAAAACCAGTGCCCAAGAAGCGCGTGTAGGCAAGTGTCCATCCTACATCTACAGGAGGGTCAAATGTATTTTGCTTCAAAAATTCTGTAACGGATATCCTATTTTGTTGTTGATCATTCTTCGATTCGCCCTTGAGTCGATCTATCTTGACACGTATCAGAAACTCAGGTAGTGGGTGATAATCCAGAGTTCCATTTCTTTTTCTGAACTCACGAATTTTATCAAAACTTGTTTCTGTAGGAGACGATATGACAAAACCGAAATCAAACTTGGGATCTGCACTAGGGACATTCACACTTGATATCATAGAGAAGGGGAAAACCTTCGGAGGATGGTACTCGTAAGTAGGTCCTAAGAAATAGGTACTTTGTTTTGGAGTCAATCCTCCAATCCAATCGATATAAAGAAGACCGGGACTCAATTTTGCAAGACCCTCATATGTCAAAACAGGGAGAGATATCTCCATCATTTCTCTTGTTTGTTCAAGTAACAGGGACCATTTTTGAACAAGAGGAAATCCACTTAGTTTGACCTTGAAACGCAAAATTTCATCAGCAGAAGGTGAAGAAATCTCAAACTGTTTTCGGACTCGAAATGCATCAGCATCCATGAATTTCTCTGAATTCCTTTCCTGAATCGATCCAAAATCCATAAAGAGGGTAA
Organism: Candidatus Thorarchaeota archaeon; assembly: GCA_004376265.1. Lineage (GTDB taxonomy): Archaea > Asgardarchaeota > Thorarchaeia > Thorarchaeales > Thorarchaeaceae > SMTZ1-45. The sequence continues at coordinate 2,545 of SOKL01000323.1, forward strand.
CAAAACCAAATCCAGAATTAAGTAATGAGCCTAACTCCAGATTAGAGAAAAACTCTTGCATATGAAGTGCATGATCAACACTAATCTTCTCTACTTTTCTAAGGGCTTTGCTCAGAGATTTTGCTTCTTTCTCGAGTTTTTTCATTTCTTTCTTATTATCTATTTTTTTGGCTGTTTTCACAATCTGTTCAAATTGATTAACCGCATCGACTAGATTCATTAGCAGCCCTCGTCGAAGGCATGAGATTTATGCCTTATTTCTTATCCGGCTAAACTGATATCAGCTTGTCTTTTCCGAGATACGTTACTATTTCACTCTGAGAGAACCCTATAACAAGAAAATGACCGGGGATGACGCCACGCCAACACCCCCTGACCCTGAGGGCCATCATCTTCTTGGTATGATGTTAGAAGGAACTATGATTAGACCTGATTTGCAGGGAAATACTTCAAGCAATTATTACATTGAACTTTCCCTATCTGACTATCAGAGGCTTGGTATTTGTAGACTGCTTTACAGTTTGTGCACTTTAGTCTTTGAGGCCATAGGACTCTCGGATCTGATTCCTTCATAGATGACAAGATTTCTTGCCCACGACTGTCCTGAACTGGTTCGAAAAACTCACTCATATTGATAGGTTCTTCATCAGGATTGTTCTGTAATCTTTCAAGCTCTATTGCCAGATATCTAGGCAACGAGTCACTTGTGTCAAGGACTCCCGAATAAACTTCATACTCTGTGGAGGCAGCTCTTGAAATATCTGCGAATCTCATGAGCACATCAAAATTCAACTTCATCACTGAGTGCATTGGAGCAACAGCAAGAAATGATTGATTCCCAAAATCTGTAAGATCTGTTGAAACGATATCTCGAATCCCTAGTTCAGAAATTTCTGAACCTACAGAAATGATTGATTGTCTTCCTCTTGGATTCACTTGAATATACTTTGGATACTGCATACTATCAAAATTGGATTTAAGATGAGACTTCTCCTTTTGAAATTCCAGTTTGAGTAGTAAGAACAGAGGATTCTCTGAGTTCACTCCTCTTGGTTCACCATGGTTGCCAAATATTCTCCATTCAGTATCCCCCATCTTTGTAACTGCATATCCCACTCCTCTGGGAACGGGATGAGTGAGAAACATACCTGTTTCGATTGTTGTGAACCGCATCAAAGAAATTTTCTTTGATCTCCATTGTTGCACAGGTGAACTGTATAAATCTGCAGCAAGTATACCCATTGCAGATTTCTTCCCCGAATATGGATTAAGCTCACTTCCATGAAATAATTCGCTTGCATATCCCTCAAACATGAAGTATATATTTCCAAGATTCACAGAGTTTAGTACAACTAAAGCTTTGACAACATATGGAATTCTCCTAAATACAGAATGATCTCCAGGACCCATCAAAATGATTGTCTTGTCTATATCATATCCTTTAGGTCCTAAACTTAAACTTGCTTCAGAGTACAATGTGTGGCTTTCAATCCCAAATCCTAATGCCAAGAGATTATCGGCTGCATCTATTGCATTCTTTCTAATTACTTGCTTGACTTGATTACTGTTCCACCATTCATCTACATCTGACATAGTCATCCCTCCTTACGCGAAATGTTGATTGCAAGTCGGACATTCTAGTTCAGCGTTCATGAAAGCCATGCGACAATTATCACAAAACACTGCAACACTGAAGTCCTTTTGCAAATCTGTAGAAGTTTTCATTTCTTCGGCCACATCATACACAAAGTACACCTTTCCGCATTTACAATGGACTCCAATTCCCTCTCTCCAATCCTCTATCCACTGATTTTGGTCCTCTTGCTTCAGCAGAGTGTACCATGGTGCTCCTTTAACTTCTTTCAACACCCAGGGTTTTTTATCGTCCCAATTTGCCTTGACTTTTTTGCCACATCTTGGGCACTCAACTGAAACTTTACCCATATTACCGCCCAAACTCGAATATACATTGCTCCTTTTGTTAGTTCTGATTTCAATCAAGCTCAGCAAATCCGCATCAAGCATAGATACTCTTGTTAACAAGTTTGGACTTTTGAATAATTATTCAGCGAACCTGAGGAGAGATGGGAATGGTCGGTAGTGAAACGGTTTGAGGAACCGTTCATGGTGATGGAGGAATGATGGATGGTCAATCGTGAATTTAAAGATGGGACTCAAAGGATACCTTCTCAATCCCCTTGATTCAACTACTTTATTGACCTGTTCAGGGGGTCTTTATATTCAGGTTCCGTCAAGTAGTTGCAGGGTCAGGTTCGAGTTGGCTCGGGAGGAAAATAGGGATATGCTTGTCAAGGATAATTATCGTGGTGGTA
>SOKL01000226.1 GCA_004376265.1 Candidatus Thorarchaeota archaeon
GGAAATCAAGAAAGCCTGCAACTAGCTGAGCGGGTTGGTGCAGAGATTGCGAGAAGAGGAGTCATTCTTGCTTCAGGAGGACTTGGTGGAATCATGGAGGCAGCTTCTCGCGGAGCAAAGAAAGAAGGGGGACAAACTATAGGCATCTTACCAACCGACTCAAAGGACCATGCGAATAAATTCATCGATATTGCCATTCCCACAGGTCTGGGATATGCTAGAAATTTCTTGGTCGTAAAAACAGGTGATGCAGTTATCGCAATTGATGGTTCTGCTGGTACCTTGAGTGAAATGGCCATTGCATGGTTTTCCAATAAACCGGTGATATCACTGGTGACCTCTGGAGGTTGGGCAGCAAAACTGGCTGGAGAAAGAATTGATGATAGAAGAGCTGATACTGTGTTTGGTGCGAAAACACCTGTAGAAGCGGTTGAGATGGCCTTTCGAGCATTGAATTGGGAATAGGAGTGAATTCAGAATATGGATCTTGTCCGTTCAATAATCGAGGGCAAGATTGAAGTTTCGAAGGAAGAGATTCATCAACTTACAAGCATGGTTCGAGACCTATATCGCAGCAAGACCAACGTTGAGAATATACCTTCACGAAACGTTTTCTTCATTGGAGACCTCCATGGTGAGTACAAATCAATATCAAGTGTAACGCAGCTATATCACAAATACAAGAATCATACTTTCGTGTTTCTAGGAGATTATGCGGACCGAGGACCTGAACAGATTGAAACATTCAACTTGGTTATGGCTCTGGCAATAGAATCTCCAGACCGAGTGTTAATGTTGCGTGGCAATCATGAAACCGATGAAGTTGCTCAGCGATATGGCTTCTATACTGAGGTAACTCGCAAATATTCTTTCGATGTTTACGGATACTATCTTCACGTTTTCCAAGTTCTCCCACTAGCTGCGATGAGTAACGATGGAATTTTCGCATGCCATGGGGGCATCCCAGAGGGAGTCAGAACAATCAACGATCTTCAATCTCCAAGAAGATTCAATTTTAATTTCCCAGATGATGTTCTTTTTCAACTTGCTTGGAATGACCCTAAAGAAGCTGACTTTCGATTTGCAGCTAACTCCCGAGGTAATCGAGTGAAAGCATTCGGTCGAAAGGCATTTGATGAGTTCTCTGACAACTTTGGAGTGAAGCTCATGTTCAGAGCGCATGAAGTAGTTCCAAAAGGAATCAAAACGTTCTTTGAAGATCGTTTAATCAGTATTTTTAGTGCAACTTATCGTGGCATAGCTACTCCCAAGATTGTAAGACTCGGTGCTGCATTTACAATAGAGCATATAGACCTCTAAATCAATCCGAATTGCATAATAGTCTAATTCTACAAGTATAATGTAGAGGAGGAACAGTGACACTGAATAGAGGCATAGACGATTTGGATGTCTATTCAGCGGAAATCGAAAAGATGGATGAAGCAGTTACGATATTGGCTACACTGGAGATTCTAACAGGCATCTTAGGTTTTATCGTAATGCTCGTGAATTCTGCCATTACCTTCTTTGCTCCTTGGCCACTTGGTTTATTGATTGCCTATGTGGCGATTGAACTAGTAGTTGGTGCCTTGGGAATTCTCGCGATATACGCAGGATTGGGTCTTTGGCAATTGAAGCCTTGGGCATGGAGAACAGCCCTTGCTGTCAATGTCGCATCACTTGTCATGTACCTACTATTCTTTAATGTACTCTTCATTGTTCTTTTTACAGTTCTAGTTGCATACCTGAGAACCAGACGAATAAGAAACATTTACGCTGATATTCAAATTATTTGAAATAAGAATCAGGGAACCAATTCTTCACACTACAACTAGTGCATCCTTGACCATTGAGGCAACTTATTAAGACACATCTGCCGACAACGTCAAATACGGGGAACAGAGTTGATTCTACTATGCCCAAAGTTGCAGTGGTAAAGACTTCTCCAAAGACAATCTATGATGACATCGCAAGAGTCATGGATCTCGCAGACTATGACAAGTTTGTTTCAAAAGATGTCGCTACTAGCATCAAGTTGAATCTTTCATGGAGTAAGCTATACCCCGCATGTTCGACTAACACCTACATCTTTGATGGTCTTCTGAAAAAACTTCTAGCTGATGGATTTGACAATCGAAAAATCCAAGCTGTAGAAAATGAAACTGTTGTGACAAACATCTATGCTGGGGTTAGGAACAACAACTGGTGGCCTGTGATGAAGAAACACAGGATAAAATTCCTACCTTTGATTAAGGCTACCTATGTTGATGTTAATCTACCTCAGAAGACATTGGTCATGGAAGATATCTTTGGTGAAACCATTGCTCCAAAGGAGATTTTCGGTACAAACATCATTCACCTCCCAACAATCAAAACTCACGGTCACACACAGATGACTGGCGCAATGAAAGACTCGTTTGGTCTTTATCTAACAAAGAAAAGACACTTAGCACACCTCAAAATTCACGAGGTTCTTGTTGACCTACTTCTGATGCAAAAGACTGTTTCTCACTCAGAGTTTGTTTTGACTGATGGCACAATCGTAGGGGATGGGCCAGGACCCCGGACAATGATTCCAAAAATCGGAAATGTGCTCATCGCAACAGCAGACATGGTTGCAGCTGATACAGTACAAACAAGGCTGATGGGTATTGACCAAAAACTAGTACACAAATTACAAATCGCAAACGACCTTGGTCTTGGAGAATCAAACCCAGAGAAAATCGAAATTGTTGGTGATTTCGAAACATGGGAAGATCTACCAAACTTCAAACTAAGTTCTGGTAAGAGCCCGGTAGTTACTTGGAACCGGGGTTTTCTGAAATTCCCAGGAATGGAAAGATTCTTGTTCCGCTCACCCCTGATGTGGCTTCCAACCCAACTTTCGGGTTTGTATCACGATGGTATCTGGTTACCTCTAAAGGGCAAGAAGTGGGTAAAGTGGTTCTTGGAAACCGAATGGGGTAAACTCTGGAATTCATATTCCGAATAAATGGAGAATGTAGTAAATGGGATTCTATCAATATCTTAGATTAATGCGACCAGCACAATGGTACAAGAACGCTCTTGTGTTTCTTGCAATCATTTTTGCGGAAGTTGAACCTTATCCTGCAATTCCCAAGGTTTTGAATTGGATTCACTATCCACCACTTATTCTTGGATTCCTAGCATTTTGTGCGGTGTCAAGCGCAACATACATCCTAAATGATATTCAGGATTTAGAAGCTGATGCTGCACATCCAGAGAAACGCAAGCGTCCCCTACCTTCTGGTACAGCATCAAGAAAGAATGCAGTAATCCTTGCTATCATTCTTCTAGTATGTGGGTTTTCACTAGCAATTTTCCTTAATGCACTTTTCGTCATGGCAATTATTTTCTACATTATTACAACACAACTTTACAATGCAAAATTAAGAAAATGGGCAGTCGTTGACGTTGTAACTATTGCAGTTGGTTTCATTATTCGAGCAATATCAGGAGCCTTCCTGATTAATGAACCTTTCACCTCATGGCTTGTCATCGGTGTGTTCTTCTTTGCATTGATTCTTGGATTTGGTAAACGTAAGAATGAGCTTCAATATCTTGGAGAGGATGCTGCTATTCACAAACCCGTATTCAATGAGTACACTGAAGGAATCTTGGATCAAGGAATTACAATGTCAGCAACTTGGTTCGTATTCTTTTACACTCTCTATTGTTTCAATAAATATGGAGCCGTAATGGATCAACAACCTATCATGTTGACAGTACCTATTGTTGCTGGAATTGTTCTTAGATATGTATACCTTATTCAAAGTGGGAGTCCTGTTGCAAGAAAACCCCATTTAGCTTTCAAAGACTATGGCATACTTATTGGTGGAATCATATTCCTGGTTACACTCCTGTGGACTCTGTTCTTCTGGCAACCAGTATTGGATGCTTTCTGGGCAGTAGTGAATTTCTTATCTTCATTATTCCCTTAGGTGAAGATTATGAATCCAAGACTCTCAGCATTTGACCTACACATACACACAATCCACTCGAAAGATGGAATACAGAACCCCTACACACTCTTCAAATTGATGAAGAAGAAAGGTCTCAGAGGAGTGGCACCAACAGAACATTGGCGTGCTTCAACGCTCAAGGTTATTGAACGTGAGGGTAGATTCATCATTCCAGCATGTGAATACAAAACAACAGACTATGGCGAAGTGATAGGGCTCTTTGTCTCAGAGCATATCGAGAACCGATCCTTTGCTGAGGTTTCGGAGAATGTTCGTGATAACAACGGACTCGTGGTGCTTCCTCATCCGAGAGACCTCCTAAGGAAGTACACAGCTATTAGACGTGGTCTCCCAGATGATTTGATTGTGAAACATGTTGATCTCGTTGAGGGTATTAATTCACGATGCATCATTGACTATTTCAACAAGCGAGCACAAAGACTTGCAAAGCGATTGAATAAACCAATGACCGCTGGAAGTGATGGACACACATCCTGGGAGATTGGTCATGCAAAGACTTGGTTACAGGACATTGAAACTGCAGATGACATCTATGAAGAGCTGAAAAAGGGAAGGACCCAGATAACCGGATGGCCATCATTCTTCATGATGCACATACCAACTATGTTGTGGCAAAGAATTAGGAGGATTGCATATGACAGTTGGTGAAGAAACTACGAAACAAACTATGATTAGTACTCGGAAGCTGATTTTGTTTGTTATCTTCAGTGTAGCAGTGTTTGCAGCAGTTGGGCTCTATGGTCAGCTTGACGAAGTGATAATCGCTCTAGCTTCTATTGATTGGTGGATTGTCTTACCTACAATGATGGCGCTCTCATTTTTGAATTACATCATTCGCTATGTAAAGTGGCAATACTATCTGAAC
>SOKL01000295.1 GCA_004376265.1 Candidatus Thorarchaeota archaeon
AAGTATTACAGGTACAAGAGGGAAGGCTTAAAGCGGAAATACATTGCTCAACAGCCGCCCCAGTCCTTGGGTAGCATTCCCATCTTTTAAGGAGGAAACGTCGTGAACATCATTGGCCTGAGAAAAGAAGAGAAGATGTTCGAAACTAGAGTCCCTATTGTTCCTGAGCATATCAAGCTCTTGAACACCAAACATGGGATTCAATTTGTTGTTGAACCTAGTAATCAACGCGCTTTTGGACCAGACGAATTTGAAAAAGTTGGCGCACAGATCAAGCCCCTGAAGGGAACAGAAATCCCTGTGATTCTGGGAGTGAAAGAAATGCCCAACGATTTCTACGAAAAAGGAAAGGTGTATGTCTTCTTCAGTCATACAATCAAGGGCCAGAAGTACAACATGCCAATGTTGAAACAAATCATGAACGTTGGTGCAACTCTCATCGACTACGAACGCATTGTAAATGAAAAAGGGTTCAGATTGATCTTCTTTGGCAACTGGGCCGGTCTCGCAGGGATGTCCGAAACATTTCGTCTTCTGGGCTTAAGACTCGAGATTGAAGGCATTAAACCGAATCCATTCTCTGGTATGAAACATACTGCACAATACAAAGACCTTGATGGACTCAAGAAAGGAATCCAAGCATTGGGCAAACGCATCAAAGAACAAGGTCTGCCTGACTCTTTGACACCTTTCATCGTCGGTTTCGCAGGATACGGGAATGTATCGCGAGGTGCACAGGAGATATTCGACATACTCCCACACGAATCAATAAAACCCAAAGACCTTGCTAATGTTACAGCAAAACGGGACCTGCTCTACAAATGTGTCTTCAAGGAAGAGCACATGGTAAAGCCGCTAGACTCTTCAGCAAAATTCGAACTCATGGACTACTACAAACATGGTGCTACAAAATACAAGGGCAAATTCGAACCTTACATTCCTCATCTAACGGTACTAATGAACTGCATCTACTGGACGAAAAAGTCTCCACGTCTTGTGACAAAGGATTTCATCCAAAAGCACTGGAATGATCCCAATCGCCGCCTCCGAATTGTCGGAGATATATCGTGTGATGTTAACGGCGCAATGGAATTCACTCTTCAGTGTACTGATGCAGGCGAGCCCGCATTCATCTACCTTGTAGACGAAGATCGTGCAGTTTTAGGCGTAGAAGGTAATGGACCAGTTGTCATGGCAGTAGACAATCTCCCCACAGAGCTTCCACGCGAATCATCCACTTCATTTAGCGAAACTCTGCTAGATTTCATACCTGCTCTAGCAAAGGCTGATTTCACAGTTCCTTTTGGTCAGCTCACGCTTCCCAGAGAGCTCAAGGATGCAACAATTGTGTACAACGGAGAACTGACCAAGAATTACGAATATCTCAAAAAACACTTACTAACCAAGGAGAATTAAAAATGCAGAAAGTACTCTGTCTTGGCGCGGGTCTCGTAGCCCGCCCGTACATTCAATACTTGTGCAAACATGGATTTCATGTCATTGTGGCCAGTCGAACAAAGAGCAAGGCCGAGCGATTGATTGAAGGATGTGAGAGCGCAGAAGCTGTCACCCTGAATATCAAGACCGATGATGAACTACTTGACAAACTAGTTGCCGAAGCTGATTTGACTTGTTCATTGCTACCTTATACCTACCACGTGAAAGCTGCAAAACTAGCAATCAAATATCGCAAACCATTCTGCACAACTTCATACATTTCCGATGAAATGCAGGCCCTGAATGATGAGGCAAAGAAAGCAGGAATCTTGGTACTCAATGAGTGTGGAGTTGATCCTGGAATCGATCACATGAGTGCCATGAAGATAATCGATGACATTCACAATAGAGGCGGCAAGGTCATAAGTTTCACATCTTTCACTGGAGGACTTCCTGCTCCTGACGCCAATAACAATCCATTTGGTTACAAACTCTCTTGGAGTCCAAGAGGCGTTCTTCTTGCGGGTAGGAACGATGCTCACTTCTTGCGTGATGGCAAGGATGTGGTGATACCGGGTCCTGAACTCTTTGATAATTACGAGATCATGGAGGTTCCAGGTATGGGGAAGTTTGAAGGATATCCCAACAGGGATAGTACATCCTACATTGACATCTACAATATATCAGAAACAAAAACAATGCTACGTGGAACTTTCAGAAACCCCGGTTGGTGCGCCACGCTCAAGAAAATCGCAGATTTGGGCTTACTAGAACTTGATGAACACGTCTTTGAAAATATGACATACGCAGACATGATGCGTAAGCTAATAGATTCCAAAAATGGCGATTTACCAGGTGCAGTTGCTGAAGCAGCTGGGCTCAAGAAGAGTGACCCAATCATTTCCCGTCTGGACTGGCTTGGCCTCTTCAATGATACAGAGATTCCTTCGAATGTCACAACATATCTTGATGCACTATGCCATCTCTTTGAAGAGAAGCTGCAGTATGCACCTAGAGAGCGTGACATGATAGTCATGCATCACGAGTTCATAGCAGAGTATAGCGACAAGAAGGAGAAGATAACATCAACACTGATTGATTATGGCATTCCAAATGGGGACAGCTCAATGTCAAGAACTGTTGCACTACCTGTAGCAGTAGCAAGCAGAATGATACTTGAAGGGAGAATCACCCTAACTGGAGTGCACAGACCAATCATGTCTGAGCTATACGAGCCGATACTAAGCGAACTTGAACGCCTTGGAATCAAGCTTGAAGATCGCATTACAGCACTGTGAGCTAAAGCCCCCAATTCGGGGCCACTCACAAACTACACCCTCAAGAATAGAACAATCCATGCAGCATAGTTGCTCTGAAGAACAACTTACTTGCCAATTCGTATCTGAATCGCTGCCAGTACCTCTTCTGCTCTTTCAATGTCACTTTGAACCTCTGGCAGCTCTGTCTTGAGACGGTATGTATAACCCGATCTGTTGCCATGTCTTTCCAGATGGGCCTCGCCGTTGTTCCACATCCGTGCGAGGTACGTTGATGCAGTGCTTTTCGGCAGGTCTTCCTCAAACGTAGACTCATAGATTTCTGCCACATCTAATGATGAGAATTTTCCATGTTTGAACGAGGCATAGATTATCATCTGCATTTTATCATAGTTGCTCATAGATTCATAGCTGATGTCTTCGAAATCAACATCTGCCAATTCCTCAACTGTTGGGGCAAATGTGTAGCCTGTACTAGTTTCCAAGAACACCTTGAATTTTCCAACCATCTCTTCGGGATTCCCTTTTACTTGGAAGCTAGACTCTTCTCCAGTCGACTCATCAGAAACCAGAATCTTGAAGTCAAAAGGCGATTGGGTAAGTGAAAGAATCTTCTGAAACCGATTGAGAGCTTCATCTGGTCTGACGTACTTGCATTGAAAGATCTCGCGTAGACCAGGTCCAGAGCTGTAAGTGAACTCATAAACGTAATTGGTTCTTTCGCCTTCCGCCATGATTTCATCATCATTCCGAATAAGGGGTCCAAACTACCTCTATTCACAATGAACTACACACATTTTACAAATAAATGTGAGTATGTGAATTGCCAATACCTGGGTAAGCGCAAGATATTGCGTCTGTATACGTTCAAGACCTCCCCATCGCGATTTTCCTGTGGTAACATGCTGTACACTTCGCATTGTGCATAATAAGGCCGGATAGGCCTTTAAATGAAGAAATAAGCGATTACTCCATATCTTCAAGCATTCACTAGAATATACGGCTTGTGAATAGCCTACAAGGGATAAAGACTTCTTCTTACTCAGTTCCAGTGGAAACGGAGGGGTGTATCCATTCACAAGGATGAACGGCATTATGGACTCCTTTTGCATACAATGGAGGCTTATAATCCCCGATTTCTCTTAATGATTCACAATTATGGCGCCATTCACAACAGAATAGTGTGAACTAGTGTTAATGCGGTGAACTTGATAATCAAAGGGGTACTAGGTAATCTTCCCAGTTCTCTCCAAGCACTAACTGGCTGAGCTTTTCTCCGGACCGTGTATCTGTAACGGATTCAAGTCGCCCTTTGGCTTCCACGTTCATTCCCTTTGAAACCTGTTCTGTGAAACGTCCTCGGTAGCTCACAAGTCTTCTTAGATTGCCAAATCTATCGCATTGAACTTCATACGCACACGGAGTGAAGATTGACTCATGATCATCAATCACATGACACTTGATTGTTAACGTTCCTTCATTATGAATCCTAAAATCTTCGTACTCGTATCCAATTTCATCCAGTGATTTAACCATCCGAATGAAGAACTCGCACCCGCCGAAGAGTCCTTGTAAAACCTTGCCTGCTTCAACTTTCCGCAAAACATCACGCCATCGAGGTGTTTCGCCCCATCTGAATGTTGTATGCTTATCCAGTAGCTCGCCTGTATACCAACCCAAATCCTCAATCCCGCGAAACTGCTCCTTCAGAATGGAGTATACCTTCCTAGCTGGCTTTTCACCATAAATCACGAGGTCAATATCAGATTCACTTGAGGCAAGCCCAACTAGTTGAGACCCTGTAAGCCCAATAGTTCCCCATTCAATCCCCGTTCTGTCAATCAATGTTTGGACCAAGTCCAAAGATGCCTGCTGCAATGGGCTTGAATGTCGCCCCATATCTCTAAATTGACGCAGACAGTCAACTGGATCAAGGGCAAATGCAATCCTATTCAAAGGCACACCCTGCAAAAGCCGTCCACGGGTTTCATCAAACCAAAGGTATTCGCTATGTTCTCTTTGCAGATAGTTTTCACGTTCTTTCAATGAAGTAATCTTTCTGTACCGAACCCCCCCAGAAGAAACACGGTTTCCATCCTGAGTAGGCAAGTACCTCAGGTATGCAACAACTCGATTCTTG
>SOKL01000024.1 GCA_004376265.1 Candidatus Thorarchaeota archaeon
CCCAAGGAGCTCAGCGAACGAAGTCTAAAACTGAGTGATTCTCTAGCAGCTTAGCGGTACGTGTCTTACATCAGTTTATTTTATTGACATCTCAAATACCTCTTGTCAGGAGTTTCAATCGATGGTCACCATACGACAAGGTGTAATGAAGGACTGCAAGGATCTACTCGAGGTCTATCAAGGGACTCGGTGGTTTCACAAAGTCCGCGATGGGGGATACACTACCTTGGAGCAAGTAAAGGAGGAACATCGAGGAGTAGCTTTTGAGAGATGGGGTTGGCTCGTGGCTGAAAAGCAAGGGAAAGTTATTGGCGAGATTGTCTTCAGATATGAGAAGAATCCTACTGGTCGAGTTGGGATAATTCGTAACCTAGACATTGATGTCCGAAATCAGAAAACAACTATTGGTACGAAACTTACAAGAGCTGCAGAAGATGTCCTTCGGAAAAAGAAAGCCGTTCGAGTCATTGCAACCACACCCCCAGCCGCTTATAATTATTGGATGAAAGTGAATTACTTTGCTCGTGGTTCTATCTTGAACATTAGCCTATCTAGTTCAAAGATACCTATGAAGAAAAGCGCCAAGGTGAAGATGGTAAATCTGAAGGATGTTTCTAAACTTCCAAAATCAATGCGATTTTCTCACATCGCATATCCCGGATCACTGGCTGAGCTTGCAGCGAGAGTTATAGATAATGAAACAACTGGAAAGTTGTTGGAGTTCTACTCAGATAGTAGACTCATGGGAGTTGGTGTCGTTGTAAGAGAGGATGCAAAAACTGCGTTCTTTGTTACTGATGTCACAAAACTTGGCCTCGATTTTGCTGATGTTATTATCTCTCGAACGACAAGTGCCTCATCAAGATGGAAAGTCAAGAAAGTCAGGTCGATTATCCCAAAGGACCAACTTGGAATATTCACCTCATTTGCTAAGTGGACTTCTGAGATGTCAACTGACATTCCAGTCACACGACTGCTGTAGAAGCTACTCTTCTTCCATCATTACAAATGGTAAGACCCAATTAGTAAACACGAGTACACTGCCAATAGCCCAAATGCTTGCAAGATTCACGTGCCAAGTGAGGAACGGAATAGATGTGATACCTAAGAGCAAGAATGCACCGGCGACGACAGCGAAGAAGATAATATCGACGATTATCAATGATCTGATTGACTGTCCCTTCCTCCATCTGTATAGAGGTATGACTAATGCAACACAAAGTAAGACTATTCCACTAGCGATTTCTTCGATTCTAAGAGATGCGAAACCGAATACTCTCTCGATCTCAGATTTCTCACCCTCTTCGGTGAATATGACAATCTTCACAACATGTTCTGCCTTGCTATAAGCACTCACATCAATGTAGAATGTGAAAGCACCATCACTCATGTCGGCGGTTACATTTACAAAGTCATCTAATACTTCATCATCGACATAGACGGATACATAGACACTGCTCCAATCTGTGTCAACATCGACCACAAACTCTGCAAGACCCACTAGAACATCTGCAGTAGTCGAGAATCTGAGTATTGGTGGACCATGATTGTCAATTACTAGGATCATCGAGGAAGACCAGACATGTCCAAATCCATCATAAACTGTGAACGTGAATTCAGACTCTCCTTCTGGGAATACTGTTGTATTCACTCTTACCAGATTCAATCCTGGAACTAATGTGATGTTAGTCACATCCTCTGTGAGCACTCCATCAATATACAAAGAGAGTGTAGCATTATCAAAGGGTGTTTCAAGTCTCACATTGATTTCTGCATCACCCGAGATTTCATTATAACTTGATAGTTGCGAAACAAAAATTCTGACATAGTCCAAGAAGACTAGTTCACGTTCTATGATAGATACTTCACCTTCGGCAGTGTAAACTGTGACCGCAACAAGATGGTTTCCGTTTTCGTATCTACTTGAATTCAATGTGTAATTATCAGCACCAACCGCTACGAGGGTCGCGTTGTATTCTGGCACTAACTCACCATCAACTGTGATGTTTAGATAGACATTTGCATAAGTTGATGTGATATTCAACCATAGGTCAGCGAGTCCAGTTATTGTTTCAAGCTCTACTGGAGAAAGAACGACTAGCACCGGTGTACCGTGATTGTTAACTGTAAACGAAATATAATACTCTACTCTTGCATTCTCGCCAGTGACATTGTATTCAAAGACCAATGTGAAGTTCAGAGATCCCTCAGATAATCCAGTTGTATTGACAGATACTGTCTGCTCATGGATTCCGATTGATGTCTTGTTATAATCTGATTGTATCTCTCCCTCTACATAGAGTGTGAGGTTAAGTGGTTGGTAGTCAGAACCAATCAGAAGAACAAGATCAAACGATCCCGAAACATCCGATCCAAACGCTGGCGACTGGTGTCCTATCGTAATTGGATCGCCATCATTATCAACCAGATATTCAAGATAGATGGCTGTTGAGAAATTAGTTGCAAGAACATCGTATTCGAAGAGAAGAGTGAAGTTATCATAACCTTCCCAGAGTGCACTGGTATCTATGATGACACTGACATTTCCTGACGGGATAAGCGCTGGAGTATAGGGTGCCTGTGCGACCCCATCTACTAGGAGCGTCAGATTGAGATTGCCATAATCATGTGTTGCATTTATGTCAATGCTGACCACACCACTCAGTTCACTTCTATTTGCTGGTGTATAGAGAGCAAAGTCGAAGTTGACTGCATCGTTATCGACGAAATAGAGTAGATAGACTGATTCCTTCTCCGCCAAGTACTCAAAGAAGAGGGTGAAGTTCAACATTCCCTCAGCTAGAGTGGTTGAATCTACATTGATATCTTGAATTCCAGTACCGATTGTGGTTTGATTATATCCACTATAGATTGCGCCTGCAACATAGAGTGTAAGGTTTAGTGGTCCAAAGTCTGATGTGATATTGACATTGATATTGAAACTTCCTGATTGTGTACTCCCATTGACAGGACTGTTGTGAACCACAGTGATATTGGGAGAATCATAACCGGAGAAGACAATATTCTTAGTTGGCGTAATCAGGTTTTCGTGACTGACAAATGACGTCTGCATTTGAGTTTGTGTGGCTCCCACAAACATCATCGTAACAACTAGAAGCGCAAACAATTTACTCGTTTTATTCATTCTGGAGCCTTCCTGATACCCAAAGTTCTCTACTCAGGCGGATGGAGCCAGAAAACTTGGACTGCTTTTAAGGCTAGCGCCAGTCGCACGGGCGTACAAAAATACGAATAGGAAACGTAGAGAGAAATACTACAGATTTATGGAATTTGCAATATTTTAAGATGCACAGCACATGAAGCCTCTAGATTGTGGTATTGACTTTGACCGGATACAATGCATTCTTTACGATAATTGGTAGAAAATTACATGAAGAAATCATGACCCTGACGGAGCATTCACTCTGATGACAACTTCTGGAATTATCACGAACATTCAGCGTTGTTCGACAGAAGACGGACCTGGCATACGAACTACTGTATTCTTTAAAGGGTGTCCAATGACTTGTACTTGGTGTCACAATATCGAAACACTTGATCCCAAATCTACCGTGGTTTGGTATGCTGTGAAGTGTATTGGTAGTCAAGCTTGTGTCCGTGCGTGTCCTGAAGATGCACTAGAGATGACTCCCGAGGGCCTCAGAATTGACCGTGAGAAATGTGACGTATGTGGAAAATGCGAGGACGCATGTCCAACTAATGCAGTCAAAGTAATGGGCAAAGTCTGGTCTTCGGATGACCTCGTTCAGGAACTACTTCGGGACAAGGTTTTCTTCGAGACATCCAATGGCGGCGTAACCCTCTCTGGAGGAGAAGCAACCTTCCAAGCTGATTTCGCAATCAATCTTGCAATTGGACTGCAGCAGGAAGGAGTGCATGTCGCACTCGACACATCTGGATATTGCAGTGAGAAAGTGCTTAGGGATTTTCTACCACATGTTGACATGGTTCTCTATGACTTGAAGGTCATGGATTCAGATAAACACAAAGAGTTCACTGGGGTGCCTCTACACAGGGTTCTGGAAAATGCTCGAATCATTTCTGAAAGCAAGAAACGCCTATGGATACGAAGCCCAGTTATTCCTGAATATACTGACGCTGAAGATAACATTCGAGCAATTGCTCGTTTCATAATCGAGAATATACCAACAATAGAGCGGTATGATCTTCTCGCATTCAACAGGATGTGTATCGACAAATATGCACTCTTTGACCTAGAATATCCACTAAAAAACCATGAACTTATTGATGAGGAAACTATGGAACATCTTGCACAGGTAGCACGGGAGGAAGGTCTTTCGAATGTTGTATGGTCTGGAATGACCAAGGAATCAAAGAAGAATGAAGTAACAGACCGAGAGGTCAAGACCTATAGCTAGTTTTGTATTAACAGAAGAGCCAGTTGAAACAATGGACGAATTTCCGACACAAATATTCATGGTGCGAAAGGATTCAGTGGGTGAGCCATCGCTCTCTCCTGAGGTGTGAGTGTGTTTTTCGTCACACCACAAGCCTTTTTGTATCGGTAGAGCGGATATGTTTTGGTGTGCAGAGTTTGAATTCATGGGAGTATCAATCCAAAGATGGTCGTTCAATTAAGGTAAGACCGGCCAATAAGAAAGATGCTTCAAATCTCCATTCTGGTTTCAAAAATGTTGTTGAAGAACACATGTGGTTGCCAACATTCACACCAAACTCTCTTCTTGCTGATTGGGTTCAATGGATTGAACGTACAAATCATAATCGTGAAGTTCTTCTTGTTGCTCATGTTGATGGTGAATACGCCGGGCATCTGTCACTTCAACCAGAAGAATGGCATGCTT
>SOKL01000156.1 GCA_004376265.1 Candidatus Thorarchaeota archaeon
TGACTCTTGCAGCTTATGAGTAATGAGTACGATTGTCTTTCCAGCCTTCACAAACTCTTTTAGTGTGACAAAGAGATCATCAACCTCATGTGGAGTCAAGACTGAAGTTGGTTCGTCCAGAATCAAAATGTCAGCCTCACGATAGAGCATCTTGATGATCTCTACCCTTTGCTGCAGTCCAACTGATAAATCCTGAATCTTTGCATTGGGATCCACTGGTAGACCATTCTCTTCCCCTATTTCGATGATTCTTTTTGCAGCAGAACCAAAATCGATAGGAAGCACTGAACCAAGTGTTGAACCTCCAGGCATCCTTCGCACATCCATCTTCTTGAGGATTGGTTCAAGGCCCAGAACAACATTCTCCGTAACGGTTAGGACTGGAATAAGTTTGAAGTGCTGATGCACCATCCCAACACCTCGTACTATCGAATCCTGAGGCGACTTCAGGTGGACCTCTTCTCCATTTATTACGATTCTACCTTCATCTGGTTTCAGGAGCCCGTACAACAGGTTCATCAGCGTACTTTTACCAGCACCATTCTCTCCCAGAAGTCCAAGCACCTCACCTCTTCGAATTCGAAGAGTAATGTCTTTGTTTGCCTGAACACCACCTGGGAACGTTTTAGAAATTCCTTCGAGTTCTACTGCATACTCGCTACTCATGGTAATGACCTCTTCGTTTGAAAATAAGTTATCGGAGATGTACATTGATTCTGCATTTCACTGTAGGAGGTAATGTGGTACTAATTAAGACTATGGTCTTTGAAAAATACAAAAAGAAGAGAAAGAGGGGCGAACCCCTCTAACTTGCACTATGGTGTCCAGAAATAGTCATCTGGTACTACAACGTCTCCAGCGATAATTGCAGTCTTGAAGGCTTCAACCTCTGTAATGACAGCGGGAGGTAGTGTCAGCAGATCAGTGTTGACTTCGTATCCCACACCACCGTTTACGAGGTTGAATGAGTATATGAGGTCAAAACCAGTATCCCAAACTCCGTCAATAACCCAACTCTCGATTAGATTGTATGCTGCAACGTCTACACGCTTCAGCATTGAAGTAAGGGTGACTGTTGGGGGTACGGGATTAGCTGTATCTGCAGTGCCCAAGTACATCTGTGGACTGTCAACACCGATGGCCCAGAGTGGAACACTTGAAGTTGCGTTCTTGTCCTTGACACTGTCGAAGAGTCCCAGACCCGCACCACCTGCTGCAGCATAGATAATGTCTGCACCAGCATCATACATGCCGTCAGCCATAGTCTGAGCTGCAGTTGTGTCAACCCAGTCATTTGTGTAGCCCATCGAAAAGTTAGCTGCGATGTTAGCTGAGCCATTCAGTTGTGGATTGACATAACCAGCACCGAAGAGATAGCCTGCTGCAAACTTGTGGATCAACGGAATGTCCACACCACCAACGAAACCAATCTTGTCAGTTGTGGTTGTAAGACCAGCAATTGCACCAACAAGTGCAGAGCCCTCGTGCTCATCGAACAGCAGTGATGCAACGTTCGGGTAAACAATTGGGTCAATGAACATGTCGATAATTCCAAACTTTTGATCAGTTGATTCATTGGCAACAGTCTGCAATGCAACCTCTTGATCAAATCCTATTGCTAGTATCAAATCATAGGGTTCAATCCATTCAGCATGCGTTGCATAATCTCTGAGGAATGTTTCATAATCAGCTATAGCCAGTGGCTCGACAAAAACGTATGAGATACCTAAATCGGTAACAGCTTTATCCATGCCTGCCTTTACGCCGTCATTGAAGCTCTTGTCACCAAGCTGACCTGTAGCAAATACTACTGCTACCTCATGTGGATTGGTCTGTGGTCCGAAGGGGTCAAACATAACAATGTATGCCCCAGCGCCACCAATAGCGATGATGACAATAACCAATGCGGCCATTGTTCCTTTACTTACCATTAAAATTTTCTCCTTGCAAGGTTCAAATTACGAACCGACCGTGGGAACGAACGAAAGCTTGCCCCCCAGGTTGTCTTTCTCTAATACATTCACCTTAAAAAACCCGCTGTCGGGGTATTTGATTTCAATGAATATTGATGAAACATTTGACGATTTAATCGACGTTCATAATTCCCACTTTCTCCAAATAGTGGTAAAAGTAAAACATTGTGTACTCCCAATGTGTTCCTAAGGTGAGAGCCTGCGTAGTGCCTTTAGGTTATATACTAATCATTGTAGGTTATTGATGTGAAATACCGATGATTATTGAACACTCTTCATCTAATCCTATAGAACTGAAAACAAGGTTATGTCAAATCGTTTTGGAGAATAGGATCAGCTCAATCGAAACATTAAGTGAGATTACTGGAACAGAGGAAGAAGATGCTAGAGTAGCATTGTATGAGCTAGTTTCTGAAGGCTCCTTGAATGGTAGCTTCACAGAAGATGGTTCACGTTTCTTCTTGTCAGATATCAAGGTTTCAGATGCTCCAATAATTGGACCTGTTGATTTGGGACCTGAGATAGAAGTTCAGGATTCAAAACTCTCCAAGACCGTAGTCATCTCCGGAATTATAATGATGGCTGTGGGTTATTTGCTCAGGGGACTTGTCGCAATGGGTGAGATCATTGTGAATTCAGGTTCTGTACTATTTATGATTGGATTAGCAGTTCTAGTCGGTGGCTGGATGATGTTCAGTAAAATCAATCCGCCATCCAATGATCGGCCATAAATCCCAATCATCATTGATAAACAACAAGCCTATGAATGAGAGATACCCTTGATATTAATCTCTCATTCAAAAGGATTGACTTGCGTTATTTTATTACACATACGAACATCTATAACAAAACGGATTTGCAAAAATATACCCGCCACCGATTACGATTCTACGAGCTGATTCTAATCATGGATGATATTCAGGATAACATTACAACAGAAACCATCATAGACGAAACAAAAGAAGACGATGTTTCAGACTTATCATGGTGGCAATCTGTAAAGAGAGTTCTAGCCAATCGTAACTGGGCAATCTATCTGGGAACTGTTTGGATTTACAGTAGTATGAGTGTGCTGAATCAGTACTTTACACTCTATTTCCGTGATATTGGTATTTCCTACATCATGGTGGGCATTATCCTTTCTCTTATGTTCGTCGTCAATATGATTGGGACTTTCTTTGCAGGCTATATTGCTGATAACTATGATAGAAGAAATCTGTCAGCAATTACTATGCTAGTCAATAGTATTGGTTTCACTATGCTTGCTGTTACCACTGATATGACTGCAATTACAATTGCCATAGTCATCTTCGGATTGTCATCGTTCACTGGTACGGGTGGTCAGGCTTATAGTATGGAACAGATAGATCGACGTCTAGGTGGAGTAGCAAATAGTCTTTTCACACTCGGAACCACTTGGGGGCTTGTACCTCTCTTTCTGGTTTCAATCCTGTTAGATATGGGTACAGGTTTTGTTGCAACAATGCAGCTCCTGTTGTTCTCGGCAGGAATCCTATTCTTACTGTCTGGTATCATTAGATTGTCAAAGTTAAAGAAACTACCTCGACCTGAAAGAGCAAAAAGAGAGGGCAGTATAATCAGAGATTTCCTAAGTGAGAATCTTCGTGGATTCAGGCTCCTCTTCAAGGTATTTCCAATATTTGTCATAATCATCGGGCTTGATGCGTTCAGTGATGCCTTCTATCGGTTTGGAAGTCTGTATTTCGTTAACGAAACTCTTGCTTTTACAATCGAAGAAATCAACCTGATGATTCTCATTACTTTGATATTCTCCGTCCCACTGACCTTATGGCTCGGACGAGTATTCGATAAAAGAGGAGGACGCGGAATAACAATTGCAGTTTATGCTGTCATGCCACTGGCTGTTGGACTTCTCATTCTAGCTCAACAGATTCCGTATATCGCTCCTGTTGAATGGGTGAATTCTGTTGATTCGGTCTACCCAGGCTTGAGTGTAATCTTCTCATTGGCATTCATTGCAACAGCGTTGAAAGCAATCAATGACACGCTATGGTTTTCAATATTGGGCACATATATTCTGAAATCGCTCCCTAGACCAGATCTCGGAAAGATGCTCAGTCTGACAATGGTTGTTGTTATGTTTTTCATTTCTTTCGGTCCAATACCAGCAGGTATCATCTATGAACTGTGGCAAGGTCTTCCTCTTCTATACATTGTAGTAATACTCAATGTGTTCATCTTGATTGTCCTAATCACGAAGAGCATCGAGCCGAGAGTTAGTGTTGAGGAGCTAGAGCGAGAATCAAACAACAAGACAGAAGCAATCTAGAAGATTTGTGTATTTCATCATTAATAATATCACACTGTTTCATTAATTGATAATAACTACTACTGTTGTAAGTATGGACTCAAAGGGGAGGACTGATATGTTGGTTTCTTTCTAGGTCGATTTTGGAGACCTAGTGATGACTCAAAATCCCGGTACTGCAGCTGTAAGATACTTTGTTGAAAGAAACCATAATTGTGCCCAATCAGTAATTCGGGCAATCCTTGAGAAATATGACCTCAACTATGAACAATCAACTAACTCAATGGCTGGAATAGGTGGAGGAGTCGGTCTTGAAGGAAACGTGTGTGGTGTTGTTGTTGGAGCAGTATCTGCACTTGGAGTTCTCAACAGTCAAAGATTTACTGATTTCGAGAAACAAAAGGATGCTACTTACACTTCTGCTGTAAAATTCATTTACAAGTTCAAGAAGAAGTTTGAAACAGTCATTTGCGACAACTTGACAGGAATCTCGATGTCAGACTTGGAAATAAGAAATAAAGCTGAGGAAGAAGAGTTGTTCCACAAGACTTGTCCGAAATACTTGGAGGAA
>SOKL01000123.1 GCA_004376265.1 Candidatus Thorarchaeota archaeon
TTCGGTTTTAAATTGGTTAATCAAATCATCCACCGCGCCATCTTCCTTGAGCATATCAAGCAGGTCACTTGCTCCCTCTTCTTCAATATCCTTTGTCGCATCTGGAAGCATTCCAGTCAATCGATATAGTTCATCCGTAGGTACTTTCATCATAGCTTGGATTGTAGCTGACATTGGTCTATCAACAAGAGCTATTTTTGCTTCCACTGCCCGTCCTTCTTCGATAGCAGCAAGCATCTCGTCTCCAACATCTGATCCTGTGATATCTCCCAAGCTCTTCTCTAACATTGCTAGTTGTTGCATGAGATCCTGAGCAGCATCGCCCGAGTATGGTGTACTTTCTTTGTCCTCTGGTGGATTAATGAGTTGTTGGTAGCGTTCATGATCAAGCTCCACTGCAACTACATCTGGTTTTGTGTTTCTCACTACTCTGCGAGCTTCTTCGACACTCTCAAGATCTGTATGAATGACTGAAACGAACACGACTCGTTCTATATCACCAGCTACCACTCAAAGACACGCTCAAAGAAGGGCTATCTTCCTGAGTTATACTTCTTTTGTACAGGAATTTTGTAGTGTAAACGTTTATTGGAGGGGGGTGTTTCTTCCCGCCCCATGAGCCTCTCGGGACATGAAGAGAAGGTTTTTCACGGACTTAGCGTTTACTAGGTCCATCCAATCTAGGGAGTCGGAAGAGTAGCATGACAACTGACCTTGAACTGACCTTTGCAAAATTGATGAATCCCCGTATGAGTGCTGGATTGATGGTGCTCAATAGTCTCCTCGGAGATTTGAAGGGAACCCCTGTCGAGCCGCGTACAGTTCGCAAGACCGTTGATAGTCTTGTGGATAAGAGAAAGGTATCAAAACAATCGATAACTAATGCAGCCAGAAGGCTTGAGGAAGCCAATATTATCAATCGAAAAGAGAGTAAATATACCGTCAATTACGGGTATCTGATCTCAGTTCTTCTCAATACTGTTCTTGAGATGACCAATAAGATTGATGACCTAGAAGATGAGATCATCGCTTTGAAGTCAGTTGAGAGATAAATTACTCCACTGAGATTGCACTCTTCAAGGTCTAGTTACATGACACAAACGGATGATTTAGAATCAATAAGCCTACAACTTCTGTTGAGAAAAATCAAACTCGTAGAACCATTATTAATTAATGTCTAATCATAATACACATTTTCTTTATTAGAGCGAGCGCACGATAAACTGAAGTCACAACATACGTTGTGTTTCGGAGGAATAAGGACATATGTCTGGTAAACCAACCGGAGTAATATTACTCGCAGTTTTACAGTTGATTGCAGCATTGCTGTATATCTCTGCAGGCGGAATTCTAGTGATGGCTGCCTTAGCTTTAGGTCCATTTGCTATTCTGCTTGCGTTCCCAGCACTGATTATATTCATTGTTGGAATAATAATGTTCATTCTCTTCTACGGTCTGTTTACCCTGAAAGGATGGGCTTGGTTCTGGGCTCTGATAGCCAATATACTCGGACTCTTAGGAGGAATCCTACGCTTCGATACACTTCTAACCGATTATCTGGGTCTAGGTGGATTTGCAGTTAGTTTAATCATCGTAATTTATCTACTACTGCCCGCAACTAAAGCTCACTTCAGGTGAAACACAAAGGATTCTAAGAGAATAGAGGAGTTCTGAATACATCAGATGTTCAGAACTACCTTCTTCTTTTTTTTCAACAGAAATCTATTATCCAAGTAAGTTGATTCTTTTTCCTAATCCCTTTTTCTTTGCGGCATCATATACTATCTTTGCAGCTGCAATATCCTGAGCAGATAAACCAGTCGCGTCAAAAATCGTTATCTCACTGTCGTTTTCTCTTCCAATTTTATCGCCATTGAGAATCTCACCAATCTCGGCATGGATAGTGGACTCTGAGATTAATCCCTCACCAAGAGCGTGCTGTATCTCTCCAATGCTACGACATTGTGCAAGACTATCCACGACTATCTTTGATACACGAGTCATAATAGCTGGATCCAGTTCTTGTTTTCCAGGACCGTCGGCACCTATGGCGTTGATATGAAGCCCCTCATGAATTGCGTCGGCTCTTATGAGCGCTTTTTTAGAGGGTGTTGCTGTTACTAGAATATCTGCATCACGCACGACCTGTTCCGGAGTGTCCACTACCTGAACATTGATTGACATCTCTTTTTCATACTGCTCAGCTAGACCTCTCTCAATATCCCATATCTTCACATTCTGAATATCGAATATCTCTTGAAGTGCAAGCAGCTGCATCCTTCCTTGAGTGCCCGCACCTAGGATACCTACATTTTTCGAGTTCTTCCTCGCAAGAACTTGCGCTGCGACAGCTCCAGCAGCTCCAGTTCTATATGCTGTGATGTGTGTTCCATCCATGATCGCCAATGGCATGCTGGTTTCCAGATCAAGAAGCACAATTATTGCAATTCCCGGAGGGAATCCTTTCTTCAAATTCTCATAAAACCCAGATGCAATCTTGGTACCAATTAGGCCAAAATCCTCAACAAACCCCGACTTGATATCAACCTCTCCATTGTGTTTGTGAACATCAAGATGTTGCACACTTGGCATCTGAACCCGACCTTTGGCAAAAGCAGAGTATGCAACCTTTACCGCGTCAATTGCCTCTTTCATTGATAGACAGTCTTTGACCTCCGATTGTGTTAAAATAATGGTATTTTCCATAGTCTGAACTTCCAATATCATGATGAAGATGTAGAACATTCTTGTGCCAAATAGGTTGCGGAACTCTAACTAGATGTTAATTCTAAGGGTTGCGAGGCTTCCTGGTAATCGCGTCACAAAGATTGTAGACCGACTTTAGTTCTCCATGGTGATCGAGATGAGGTCATTCTTCTAGAAGATCATCTGCGGATATATCGACTGATTCCAACTGCTATCGTATGAAACTGGAAAACACCATCGGATTCATTAGCGAGATGACATTTGTTTTAGTACTAATTTGAGAAGGATTTTGAATGAACGAAGAGCAAGTTAATGAAGAAAAGAAAGAAGAGCAACTCGATGAAGAAAAGAAGAAATTTCTACTGAAACATTGGAAAATGGCCATAGTGATGGCAGTGAATTTTGTTGGAGCTGCGATCATAGCCCTTTTTGTATTCCTTTGGGTAGTGGGTGAGGCGATAGCAGTAGGACCCTACCCAGCTGGGCTTGGAGAATGGACAATTGGCTTAATTGTTTCATTTGTTTTGAATGTGATTTTTTGGGAACTTCTCCTTGTTGTATCTTGGTTAATTCCACTATTTGCGGCATATTACTGGTGGTTCAATAAACAGCCAGATGCAGACATCTGGAAGCCTGGGCGTGGTAGGCGTGAAGGCGGCGATGCATTCGGCTTTTTGATAGGAATTGCATGGTTAATTATGATATGGATAGATGGCCGGTGGGACCAAACCTTACAAACATGGACATTCATTGAGTGGATTTATTCCTGGTTAACCGCGTTAGGCTGGGTTTTGATGATTTTCGGAATTCCCGCCGTAATAATATTCATCCTCTGGGTTGGATATAGGAAGAAGATGAAGGAAACCGAATCTTCTACTTAAACTGTTGAAGAAGTTGTAGACGAACCTTCAGAATCAGCAACTTACTCAACAGAATAGTGGCCTCATTGGAGGCCACCAATATTTATTTCATTTTACTCCCATTATGCAAAAAACAGATTCTTCAGACAATAGAAAGAAGGATCTTAGAAACTGAGCATCATCTTCATTGTTGAATCTAAGGAAAAGAACGCTGCTCTTGAAGTGTTGCTGTTATTAGAATTTTACAAGTACCTAACAATGTCCTTTTAACTAAACTAACTATAGTTACATTGTATTTTCACATTTACATGTCAATGAATAGTTGAATGTAAGTCTGTAATAAACATGAAAGAGGAAACAAGATGTCATTTGTTACTGATGAGATGAGAGCTTTCGTCAAGACTGTTTCAAGAGGTATGTTGGCCACAATTGACGAAGTTGGGTATCCCCATGTGACTGTTAAGAATGGGCGGCTAAGGAAAGATGGTGTTCTCGAACTATGGGGAGTCTTCGGGGAAATGACCGTTCAAAATATCAAAAAGAATCCTAATGTTTGTGTCACATTTGCTGATTTTGAAAAAGCTTGGGGCTACCGATACAAGGGTAAGGCGAAAATACACACAAGCGGTGATCGATTTGATAAGATCAAAGGAAATCTGGATAGCTTTGGCTGGGTCCTTAAGGAACTCATTACAATTGATGTTGAGGGTATAACTCTCGTTTCTCAGGAACCATCTGAAAGAAACCCACGTA
Source organism: Candidatus Thorarchaeota archaeon (assembly GCA_004376265.1). Lineage (GTDB taxonomy): Archaea > Asgardarchaeota > Thorarchaeia > Thorarchaeales > Thorarchaeaceae > SMTZ1-45. The sequence continues at coordinate 4,320 of SOKL01000123.1, forward strand.
TTTCATCTGCTTCAGATGGTCTATCATCAATATAGATGACATTCCTCTGTTGATCCAATTCATATCACCTTCGGTAATCTAACTTCTATGCAAGCATTCCATCCTTTTGGAGGATCGATGAATTCAACCTCCCCACCATAGTCCTCAACAATATCCTGGACAAGTGTTAGACCTAGTCCTGTACCTAAACCAAAATCAACATCAGGATCAGAGGTTGTATAGAAGGGCTCGAACACCTCTTTCCTTAGCGTTTTCTTTACTCCTTTTCCTGAGTCCAGCATTCGAATTATGAAGTACTGAGAATTATCAATTGTTTCAACGCGAATTTCTCTCTTTCGTCGTCTTTTCTGAACCGCCTTGATTGCATTTGTGTATAAATTCAGTATTATTGAATACACTTCACTTTGATACATTGGAGGAGTCTTTTCCCCTGGAATAGAAGCATTATCAGGCAGTATATGCCATTCATCGATGAGGTGTGCATAGGCATCAAATACTCTATCTACA
>SOKL01000025.1 GCA_004376265.1 Candidatus Thorarchaeota archaeon
AGGTCCTTTAGAGGTTGGGTGATCCTCTATCCACTCTTTGAGGCTTGGTACACTGGCTTTAAGTGGTATAGTTCGGGTGCCTGTCTTGCCGCTTACGATTATTGATGCTAATTCAAAGTTCCTCTTTGTATAAAATTTCAATCTCTCAAAGGTCATTGAGAGCAGTTCCCCAGATCGTGCTGCTGATTCATATAATACTTGCACTAATGCACGGTCTCGCGAGGTAGTACAGGCGTTGATTATGCTCTTTAGTTCGTCGTGAGTGTATAAGTCTGCAACGGTCACAACATCCTTATTTCTGCTAGGAGGTGTAAAGTTCTCCTTTGATAGTGAGCTATCATCCATCTTTGCCCACTTCAAGAAACGCCTGGCTAGATTCAACTCTAAATGAAGAGTGTGGGGGGATACCTGTTTCATCCTCTTTCTGAAGTGGTCACCATTCAGACCGTCAGGATCAGGGAAGCTTCTAAAGATCCTCTCTCTTTCCTTGAAGGTCGTGGGTGCTAGGTGTGCCTGTTGGTCGACGTATTTCCTATACTTGGAGTTTAATTTCTTCTTGTCGCTCATGATTTCCCATCTAGAAAGTACACTCAAATGCATATAATTGTATATGTTTTAATTTCTCATATCATTATGGGTATATGTTCTAGATTTAATCAATTGTCACAATTTCCCTTCTATGGAGCTCTGCAAAGACTGTAACTAGAACACTTGGTTGTAGCGCTAATTGATTTGCTATATCAACAATTGTTCTAGTGCCGTCGACGAGTGCGAGTATCTCGTCGACCCGTGAATATAGTGAGAGCACTTCATCATCTGGAACTCCGCTTAATACTGGTGAGTCATCAGGTCCAATTCGTAAATCGAATTTTATCGCACCTAATCTATTCAATAGATGAATTGCCCCTAGCATAATCTCTGGTCCTTTACCAGGCACTAACCGCGACATAGTGAGAGTTCCATCTAATTTGGTCCAGACTGCTTCTAAGAAGTCTCTAAGTGGCGCATTCTCAAATCGTTCCCAAAGTAAAGCTCGTGCTTGTGATGGAGCCATTCTTCCGGGAATGGACTCTGGAGGTAGCGTTGCTAGTAGTTTAAGCGTAAATGGTGGGGATCGGAATAGATCCGTCGGAGTATCGATAACTTCCGGAACTTCATCCATGAACAGGTCAGGCAGGAATGAGAATTTCTCTCGCAGTTTTTCTACATCTGCATCTTTTCCTGTGATCAGTGTGTAGACATATTCATTTCGTTCAATGATTATGTAGTTGAGGTCACCTGTTTGGAATACAGAAGTTTCAGTTGGAGTTGCAGGGTCGAACTTGAATGCAGAAATTGCAGCCACAATGTTCGGTGAAATTTCGAGGAGTGTTGATTTCTCTTCATAATAATAGCTGTAGGATGCCTCACCAGTCCGTCTGTCAACGACGAAGAATGCTTGATGACTCAATGCATCATCTTTGGATTCATCGGATGTGATGACCTGATCCACACTTGTATCAACACTCCAATTCTCAAGCGCTAACTCGGGATGCATATCCGAGAAACCTGCAATAGCCATTACAGAAAGAAGAAGGATTGTTGGTTTCGGAGAAACTGAATCGCAAAGCTCGAGACCGTATAGTTCCTCATACTCTCGGGCTAGCTCGAGTTGACTGTCAGATCCAGGTATGATTATTAGCTCTGAAGATGATTCATCTCTTATGCGCAAAACAACTTGCTCAACTCGGTCGGATGTTGGTAAGGGAGGGGATACAATCAGAGCAAATACATCAGCATCTGACAGTTCCTCAGACCAGTCAGCTTTAATGATTTCATCGTGCGAGATTCGCATGATCTCAACTCCAAACGGCCCAATAGCTGTCGGAAGTGTGTAAGCACGTTCTTTCAGCCCCCGAGTTTTGAACAGCATCTCAACAGCGGAACCAGATTTGTCCTCGAATGAAGGATCTTCACCAGTAATGAAACAGATGCGGATGCGTTCTCTCAGAAGATCTTCAGCAAGACTAGCAAACTCCTCCTTGAACACTCTGACTGATGATTGTTCCACCCGTTTCACGACTGCATCAGAAAATTGTCTCATCAATTCCACGTCATCATCTGTGACATTACCAGTATCAGTCACGCCAACAACCAGAGTCACTTTACTTACTTTACAAATAATCGTGCCACTACCCTCAATTTCTGTTGTTACAAATTCACGTGCAGAATCTTCTTGGATTAGCTGATAGTAGATTTCAACAACTCGTTGGAGAAAATCTTCAGAAACTGTGTCGTGGCTAAAAGCAATATGCCCTAATGCCTTTGACCCTAATAAGTCGTAGAGAACGGCATTCACAATCATTACTGAATTTTCCTCCGGTGAACACTCTCAAATAGTTCACTTCATCCTTCACTAATCAACCTTGTTCGGCTCTCTTTGTGATGAAATCCCCGAGTTCTAAGTTACCCCGCATTAATCGTTGATAGTCAGTCTTGGTCCAATCTGGGATGTATTCGATTCTGTCCTCTCCTTCACCTGAAGAGAGTGAAGGTAAGTCTGAAACAGCTTCTGATACATTAACAGGAGGAGGTAGGTCCTTTGTTCCGGGTCGGGAATCCTTACGAGTCTTCCCTCGAACAATTGGAGCAAGGGCTCCTTTTGGAACAAAGAGAGGCTCATTATTTCTGTTAGCCACTACAAATACCCTCCTTCTCCTCTGGGGAACACAATATTCCTCTGCTTTCAAGTCGAGCACAGTTGTTGTATATCCTCCAGCTTCAAGCCGTTCAACGACTGCTCCAATTGCCTTCCCTCGTTTTATCCACTTCATTCCTGGAACGTTTTCAATCAATACATTCTCAGGCGCAAGCGAATTCACAAAATCGAGCATCTTCAACACAAGTGTATTTCTTGAATCAGAAGGAATCCTTCGTCCAGCTGTCGAAAAACCTTGACAGGGGGGTCCACCAACTATGGTGGTCAGTGTTCGTCCCTTTAGTGTACGTTCTATCTCCTCGAGCAATTCCTTAGATTGAAAGGGGTTGTCAACATCAGCGAGAACAACTTTGGTCTTGGGGTGATTGTACCTATAAGTTTCGCACATGTGTGAATTTGAATCCGTTGCCAAAACAATATCATTACCAGCTTGGATAAAACCCTCAGAGAGACCGCCAGCTCCTGAAAACATATCCAATACCAGACCAGTCTGAATCTGGTCTGCAACTGCCCTTGCCAGAAATGGTGGAACCGCGTTTCCAATCTGTTTGTATCTTGAACTGTAGCTTCCAAGGAATCGATAATGATCTGGAAATGATTGAAGTCGAGCTGCTTCACGCATAGAGATTAATCGATCTTGATGAGGATGAACAAATGTACCGTTTCCCGGACGATTAAAGTATGTATTCACGGTATAGCTTGGTAGATTGTTTGATAGTCTACCATAATATGTTGTGCGACCTCCTGAGTTTCGTATTTGTGTAAGACGAGCTGATTTCTCAACAACTTTCTCAGGAATGTCTTGCCAATTTCCCCCTTGAGGAACTGAGCGAATCATCTCCATATCCAGGTCACTTAGAGAAGAGCAAATGTGATTGTAGAGAAGCTCCGCTGCGTTTTCTCGAACTGGCGACTCGACTGAAACTAGCGATATGGAGTTCACAGGATTGTGATAGGCTAAGTACTTGAAAGTCTTCTGATTAAATGACATGAAGAGTATTCACAATCTCTTGGACTTCGTTCTTTGGAGTGTGCCTCATCCTTAAGATAATTCGTGCTTCATTTGGTGAGAATCCATAGATAGAGAATACATGTGCGTCTATTGTTGTTAGTGATCCACCATTGCCAGTTCGAATAGATTTCACTTCTGATACTATCGAATTGAATAGATCCGTGGAGATGGAGTCGATCTCAGGTAGTGGTAGCTGAGTAAGCTCTCTATTTGAAACGTGATTATTTGTACTCGTCAAGCCAAATCTCCAGTTCATTAGCTCAGAGTTTAGAATACCCAATAACAATGACAGGCGGATCTTATCTGTTCCTTTTTGTAGGAATAAGTAATTACAGGAGTTAGCAAGAACGAATCCTGAAGGTACGTTTGCAAATTTCAAGCGCCATCGCTGTGTCCTATTCGAAACCTGTTGACATGCGATTCGAGGTTTGTTAATTTGGTCAATTCTGGAAGAAGACCCCATAGTTTCTCTCAATCTATCAATATCCACAAACTCAGGTGTTCTCGTCGATTTTGGGAGTAGTGAATAGCGAGATATATTTGATCCTCGAATTAACCGAAATCTCGTTTCATTTGGGATTATGCAAGAACGGTTCAGCGTGAGATCTAATTCACCCCGTTTCACGCTCAGCCAGTCAACTGAGGAAATAGTAGGGTGTTTATGCAATTTATCAAGAAGAGTCCAACCACCCTTGTTCACTTGAGGTATGCTAAGGAATGGACCAACTACGCTCTCAATTCTCTTAGTTTGAATTCGGACTCTTTTCCGAGTAGATACTTCATCAATGTCTTTGAGACCGAACTGAGCTTGAAACGAAGTTGTCGTTCCACCCTTCTGAAGAGACAACACAGAAACTGATTGTGTTACACCATCAAAGAGTCTGGAGGTTTCCACAAAGTCGCTTACAGTTTGAAGTTCATTCTCCTGAATAATTGATTTTCTAAGCGTGTAGGCTGAGAGATCGCCCAGAATCGTTGAGGGGACAATAAAACCAATTTTCCCTCCTTCTCTGGACAATTGAATCGCTCTTTCGATAAAGAGTCGATGGACATCAATTGAATATTTGTTCCCAAGCTGATACTCTCCTGATTGTCGGAAGTAC
>SOKL01000034.1 GCA_004376265.1 Candidatus Thorarchaeota archaeon
CAGGTCTGACCTCTGAGACTCCAATTAACTTACACTCATTCCCACTCTGGACTGACGTTAATGGAATATGTGTTGAAGTTTCTGTGTGTGTCCCTTTTTGGTCCATAACGGGGCCCTCCTTGGCTCCGGAACTAGCGTGTGACAGACGTAGTACAAAGTTAGTCTTAACTAACAGTTAGCCTCGTCTAACTTATAAGAGTTCCCAAGCGGCCAAATAGCACACCACAATGGTTACATATCCCATTGGCACATCATGAAGCTGGGGACCGGTATGGACTTTCACAACACTCCTTTGAATTATGGTGGCGATGAAATCGATGAGTTCATCCCGAAAAGTATTGAAGATGTTACAATATTACAGGTTGACGAATACACTCCTGACTTCACAGATTTCGAGAAGAAACTGATCGAGGTAATGGACGCACCTGTTGGTTCTAAACCATTCAATGAATTCATTATGGACTTCTATGAAGAAGGTAAACGAATCCTATTCATGGTAGATGATAAGACTCGACCGAATATACACACTAAGATTCTCTTACCCCTTGTTGCTGATCGTTTGATGAGCATAGGTGTTCGAAAGGAAGATATTGGCATCATCATCTCGAGCGGCTCGCATGTCCCTGCGAGTCCGAAAGAAGTCGAAGAGCGAATCTTGGGTTCTGATTTATTCAAAATCTGGGGTACTCAAGTATTAACACATGACTGTGATAGTGGTAACACAAAAGTCGGAGAAACTACAAGGGGGACACCAATCCTCATTGATCAACAGGTCCTAGACTCCTGCTTGCTGATTCCCTTGAGTGATAGTGAGTATCACTACTTTGCTGGTCAAGCTGGAACTGTAAAGCTATTTTGTCCTGGTATTGCAGGTCGTGAAACAATTCGAGTCAATCATCCAAGGATGTTTGACCTTGAGAAGGGATTCAACGAGGGATGTCGTCTTGGCAACTGCGATGGTAATCCAGTCATCGAGGACATGGTTGAGATTACAACCATGATGAAGGATAAAATACCCATTTTCTGCTTTGATGGTATTGTGCACCATGGCGAGATAGTATACCTTCAGGCTGGGGACATCATTGAGTGTCACAAGTCTGCGTCCGCACCACTTAGAGAGCTTAGGGTTGTAGACGTTGACGAGCCTGCTGATTTGGCATTCGTGTCTGTCGGTAAACTAGGTGTGAACCTCTACCAGGCAGGAAAAGGAATACATGCTGCTTGGAATGCATTGAGGCATGACCGCAAGGGATGGATCGTGCTCCTTGCCCCATGTGAAGATGGAATAGGTAGCTCTGCATATGAGGAAGCTATGCATGCCGCAAAAGATCTTGAAGTGAGAGATGCCCTTAGGTTTGTGATTGAGACCTATGGTTCTGAGGAGACATTCAAGATAGGAAACCAAAAACCTCCGGACCTGTTCAGGATTCTCTTGGATGTCGCAGAGGGCAATATCAAGGTCATAAGCGGATTAGATCCTGTTGAGTTGAGAAGTATCTACCGAATGGAAGGATGTTCTGTACAGAATGCTGATGAAGTTCAACACGTCCTTAGAGAACTAGTATCCCGGTTCCTGAAAGATAACCCTAATCCCAAGATCTACGTGTTAGGCGACCCAGGTCTTCTAATCAATGTGAAGAATCAGATTCACAATTGATTCGTGCTATAGCGGGGTCTGGCTATCCAATCTTCCAAGTGGGACCATCTTTGGTATCTGTGATCTCAATACTTGCCTGTTTGAGTCGGTCTCGGATTGAATCAGACAGTTCGAAATCCTTTGCTTTCCTTGCATTCTCTCGAAGTTCGAGTAAGAATTCAACCACACTCTCGAGAGCCTCGCCACTGTGACCGTCGCCCTCTCCTGCCTGTGAATCATCACTTAGGTCAACACCTAAAATTCCAACGAGCTCAGTCAGCACTGCCAATGATTCACGAAGGACTGCAGCTCCTCCAACATCCTTTGTCAGAGTATTGACCTCACGAACAAACGTAAAAATCTCTGCCAATGCACCTGGAGTGTTGAAGTCATCATTCATCTCCTTCTCAAAAGATTCCCTAACCTTCTTCGATGCTTCAGCAAGTTTTTTGTCTGCATCAGATTCGCGACTTCCAATTCGCTCTAGTATGGTAATTCTTCCTCTAATTGTGTCAACTGAATTCTTAATTCTCTCTAGAGATTGAATAGCTTGTTTCAAAGCTTTGTCATTGTAATCAAGGGGTTGTCTATATTGCCCGGTGACAAGATACAGTCTCACTGCTTGATGATCATAATTATCGAGAACTTCTCTTGCGGTCGAGAAGTTTCGTTCCGACTTGGCCATCTTGTCGCTGTCGATTGTCAAGAAACCGTTGTGAAGCCAGTACTTGACCGGGATTTTAATACCATATGCGGCGGATGATTGGGCTATCTCATTCTCATGATGTGGGAAGATCAGATCTTGACCTCCTCCATGAATGTCAAACGGAAGGCCAAGATAGTGTTTACCCATTACTGAGCATTCAGCATGCCAACCTGGGCGGCCGCGACCCCAGGGACTTTCCCAAGAGAGTTCTCCTGGTTTCTCAGCTTTCCAGAGGACAAAATCGCGTGGGTCTTTCTTATTCTCATCAACTTCCACCCTGGCCCCAGTAGCAAGTTCATCCATTGGGATTCTGGATAGACCACCATAAGCCTTGTATGCTGGCACATTGAAGTAGACATCTCCATGCACCTCGTATCCTACACCATTCTTGATGATGAGTTCCACCATTTCAATAATATCGTCAATGTGTTCTGTTGCACGAGGATTGATAGTTGCAGGTTTGAGGTTTAGTTGATTTGCAATAGTGAGATACTCTGCGATAAATTTGGACGCAAGCTCGAACACCTCAATGCCCTGCTCATTAGATCGATTGATCATCTTATCATCAATGTCCGTGAAATTAGTTGCGTAAGTGACTCGATAGCCACTATACTCAAGGTATCTTCGAATCGTATCAAAAACGACAAATGACCTAGCGTTTCCAATATGCGGATAATCGTATACGGTTGGCCCACAGACATACATGCGCACATGGTTTTGTTCCAGTGGCACGAATTCTTCTTTTGAGCGTGTCAATGTATTGTATACTTTGAGCATCTTTACTACCCATTTTGACCTATCCAATTCTGTATAAAAAGTCGTCTGCAATATTTGCAACCATTTTCTAATTGATATCAGTTAGAATTTCATTGCCATTGATAGCCTTCAAACTCTGCATCTTTCTTATCGCCTAGAAAAATCAGATGTTGATTGGCGTCATTGAACAACCAGACTTGCATATTCGAGTCCTTTAGAACCTCTAGCATTATACACCTGTCATCAATCATCAGACCCATTACTTTCAACAGACTTGGTAGATTCACAACTCTGTTTATGTTCTTCTTAGCTGCAGCGATTATTCTAACCTTGGAACCTGCTTCCATCTGCAGGATATCTGTGTCACGAAGAACAGCTTTGATTCTCATTATTCATTCAATCTAGTTCAGGCAAGACTACAAAATAAGCATGTCCGTTGATTTGCGGAATCTCTATTTGCACAGTAAATCATTAAGCATTTGAATTCATATGTATAGGGATGGTCGGATTGAGGTAGATTTTGCTACCGACTGGGATCAATACTCTCAGGCTTGGAAGACCTCCATGCAACATCTCTATTGGTACAAAGAGAGTCCTGTGTTTGATTACAATAAGGACGAAGAACTTGATGAGATGCGTTCTGATTTTGGCAGACCTGGGAACTTATTCCTCGTGGCCCGACATTCACAGAGCAACGAGCTTGTAGGAGTTCTTGGTCTGCGATATAAGGATGTCATGGCTCGAATAAGGAGATGGGAACCTGCTGTTGTTCCTGAGTTTCGAAATACCCAAGCCGCTATCGCTTTACTAGAGAAGGCACTAGAACACTTGATCTCAATCGGTGTAAAAAGAATCGGATACCTTCTGAAACATCCGATTGATTCACCTGAAATAGTCGAGGAACTTTTGACTCGTTATGGTGATCTTGGATTCGAACATGCTCGTCCGGATTCAGTTGATTTAGTGATGTCGTTAGATAACTTGAATCGACCTGAGGCTCCCTTAGGTGTACAGTTGGATACAGGTGAGAGCTATACCTCAGAGGATCTCGCAAGTATCACCGTCAAATCATTCACATCAACTCCCGAAGAGCAGAAGATTCATGGTTTTGACAAGACAGTTACTGAGCACATCCAAGCAACAGCACTATTACAAAGAATGGCTGAGGGGTTCTATGGTCATTCACCTGATGTATTCAGAAAGATTGCGGTTGTCGATGGCGTGCCTGCGGGATTTGTGGGGGCATTTATACCTGAATCAAAATTCAAACCGCTCACTGGAATAATTGGACCTATGGCAATGCTTCCAGATTTTCGAAGGCGTGGAATAGCATTGTATCTAGTCAATGAAATCCTCAATACTTTGAGAGGATATGGGTGTGAATATGCCGCAGTTGGAACTCCTGCCGCAAACATGGGTGCAATCAGACTTTATGAAAAGGCTGGTTTCAAATTAGCATGTAGAATTATCAATCTTGAGAAAGACCTCTAATCATTCATCCATACGTAAAGTCTGTATCCTCAAGAATATCTCTCGATGATTTCCCTACGAGGAGCTTGAAGTCTCCCGGTTCTATTACCCAATCATGTCTTGATACATCATATAACGCCAAATCTTCAACCTTTACTTTAACAGATACAGTTTTTCTCTCACCCGGATCCAATCGTATCTTATCGAAACCTACCAGTTCCTGCTGCG
>SOKL01000139.1 GCA_004376265.1 Candidatus Thorarchaeota archaeon
CGGATCACCCTGAAACTCACGTTGATATGATGAGTAAACTAAAGGTCAACGCTGGATATGTTCCAAGCGAAGTTTGTTGTGGTCTTTTCAACTACTGGGCTGGTGATGACAAGGGATTCGAAGAAGTTGTGAAGAAGAACTATGCAATGTTCAAAAAAGCTGGGGTAGACCATATCGTAACTGGTTGCGGTGGATGTTATGGAACCCTTGCTGAGCATTACCCGCATATAATTCCAGACTTTGATATCACAATACTCCACACTGTTGAAGTGATAGCAGATATGGTTAGAAATGGTGTGTTGACCTTTGATGGAATGGAGGGAACTTACACATTTCATGACAGCTGCCATTTAGGTCGAGCTCTTGAAATCTATGAACCTCCTCGTGAAATAATTCGAGCAATTCCGGGACTTGAATTTGTTGAACTTAAAAACAGCCGTGACAAGAGTAATTGTTGTGGGGGATTTCTAACTGTTCTAGATCCGGACTTATCAGAGTCTGTAGGAAGGAGAAGAGTTGCAGAAGCAGAGGAATTAGGTGTCGATGGTATAATCACGACTTGTATTTCATGCTACAAAAACTTAAGCTATAATGCGAGAGAAACAAATCTGAAAGTAATTCAACTTGATGATTTGATACTTGACAAGGTTCAAGCCTCACAAGTGGAGGAGTAGCAAGAATTAACTAGGGATAATGGAGATGTCAACTATGAGCAAAGAAAAAGGTACACGAGTTGTAATCGTTGGCGGCGGAATCTCAGGTTTCAGCTGTGCGCTGGAGTTGAAGGGTCTGAAGGCGCGATGTACAATTCTAGAGAAAGAGAAAACTGTAGGTGGTCGAGCTAGGTCATACACTGAATCCGGCTACGTATTTGACCAAGGTCTACACTTTTTCGTTGGTGGTTTCAAATCACTAATTCCGATTCTAGAACGAAGCGGAGTGAAGATGACTACCGTCGGTGAAGGTGCAGTCTGGTTGAAGGATGGTGAAAGACATATCATTCGAAAATCTGCACTTGAACTTGCAAGATTTGGTCTGCTTCCTGCAACCGATAGAGCAAGACTTGGGTTACTCATTCAAGAGAACATCAAGAGAAAAGAAGAGGAGTTCAAGGAACTTGACAAAATGACCTTCTCTGAATATGCGGAAGACAAGAAGATTCCAGAGTCAATTCAAAACGATTTCTACGACCCGCTCATTAGAACAGTGACTTTTATGGAACCCTCAGAGGTTTCTGCTGGTCAGTATCTCTACTCTGAACACTTGAGATTCGCGTATGAAGATGGGTTCAGTGCAATGTATCCAGAGCGAGGAGGACTAGGAAGTGTAGCTTATACACTGATGCTCCAGGCTCGTAATTTCGGTGTTGAACCTCAAGTCAATTGTGCTGTAAACCAGGTTATTATTGAGGATAAGAAAGTTGTAGGTGTTGACTATCAACAAAATGGAGATAGCAAGCATCTTGATACGGATGCTGTTGTCTTGACAACGCCTATTGATATCATCCATAACTTCGTCAAAAAGAGTGACCTACCTCAAGAGTTCAATGATAAAATATCAAAGTTCGAATATACGCCATCCACGGTTGCGTATTTTGGGTTGAAATCGCGAGTTCTTGACTTCAATGTAGGTGCATTTGTACCAGGTAGAAAAATCAATATCGTGGCTGAAGCTAAGAGGGTTTCTGGAGTTCTCGCTCCCATAGGAGAGTCACTTTTGACAGTGACTGGAATCGACAAGGACCTCCTCAAGATGAGTGACGAGGAAGCAACCGCAGAAATTCTCGAAGAACTTGAGATTCTCATTCCTGGCGTGAAAGATAAAGTCACATGGAAGAAGAGTTGGAAAATCTGGAAATCGGTTCTCAAACAAGCACCTGGTATCATGGATGAACGTTTGACAACCAACCGAACTGGTGTAGAGGGTCTCTATGTTGCAGGACCTCACGCAAATTGTGGGATGTATTACGCGTCTATGGAAGCTGCATCAAGATCCGGTACAGCATGTGCTGGCGAGATGATTGAAGATCTCAAATAATATTGCATGCATGAGGAACATGCCAAGGGGTAACGACCCTTGGCATAACTCTATGCGCGAAGCTAAATATTCAGAATTAGGTTTCTCGGCACGGTGATCTTTACGATGACCAACCTGAACTTCCTAGAAAAGTACGGACAAGAAGACGAACCATATGTATGTGCCTCTTGTGGAAATTGTACTCTTGTGTGTCCAGTTTTTCGAGACCTCAAATGGGAATCATATGGTCCAAGAGGCAAGCTTCACATCGTCAAATCAATCTTAAAGGGAGAAAGTGAATTTGATGAGAATTTTGCTAGCAAGATATTCCTTTGTAACCTCTGTGAGCACTGCACATCTGTTTGTGCTACTGGCATAAGCCTAGATCGGTTTTGGGAAGTCATTCGTGCGGAGGTAAGACAACGTGGACTCATGCCACGACCGGCTCAATTCGTATTAGACTCAGTCAAGTCGAGAGGAGATATCATGTGGATGGGTTCTGCAGATAGACTTCTGTGGATGGAAGACATTGAGGATACTGTCAAAGATCGAATACTGAAACCAGCCAAGATTGCTTATTTCCTCGGATGTAATGTTTCGCTCAAGTCCCAACTTCATGATGTTGCCAAATCAATGATCAAAATACTCGAGTACGCTGAAGTTGATTACACCTTGCTAGCTGACAAGGAAGTTTGTTGTGGAGCACCCTTGGGGTGGGCTGGAAACTTTGAAGGTATCGATGAGATGGCAGAGAAGAATCTGGAAACAATACGGAGTCTTGGAGTTGAAACCGTTGTTTTCAGTTGTCCGTCCTGTATTCAAACCTGGATGGAGTATAGTAAATATCTCAAGGAAGAAAATGGTATCGAACTTGTGACTGCTTCACAATTCATCAACCGGCTCATTCGAGAGAAACGACTCCGATTTGAAGAACAACCACTAGTGACTGTCACATTTCACGATCCGTGCATCTCAGCTAGAGTCTTGAAAGTTATAGAAGAACCAAGGGAAATTATTGATGATATTCCGGGAGTCTACAATGTAGAATTGACACCATCGAGAGAGGACACAAGATGTTGTGGTTCACATGGATTGCTCGACGTTGTTGAGCCTGTTCTATCATCGAGGATTGCAGAAATGCGGCTCAGAGATGTGACGGTGACTCCGGCTACACGTGTTGTTACTGAATGTCCACGGTGTATACTTGGATTTGATCTGGCCAAATTCACTACTGGGTATGAAATGAAGGTACAAGACATCACCCAGCTTGTTGCTGAGTCTTTGTTGCCAAAAGATGAGGGAGGTGACCTTGAGAGATGAAGATTGACGATATACGTATTGGAGATATTGTAGGAGCAGACAATGTTTCGATTAAACCTGAAACCTGTATGGTCTACTCAAAAGATGTCACAAGCCTTCCAGACTTAGCATTTCAGATTATTAGCAAGTCTTTCGATGTTGTAACACAACCAGTTGATGTGCTCTCGCTTCAGAATCTAATCTGGTATGCTGTGGACAACAAAATACCACTTGTACCAAGAGGCAATGGGACATCCGGGTGGGGTGGAGCAATTCCAACAAGAGCAGGAATTTGCGTGGACCTTTCTGAAATGAACAAGATACTCTACTTTAATGAACAAGAATCAGCTGTGACGGTGGAACCAGGCTTGACATGGAGAGACCTTCTATCGTTCTTGGAACGTCTTGGATTTACATTGCCGGTGTATCCTTCAAGTGCCACAGCAGCAACTGTTGGAGGGTTCGTTGCAAGTGGAGGTCTAGGTATTGGGTCAGCTCGCAATGGTGATATCCTGAAACAAGTTATCGGTATTGAAGCAGTCCTTCCAAATGGGAAAATCGTGAGACTTGGCAGAGTTCTATTGAATCCTCAAGAAGATGACTTGCAAGAGAAGACAAAGGAAGGAAACCAATGGCTGAATCAAGTGCTATCAGAAGTTGGACTTGGTACACCAGAACAAGAATCTAAACTCATCACTGGGACATATGGAACTCTTGGGATTATTACGAAAGTCACTCTCAAAACATTACCTAATCTACAGCTAGTACCATTCGCTTGTTCATTCAATAATATGGAGGATCTTGTGAATGTTGCCAGCAAAATTCTATCAGATATTCAACCGTATTTTCTAAGATTTCTTGCTGATAACTACACGTCGAAACTTTGGGCATTGAAAGAAAATGAATTAGAATTTGGTAAGTACATACTGACAGGATCTCTTCTTGACACAATCTATCAAAATGAGGATAACATTGAGATCATTAAGACGCTCGCACGGGAAGGAAGGGGAATAGTATTAGAAGACAATCGGGCGTGGTATTATTGGTCTGAACGTCTGTATCCTTTGAGAATAAAACGTCATGGACCCAGTCTAGTCCCAGCTGAAATGCTTGCGCAAGTGGACATGTTAACGCAGATACTCAAAAAAACCAAGAATGAGCTTAAGAAATCACGCGTGGCAATTGAAGGAACATTCAACAACGACGGGAAGAGTTCGTTTATGGTTTGGATTTTGGACGATGAAAGAAAGAAAATCTCATACACCATTGGTTGGTATAGGTCTTTTCAAATTGCATCACTAGCTGAACGATTTGGGGGTCTGCCATATGCTGTTGGACTCTGGAATGGGCGCCATGCAGAGAAATACTATGGAAGCGAGTCATACCATATTTTGAAGAGAATGAAGAAGAAGTTGGATCCTCAGAATCTCATGAATCCTGTCAAAGTATTTGGAGGAAGAGTCACAGCAGGTCGTGCATCAATGTTGACAGGCTTCACTGCAGGTTTCGCAATCGTCCTTTTCGCCCTAACATTGGGCTTGAATCTACTCGGTCTAACTTCAGTAATTCAATTTATGAATTCAAGTTTCCTCCCATTATTAGCAATACCAAATTTCATCTTGCTGTCGGTGCTTGGAGGTGTGATGGGAACCGTTCTGATTAAACTCATGACATTGAATCAAGCTCTAGCTGTTGGTATCCCGATGTTGCGTCTTCTGAGCAAGATACTACGAAAGTAAATACACACAATCTCCAAAGCTTGCTTTTTGTATCCATACATTGAAATAATCAGGTAACCGACGGACGAAATATACATACTGATGACACTACAAATCCAACAGAACCGTTTCCTCGACTTATCTTAGTTAACCAATATCCTCAAATATGAGACATTTGTTCCAAAACAAAACTTCACGACGGTATTCAAGAAGTCAGAACATACGGTATGTATCTAAATCTAGGTGACGACGACATGAAACGTAAACACATCTCGAAGCTCCTTGTGACCGTGAGCTTTCTTGTTTTGGTAATTGCTGCAGCAGGGTCAGTGATAGCATTTGAAGATAATACAGCTGAATGTGGTTCAAGTGGATGTCATACTACATTCTCAACGCTCACACTCACTACGAACTCCACAGTTAATGCCGTGTCTGGAGAGTCATTCACACTTCAGATTATTGCAGGAAATGGTGCAGAATATGTAGCCATCAAAGAAGGGTGGGCTGATAACGACTATTTCTCCGTTTCCGAACCTCTGGTTCAGGATGATTCAGCTAATGACACAAACTTAGTTGTCGGAGAAATTACGGTGGACATCACAATCACTCCCCTGTCGAATGGAACGTTCACACTACGTATCTGGACTGCAGCTGCTAGTGATCTTGCAGAATCATTTGATGTTACAGTCACAGTTACTGGTGATGCTGGAACAACTCCGCCCCCACCAGTAGACTTGGTTGGAATATGGAACACGTTAATGATTTGGGTACCAATTGCTACAGCTGTGATACTGTTGATTTTTGGATACCTATCTTTTAGGAGAAATTAGAAGTGGCAATACACCCAGTTTTCGTGCACTTTCACACAGGAATTCTAGTAGCCACAGCAGCTGTGGCTTTAGTAAGTCTATTACTTCGTGTCCTCTTTAGGGATAACATCAACACGCCTGGAACAAGACTATCTAGTATCTTTCACCAGTTTGATGTTTTCATCTACATTGGAGCAATCATCGGATTCATCGGCCTTATTGCGGGAATGGTCACTGGATTTATGGAACCTGATTATCCCATGGAAGCTCTTGTCCAAATGCCAGTTATGCGTTTCAAAATTCTCTGGTCGATAGTTTCTACAGAGATCTATCTCTTTTTGATGATAGTTCGAGCAAAGATGGGTGACCGAGTATGGATTAAGGCTTCCAGTTATTTCCCCTATGCAATCCTAACAATCGTTGGTGGCGTACTAATGATGCTCATGGGGCCCTAGGTGGAATAGCTGTCTATGGCACATCGATTCTAGGACCAATTCTTCAGTGGATGGGAATCCCGTGGCCATAATCAGGAGATTCAGTAATGACAAAACCATACGAACCCCTCAAACTTGAAGGGCTTGATATCGAGCCAACGGTCTGCGCGAAGTGTGGTTTCTGCACTTTCGTGTGTCCAGCGTATTTGGATACGCTATGGGATTCGCAGTCGCCTAGAGGAAAATTAAACCAGTTGAGGAAACTCATCAAGGATAATAAGCCAATACCTAGTGATTTCGCTGAAAGACTCTTCTATTGCACTTTGTGCGGCGCATGTCAAGAGATCTGTCAGACAAATATTCCACTTCTCAGATTTTGGCAGCTCACAAGACAAGAGATAGGAAATCTCAAGCAGTGGCCTGAGATTGTAAAGTACATCGATGACTCTCTTCAACAAACCCAGAATATCATGGAAATGGACCAAGCAGATAGAACACTCTGGACCGATATGGTCGATGATTTAGTGAAAGATAAGATTGGTGTCAAGGCAGAGGTTGCCTATTTCGCGGGATGTAATATCTCGTTCAAAGGAACTCTTGCACACATGGGTGAAAATACAGTTAAGGTAATGAACGCAGCGGGAGTTGATTTCACAATCCTTGGTGATCAGGAGTTCTGTTGCGGAAACCCATACTTTGTTGCAGGTGGATTTGAGAACGGTAAAGAATTAGCGATGCACAATCTTAGGGTTCTCAAGGAACTCGGAGTCAAGACGGTTGTATTCAATTGTCCAGGATGTCATCGAGCCTTTGCTGAGGAATACCCACACCTTCTTGGCAAAGAGGCAGTGGAAGGCTTTGAGTTCATCCCATTCTCAGAGTTCGTACTTAGACTACTCAAGGAAGGTAAAATCAAATTCGAAAGATCGTATACAGAAGAAGTTGTGTGGCACGATCCTTGCGAACTAGGCAGGCATCAAAATATCTACAACCCGGCACGTGAGGTTTTGAACGCAATTCCAGGTCTCACCCTTAAGGAAATGAAACATACTCGGAACAAAGCCCGGTGTTGTGGTGGTGGTGGACTTCTCAAAGGAACATATCCGGTTGCGTCAGTTAGAGTGTCAGCTAGAAGAATTGAGGACGCTGAGAAGACAGGAGCGACAGTAATGTCGAGCGAATGTCCATCGTGTACAATGTCACTAAACGACGGCATAGAGCACAAGAAATCGCAAATGAAGTTCAAAGACCTATCCCAGATTGTGGTGGAGGCATTAGGCCTATAGGATGTGATAGATATGATAAGAAAGAAACATCTACAGAGTCTGGCAGACATAGTGGGAGAAGATTATTTCTCCTCAGAGAAGTACATGGTTAGTCTCTACTCAACTGATATCGCAGCCTTACCAGGGATTGTAGGCGATGTATTAAACCCGGATGCTGAAGCTGTAGCTCAACCAACAAATACTGAAATTGTATCTAATCTTCTAAAGTTCTGTAAAGAAAAGAATATTCCAGTGGTTCCACGAGGACATGGAACTTCAGGCTATGGCGGAGCTTTGCCCACTAGAGGCGGACTTGTTGTCGAAATGACCAGATTGAATGAGATACACCATATCGACAAGGAGAACATGACCGTTGAAGTTGGTTCAGGAATTATCTGGGGGAATCTAATAGAAGATCTTGAAGATGAAAACCTAACCGTAGGTGCTTATCCTTCTAGTGCACCATCAAGCACCGTTGGTGGATGGGTAGCGGCAGGAGGAAGTGGAATCGGAAGCACAAAGTATGGGGGAATTGCTGAACAGGTCGTAGACCTCGAGGTAGTTCTTCCTGATGGTGAAGTAATTCGAACAAAGGATACATCTGAAGAAGTCTGCAAGATTGAAAAAGAAAAAACAGTTTTCAAAGGTGACGATACCTTCTTCTGGGAAGTTAGCGATAACGTACCTTATTTCGCGGATTCAACAAACCTTTTTGTTGATAGTAATGGTACACTCGGGATTATTACTAAAGTCGTATTGAAACTCATTCCACTTAGAAACATCAAACCCACCACTTCATCATTTCGAAGTCAAAACTTGATGGCCGGAGCTCTTCTGGATATCTTAGAAGCTACCAGACCATTCTATCTGCATTTCATTACTGACAAGTTCACTAGAATGCTCAAGGAAGTGGGTCAAGCTCCACCAACAACAGGAGAATTCATCATTTCATGCGCGTTTGAAGGAACCGAAGATGAGATAGCGGCTGAAATTGAAAAACTCAAGCACGTTGTGAGTAGGTATAGTGGCACCGTTGAATCAATGGAGGTTGCAGAGCACGAATGGGGAGAACGCTTCTATCCTATGAGAATCAAACGTCTAGGTCCCAGTTTAGCTCCCTCAGAGGTCTATGTTCCTCTTGAAAACCTAGACGGTTATCTCAATCACGTGAATAAGCATTTCAAATCTGAAGCCTTTGCGCTTGAAGGAGCAATAACGGACCGAGGAGAGGTAGCGGTTCTCACATGGTTCCCTGATGATGAACGAAAGAGAATCTCGTTCTTAATGGGTTGGTACCGTTCCCTAGACGTAATTAATATCGGTCTAAAACACGGCGGTAGAGCTTACTCGATAGGCATGTGGAACGCAGCTCACTCAAGAAGCTTCTACGGAAAAGATACTTACATGAAGATGGCAAACCTGAAACGGAAAACCGACAAAAAGGGATATCTAAACTCTCACAAGGTCTTTCCTGGACCATTAGTTCTTAGTACCCGAATGAATATACTGATCATGCTTATTGCAGGCTTGGTTGTTCCGATTGTTATCTGGGTGGCAAGGATACTGGTACCATCAATATTCATTGCATATGTTCCTTGGCTTGCTGTTAACGATATTTCGAGTTTCCTGATATGGTTCATCGTAGGTTTATTCGCAGGCTTCGCAGTATCAGAGTTTGCGAATTTAATACCGATTACAGGGGTGCTTGCAATCGGTACTCCATTTCTCAGATTCTTTAGGAAAATTTTCCATTGAAGGAAGAATGACAATGCAATTACATGAAATTACTCTTCGAATTTATGTTGACCACCGTGAAAATGTACAATTTTCACAACAGGAGGTAACTGAATGACTACATCTATACTCGCTAATCAATTTCAAGCATTACAATTCGACGACATACACATGACTATCTTAATTGGTCTTCCAGCTATACTGCTCATATGGTTAGGTACTGCTTTGTACCAAATATCCCAGGAAAAGTATACATTTGCGCATGGTATTTGTGCAGGTCTAGCTTTATTGCTAACAACAATCAACATAGTTTCAATACTCCCTTTCACTAACACTGTTCTCAGTGTAGGAGGAGCTGATATTTTTCATCTGATTCATATCGGTTTGGGAATTTTTGGCTACCTTGCTGGTGTTGGAGCTTTTCTAACTGGGATCTCTGGAATCAGAACTAAAATTCCAGGACTAACTGCCGCAGTATGTTGGACTATTGTTTTCGTGATGGGGTACATTCAGTATATTGCTTAGAGGTGAAAAGAAGTGAATGCAACAGAACCAATCAAAGACTTGGCTGATGTGTCATGGGCTAGCGATCTCATCGTTGAACGTCTATCAGCAAGTGGAGACACAACAGGCATACCTTACTATCACTACAGGTGGAAGAAGAAGTGGTTGGCCGACTATGTAGCTTGGCCACAAACTAGTGAAGAAGTAGCCGCTCTTCAGACATACGCAACGAAACATGGTATCCCTATTATTCCAAGAGGAGGAGGTACTTGTTATTATGGTTCGGCAAGTCCTACGAGAGGCGGAATTGTAATTGATACAAAACGTATGGACAAAATAATTGAGGTCAATAAAAATGAGCTTTGGGTCCATGTACAAGCAGGAGCTGTTTGGGAAATTTTGGATAATCAACTGGCAAAGCAAGGCTTCAACCTTCCAGTAGCACCACAGAGTCGAGTCGCGTCCACACTTGCAGGGTGGTTAGCAATCGGCGGCAAGGCGGGGATTGGAACTCCGAAATACGGTTCAATGATTGATAATGTAGTGGAGATGGAAGTTGTAAGACCAGACGGTACAATCGAAACTATATCTGGAGATGAGATGTCAGTATTCTTTGGCACTTCTGGAATCACTGGAGTGGTTATTTCAATGAAACAGAAAATCATCCCTACTCCGGAATCTACAGAGGGACTTATGTTTTCATTTCAAAATCTTGAGAAGGCATTAGATGCTTTAACGCGCCTCAGCAAGACAAAAATCCAACCAATCTATCTCAGAGTAACTGATCTTGAATATGAATGGCGTATCCAAGGAGGTCTTCCTCCTGACACAACAGGCCTATTTTTTGTTGTAGTTACATACCGCGGAACAGCTGAGGATGTTGCAGAGTCACTTAAGACAGCTCGAGGGATTTTCGAGGTTGCCAGTGGCATAGAGATGCTACAATCATACTATCTCAAGAACTGGGAAGATAGGGATATTGTTGAAATGAAACTCAAGCTTGAGGTTCCAACTCTTTCCATGCAGAATTTTTGGATACCATTATCGCATATTGAGCCATTAGTCAGGAAGATGTACAAGATCGCGAGTAGCTATAAGATAAACTCTTGTTTCTATCTAGTTCTGGGTAGCGCTGCAATGGCCCGGTTTTGTGTTTTTGCACCCTCAGACCATCGACATTGGATGCATTTCATGTCAGGAAAAGCGATGTTGCACAGATTAGTAAAGATGATGTATAGACAAGGTGGGGAACTCTACACACTTGGACTTCAGAATACAGTATATATCAAGAAATATCAATCAGAAGATTACAAACGTTTCAAAGACCTTCGCAAGAAATGGGATCCTAAAGGGATAATGAACCCAGATAAGCTGACGAACTGCATTATGTCGTATACTCGAATGAACCTAATGTTTACCATGAATGGCACATTCCGAAGATTGCAAGTAACCCTCCGGCGAGGGAAGAATATCTTGCCAATTCCTGTTGCCTATCAGGAGGGACATGTATAGATGAGGAGATTCTTTACATCAGAACTTGATGTTGACCCAGACCAGATAGTACTCTGCAGCAATTGCTCAACCTGTAGATGGACTTGTACGAGTTATGAGGAATTTAAGTCTGAAGCAATGTTTGCTGGAGGTAGACTACGACTCCTGCGTTCCTATGTCGAAAAGAACCTGCCTGTGGATGAGGGTTTTGTCAGGGCAGTTTATGCTTGTAGTACATGTGAGCAGTGTGTAGAAAGGTGTCCTATCCATGTTCCATACGTCAAGATCATTGAGGATGTACGGAAGAAACTTGTAGAAATAGGTAAGGGTCCTTATGGAAAGCTCGGTGTCATGGGAGATATGGCGTTCAAACACAACAATGTGTACGGAGAGAATCCACAAGAACGTGCAAGTTGGGTCAAACCAGATACAAGGATTTCAGATGATTCCAAGTGGGGTTATTACGTAGGATGCACTGCATCTTACAAGAGACCAGAGATAGCAGATGCAACTTTGCGTATGCTCAATTACTTTGGAATAGAGCCACAAATTCTGGGGACTGAAGAAAAATGCTGCTGCAGTCCGCTGATTAGAACAGGACAGGTAACTCGACCAATTTACGAGAAATCCGATGTTGGTGAAATGGAATTACTTGGAACACTTGAAGCTGAAAAGTTCATAGTTCACAATGTTGAACAGATGAAGGCGCGAGGAGTCGAACATGTGATCTTCTCATGTTCAGGATGTTACAGGACAACAACATTGGACTGGCCCAAATTCTATAGAGAGAGACATGGGATTTTACCATTTTCCACCCAGCATCTTACACAGTTTCTAGCATTGAAGCTCAAGAAGGGTGAGCTGAAGTGGAAAGGAAGTTATCCTGAAACTGTAACGTATCACGATCCTTGCCATCTTGGTCGCCATGTAGGGATATTCGAGGCACCAAGGCAAGTCTTGAACAGTATTCCTGGGATTAATGTGGTGGAGATGGAACGGAATAGGCATGATTCGGCATGTTGTGGAGCTGGAGGTGGGTTCAAAGCTGGCTTTGGAGAGAATGCTATTAATGTTGCTGAGAAACGGTTAAATCAGGCCCTTGAAACTGGCGCTACAACGCTTGTTTCATCATGCGTCTTCTGCAAGCTGAATTTCCTTGACGCAGTCAAGAAACGGGGCGTTGATATTAAGGTTCTCAACATAGAAGATCTATTCATTGATCTGATGGGACTTGGTTAGCATCATTCACATCGTGCAATTCATAAATGCGCACAAAAGATGCTCAATGCCGCCTATCCATCAAATTAAATAGGGAGACCAAAAGCGTTCGCCTGAACCAAAAGGTGAATTTCCGGGTGACAAAAGCAATCGTAGCAAATGAACTCACGCGACGATACGGGTATAGAGTCGCTCTAAGAAAAGTATCACTCGAGTTCACCGTTGATGGAATTCACGGTCTTTTTGGAGCTAATGGGGCTGGTAAAACAACACTCATGCGTGTAATATCAACACTGTTACGCCCTCATGGAGGGACCATCTCTGTCATGGGTTTTGATCCACAAGAAGAACCTGAAGAGGTAAAGAAACGGTTCGGATTAGTAAGTGACAAACCCCTCCTCTACGGGGAACTTACAGGTATCGAGAATCTTCGGTTCTACTCAAAGCTTTATGGACTTCCATCTGAATTTTTCGAAACTCAGGTGGAGGAATTAGCTCAGCGCTTTGCGATCGATACCTGGCTTGAAGAACCTGTGAAGAATCTATCAACAGGGCTTAGGAAGAGACTCGATATCGTTCGAAGCCTGGTCCACAATCCTGAATTGTTACTTTTGGATGAACCGTTCAGCGGATTGGATAAAGATACTACTGAGGACTTTCGGGATTATCTCAACGAGTATAGAAATTCAAGAACAACAATAGTGACAACGCACAATCTAGCATTTGGTGCAACATTGTGCGATGACTATGTCACGCTCAGAAAAGGAATAGTTGTGAGTCAAGGTCCAATTGCTGAGTTTGATCAAACACTCTGAGGTGACAAAATGACATCAGGTCTAAGTGCAGCATTTGCAATTGCGAAGAAAGACATTGTCATCCAGTTACGTAAAAAGTTTGAAATATTCTCAATGTTCCTCTTCGCCCTCATCGCTGTCTTGGCATTTTCATTTGCATTAGTTTCGCAGGGCTCTATCCCGGAAGATGTTGGAAGTGCTATGTTATGGGTCATCATATTCTTTACAGGGATGTTTGGCTTTGCACCAATCTTCCTGTCTGAATCAGAAACTGGAACATTACGAGGTCTTGCAACTGCACCGATTCCAGCGTGGTCAGTATATCTTGGAAAAGTTATCTATGGTTTTGTTTTGATGGGGATCGTTGAGATTTTCCTAGTACCAATTATCTCTGTATTGTTTGGTTTTTCATTTCTGAACGATATACCACTTACAATCGCAACACTCGTCGTTGGCACCCTAGACTTAGCCGCGGTTGGATCGATGGCATCAGCCCTCACAATGCCTTCAGAATCAAAAGCAACTGTATTTCCTCTAGTGTACTTTCCGACAGCAACTTCAGGTCTCATCCTATTGATAGAAATTACAAAAATCATCGTCATCGGACCAGGGCTAGTTCCAGTCTTGTCAATATTTGCAATCCTCGTTGCACATCTAGTAGCAATGGTGACTCTCTCTGCATCGGTGTTTCATTTTGCACTTTCACCGTGAAGTTTGGTTTAATCAAAACACTCATATTGCTAGCAATTTGTTTCGCCGACAATTCGAGTTGAAATTCCGTGAGTAAAACCCGATTGACAATCCTCGGAATCACAGCAGCGATATCTCTTCTTTATGTCTATATGACATGGATTTTCGCACCTCCAGATGCTGTACTTGGAGAAAATGTGCGAATCTTCTTTCAGCATGTAGCCCCTGCACTCGTTTCGTACGGATTATTTGGAGGGACATTGCTTTGTGGAGTGATGTACCTGTGGAAGGGAGATATGAAATATGACATACTTGGAGCAGTATCAATCAAGCTTGGTTTGTTGTTCACAACAATAACCCTACTCTCAGGAATGATGTGGGCTGATGCAGCTTGGGGTACTCCGTGGAATTGGGACCCCCGAGAAACAACCACCTTGATTTTGTGGGTAGCTTACGCTTGTATTCTAGCATATCGAGCGTCAGTCAGTGATCGAGAGTCTAGAGCACAATTCGGATCCATTTTTGGAATCGTAGCATTTCCGATGGTAATATTGAGCTACTTTTCAATTCGAATCTGGGAAACTCTACACCCAATCGTTATAGAGCCATCTGGTCTTCAAATGGAAGTTGAGCACATGATGACTCTTTTAGTCGCCATGATTGCAGTCACTATGATTGCATTGATTATGACAGATTTAACATACAAAGTTGATTCAGCACAAGAAAAGTTGATGAGAATCAGAATGTCAAGGAGTTAGTAACATGCAACAAGTTGAATTATTCGTCGTAGCCACAATCTTCTGGGGTGGAATCTTTGTATTCCTAGCATATCTTCTATTGAGAATGGTTGGAATCGAGAAACAACTCAAGATTGTAGAATCTCAAGTCGACGGAGACCAGTAGTAATGAAAAAGAAGACCCGAATGGCACTTGTTGCTGTCGTCTTAGTTGCCACGATTGGCTTTGTCGCATATGGAATGCTGAATATCTTTGTTGACCCGTACCTAAGTGTGGATGCTGTCGTTGAGAATCCTGAAGCGTACATGGGTCGAACAATCCAAGTAAAGGGAGAACTCCAGCCAGGATCTCTCACAATTACCGCAGATAACGTGACTATAGTAATAGTAGGAGAGAATCACACAATTACTGCGATATTACTGGGTGAAGTTCCAGATATGATTGATGGTCAAGAAATTGTTGCAATTGGCTCATTAGAATCAGCCAATCTCTTTCTAGCAACTCAGATATTGACCTCTTGTCCAAGCAAGTACGAAGCGCCAACTCCACCTTAGATGTCACTTCCACTCATCTCCAAAACGTACTTTCTTATCCAAAGGTCTAGGTTCATGAGACCAAGGCACTGGATTTCGTACTAGAATTGACGCAAGAGTTGCTACACGATTTCCTAATTGCGTAGCCATGAATATAGCTTCAGTATCAGCCCGGATATCTCCTGGATTGAGAGCAAATCCTACTGGCCAGTTAACATTTCCAGGGATTATCATTTCCTTCACAAACAGATAGAACTGAAGGTGGGTCAATACGAGATCTGTCCCAGATCTTCGTCCGACAACAATACCAGCTCCAATCTTCCCTTCAAGATGCAAGAATCTACCAGTTCGGTCCATGAGGTTCTTCATTGGAGTAGATACTGAGGCATAATGAACAGGTGAACCAAGAATAATCGCATCAGCCACCTTCATAGTATTAGCAATTTTGTTTAAGTCATCATCCAATTTGCATCTACCTAACTTAGAGCATTCACTACAATGTTCACACGCACCAATATTCAGATCAGCGAGTTCTAAGAATTCAGTTTTTGCACCAACTTCTTCTGCAGATTGTAGTGCGACTTCGACAAGGATTGAAGTGTTACTGCTCATTCTAGGACTTCCGCTGATTCCCAAAACACGCGTTTTCATGTTTTACACCTTGTCGTTATGGTTCGATTCAAAGACCCTCTTGAATGTTACTTTCTAATTAAAGAAGAGGCACGATGTAGTAATAGTATCCTGAGAATCGTTTTTCATGCTATCAAATCTCAATGAGAACCAAACTGTCGATGCCGTTAATAGGGAGAAAGAGTGAGTAAACAGACCGTTTATTGTTTCTTGGACAAACTTGGACATCAAGCTGTCCGTCCAGAAACGGCACTGGATTTAGATTGAACATGGATTATGTTCCTTGCTGCATTGATATCAGCATGATGATGAGAGTCACACTTGATACAATAGAAGAACTCTCCTCCTTTTCTCTCGGAAGTGGAGGTTTCACTCTCTACTCTTTTTCCTCTCTCACCACATACATGACATGTCTGTGACGTATATCGTGGGTTCACTGTCCACACACTGTACTTACTGTGACCAAGAGACTCTCGCATATACCTGACAGTCTCAATTATCTTTCCCCACAGGTTTGCGTTCAGTGACCACGAAAAATCCTTTGAACCTGCATGCCCTTGGAAACCTCGCAGGTCCTCAAAGAACAGCTTCTTCACTCCGTGCTCCTCGCAGAACCAAACAGTTTTTGCGGCGATTATGCGCGCAATCTCTCTGTCAAGACGACGTATCTTTTCCCATGTAGCATTGAAATGCCTTATCTTCCTTGAAAGAAACTGAGGGTATGCTTGCCCAGGTCGTTTTCGTTCCCAGTTGTTCTTTCTCTTGTCCACCTCAGACTGTAAGACCGACGCATTCTGCCTCAGTATCATCCTCTTTGCAATAAGAGGTTCGACTGAGATCAACAGGTCTACAAACTTGGCGTCCTTTTCCACTGAGAGAGCAACTGGTACTCTTAGTCCCCTATCAGCTCCAGCTTCTGTTGTATATACTTTATCTCTAAATACCTTTGAACTCACAGTACCGTTTGGAGACAAGAACGGTATCTGGAGGATTACTTTATGTCCGCGCAAGAGTAGACGTGGGGGTGCGCTCCGTCGTGAGCCCTTCAATCTACGAGCCTCATCTGCTAGCCTACCAATCACTTTTGGATCACTGTTCTTCTTGTGTTTGAGTCTTGAGAGCTGGTGAGTCACATGTTGGAACTGAATTGTATTCATGAGCTGCTCATGCATATCTTCAAATTTCATAGCCCTGAATCTCAGCTGTTGGACTCGATGGAAGTTCCCGGTCTTCTTTGCGCGCTTTGCTTTGACTGTGTCTTCAGCGGCAGCCCTTAGCAACCAGTCAAGAAATCTGAAGGTCAGAGTCTTCGACTTGTAGGGAGAATCAATCTGTTCCCTTCCTTCTATTCCTGGTGGGAGTTTAAGATGTAACA
>SOKL01000292.1 GCA_004376265.1 Candidatus Thorarchaeota archaeon
AGTAACACTGCTAGTGAACCTGATTATTGGAGCTTCATTTGCTCTCTATGCAGGTTTCAGGGATATGTCAGATGATGATGAGGATAGCTCAATTCTGAGTTTCTTCAGCACAAAGAACATCCGGACGTTTTCAATCAAGATGTCCCTTGTTGGTATCATCATTGTTTCAGCAACATCTGCGATTGGAGTCGCACTCCCAGCAACATACAATCTTGGAGTAGCAATTTTCGATCCAGGAAATCTCGAGGATAGCATGGTAGGAATAGATATCGAGTTCTTTAGGATAGGGTTCTATCTCTCAGCGGTCTTCCTGATTGCTGCGGCTTTCTATTGCATGAGGACCAGTTTCCTAAGTATCAAGAAACGCGGGATACTCGTTGGAGTACTCTTTGGAGTGGGAGGAGTGATTTCTGTCACATCATATATGACTGGAATTCCCTTGCCAACCAACTATTGGCCTGCAAACTTCTTGATTCCAATCGGAGCAGGTGCGATTGCTTTCCTAGTGATTGCTTTTGCTAGAATCATGCTAGGTAAGAGTGAGCTATTGTCCACACGTCAGGTTGGACGTATGATGCTACACCTCGGACTCATCGTTCTCCTGTTTGGAGTTTTCATGAGCGAGAATGTTGTGTATGAGAACAATTCTGGATATACGGAGGGTCAGGTGAATCATATTGCTCCAGGAATTTCTCTTCGTGTTACTGATATCAATCTTCATCATTGGAATCACGACCGTGACTTTCATATGATTGTCACAATAGAAATCATAGAAAACAACAATACGATAATTGGTATAGGATACGCAGATGTGAAAGGACATCCAGGTTGGGGAATGATAACACATCGGGTATATGTGCAAACTACTGCACTTCGCGATGTCTTCATCGCTGTGACTGGATTTACGACAGTCACACCAATCCCACAACCTGTGTATCAGGTAACAGTTCACACAAAGATCCTACCGTTCGTATCTTTTGTCTGGTTAGGCCCCTTCCTAATGATAGCCGCGATGGTCCCAATGTTCGCAATAGAAATTGGGTCTCTCCGGAAATCTCTATCAAAGAAGGAAGAACATCTATACGAACCAGATCAAACCATAGTGGAGACAGCCGATAACTAGTTGGCTACTCAGAAGGTCGAGCTGAAAGGTTCGACCTTACTCTATTTTTTTCGAGAAGGGTTTATACAGACCATTACCATCACGGATTCTATTCAGGAGTCACTTGTCGTTGGTCCGTTCATTTGATGTTGCAGTAGTTGGAGCTGGTCCTGCTGGATCCACAGCCGCTAGGGTAGTGGCTGAGAAAGGTTTCAAAACTCTTGTTTTTGATAGACGGTCTACAATTGGCATTCCCATACAATGCGGGGAGCTTATTCCTATTCCTTCTGAAGCAGCGAATCTTTTCCCTCGCTCAAAGATAATGCCTAATGCTGTACATGTTCCCAAGAAATTTATC
Source organism: Candidatus Thorarchaeota archaeon (assembly GCA_004376265.1). Taxonomy (GTDB): domain Archaea; phylum Asgardarchaeota; class Thorarchaeia; order Thorarchaeales; family Thorarchaeaceae; genus SMTZ1-45. Next base: position 1,461 of record SOKL01000292.1, read on the forward strand.
ACGAACAAAACAACATCGATTCGTCTTGTATCACCAAATGGGGCTGCCTTCGAGTTCCCGTTTGAAGCAAACATTGTTGATAGAGGTGCATTTGATCAGTATCTTGCACATCGAGCGGAGGATGCAGGTGCAGAATTGCTTCTGAGCACTAAGCTAGTTCATCGTTCCAACATGAACGAACTTTTCTTGAAATCTAGGAATTCTAAAAGTGATGCAAGCGCAAAAGTAGTGATTGGAGCTGATGGGGCGCACTCTGAAGTGGCTCAATCGCTAGGTAATCATTATACTCACCGAGAACATGATCTAAGTCCCTCACTTCAATTTGTCATGGAAAATACCGACATTGATCCTTCTGTTGTCGAGATGTATTTCGGGGGAAGTATTGCACCAGGTGGATATTCTTGGATCATCCCTAAAGGAGATGGCAATGTCAATGTGGGTTTTGGAATGAGAAGAGTATTGGCGAAAGATGAAACCCCATTGCGTACATACCTTGAACGCTTCGTTTATCGTAATCCTCATGTTGCACCGATGTTGAAAAACGCAAGGATACTCAGTAGGATAGGTGCTATTATCCCAGTTGGTGGTCCTCTTCAAAGAACTTGGTCCTCAAACGTAGTACTTGTTGGTGATGCAGCAGGTCATGTAATGGCTTCCAATGGGGGCGGGATTCCGACAGCACTCTGTGGTGGAACTATTGCTGGCGATTCAGTTTCTGATCACATCGTAGCAGGAACACCCCTCTCACAATATGAGAAAACTTGGAAAGATGAGTTTGGCTTAGAACTTGATACCGCGCTGAGAGTTCTCCGGATTGCAGATATGGTTATGCCCTCTGACTCAGTGACAGACATCTGTATGCGCCTCGCAGGAGTTCGATTTCTTGAACCACTTATCAGATGTAGGTTGCCGCCCCTAGTTGATTTTGCATCGAAAACACTCGTGAAGGTTATCACTCAATTTATGTGAAAACCCTTCGAGCTCAGTATAGACGATTAACAACAAAATCTGCAAGTAGGACAAGATTCTCTTCATTCTCAAATCCTTGATTGCGAATTGCATTTTTAGCATCGTCAATATATTGTTGTGTCGTCAGAGTAGCATATTGAACTGCATGAGTTTCATCGATGAGCTGTAAGGCATAGTAAAGCTCACCGTTGTCCAACAACTTGACGCATCTATCTCGTTTCTCAACGGCACTATCCTCAAGGGCATGTGCAAGGAGAAAATTGCATCGACTGCCTTTTAGGTCTGAGAGAACTGACTTACCAGTACCGTTCTGTGATGCAATAACATCCAATATGTCATCTCGGATTTGAAAAGCATAACCAAGATTTTCTGTAAATGTAATGAGTGCTTCTAGTTGCTGTTGATTTGCATTACCTATTGAAGCTCCGACTTTGGCTGCTGATGTCATGAATGCAACTGTTTTCAATCTAACAATGTCAAGGTAGTTCTTCTTTGTATAGACTTCTGTCTTACTATTTGTGCTCATTAGAAGATCTGCTGCTTCACCTTCGCACATACTGATAGCTCCCGCTGATACATAGGTGAGCAGTTCAGGAGATGACTTCTCGCCAATCATCTTTATTGCTTTGGCTACCAAGAGGTCTCCAGCAATGATTGCCATCTTCCTCCCGTATTTTTCGTGAGTGGTCTTGACCCCTCTTCTCAAAGCATCTTCGTCAATGATATCATCATGAATTAGACTGGCAGTCTGAATAAATTCTGTTGCAACTGCATAGGGGAGTGCTTCTTCTACGCTACCTCCAACAGCTTCTGAACAAAGAATGACAAGTAATGATCTCAGCCTTTTTCCTCCGGCTAGGATTAAGTGTCTTGTAGTTTCATAGAGAACCGGAGGTTCGCCTCCATCTTCAAGCAGTTGGATCCTAATTGCCTTATTGATTAGATCTATTCGATGTCCAAGCTGTTTGCTGTCGAGGATATCAATGACTCTGGGTTCATCGATTGCTTCCTCAGTGTGTTTGTCAACATTGCTTTCAACAGGCCTCTCTGACATCTAGTGAATCTCCTCGGCTTTGTGTTTCAGATTGAAGCCACCTTAAAGTATTTCCTTTATTTCCAATCCTGTTTTCAGAAATAGGGAAGTCTTTATTGTAGATTGAGGTGTTCCCAACTACGTGAGGTCAACTTCTTGAGTGGTGAAAATCCAATGAATAGTTCGAATGAAGCTCAAGAACAAAAACCATCTAGAGCTCGAATATGGTTCTCTGAAGTGCGCGCACCTTTCTTGACTGCGGCAATCGTACCGGTAATCCTTGGAACATGTGTCGCATGGGCTTCAACCGGAGTTTTTCTTCCTGATGTTTTTCTTCTAACACTTATAGCTGGAATGTTTTTACACATTGGTGCAAACATCTCGAATGATTACTACGACCACAAGAGTGGGTCAGATGACATCAATGTAGACTACGTTAGTCCATTCACTGGCGGAAGTCGGATGATTCAGAAAGGATGGATGGATGTCACCTCGTGAAGTGTTTGCTGAAGCGATCGTTTTCTTCATTCTTGGTGGAGGAATTGGAATCTATCTCGCTTATACGAGGGGCTGGGAAGTTCTAATCTTGGGAGTAATCGGTATGGGCTCAGGATTCTTTTACACTGCTCCTCCATTCAGGTTTGTGAGTCGGGGTTATGGCGAGGTCTTCATTGGACTCAACTTTGGAGTTCTCATGACTTTGGGTGCATACTTTGTGCAGACCCAGGTTTTTGCATGGGAGGCTGTGTGGCCTTCAATTCCAGTGGCCATTCTGATCACAGCTGTTCTCTACATCAATGAGTTCCCAGATCATGATGCTGATAAAGCAGTAGAGAAATTTACCATTGTTGTTCGACTTGGAAGAGAACGTGCTTCGAAAGGGTATGTAGTCCTTATGGTTGCAGTCTATTCCTCAATAATTATTCCAATCATTTTGAATCTCACAAATTGGTATACGATATTGGGGTTGACTACGATTCCAGTTGCTGTACTAGCTAGCCGCTATGCCCTGAAACACTATGACAAATCACTGCCCCTGATTCCTGCGTATGCAGCTACAGTAGTCAATCATCTCTTTACAGGTTTATTCATTGCATGGTCGTACATCTTGATAGGTTTGGGAAGAGAACCAATCTGTGTGCTAATATGGGGACTTGGATTCCTGGCACTTTCATCTGGATTCTATGTATTCACAGAGAGAAAGGCAAAGGCTGCCGCTCCCCCTTCGGATTGAATTACCTATTCTTCCATTGGTAGAAGTTGGCTCCCATCCAGTATGAGATCTTTCTAGGTCTGACCTGTATAGCAATTCGATTCCCCATAGGATATCCTGGTCCAAGGAAGTTCATATATTTGTCCAAGAAATTGACCATCACGATAACATCTGCGACTTGCATTTCGATTAGCTGTGCACGTCCTTGTATCATGACTCCACAATTACCAGCTGGAGATTTTGGATCTCTCTCGTCGATAGTTACGCATACTTTTGTGTTGTTACGAATGTTCAAGACTTTTCGACTCTTTCTTGTAGAAATCATGTAGACTGTTTTTGATTCGTCATCCCAGAGATAGAACATAGCTGTTAGATGAGGGTCACATTCTGGTTCTGTTGTTCCCAAGTAGGCAAAAAATCCTTTTCGAAGGATTGTCAAGGCATCCTCAGGAATCTCTTTCATCTTTTTAGTGACTGCTTTATGGGGTTTTGTCAGAAACATCTCATCACACCCTCAATTTCGTCGGTTGTGCTTCGCGCCAGTATGTAATTCTCTCAGGGTCTACCCGAACCATAACCCTTGAAATGAAAGGCTTATTCTGCCACGCCAGAGGCAATTCCTGTACCTTATCATAATATTTCATGTATCGGGGGTATTTCCTGGCGAAAAGTGACCGGGCTCTAAGCATCCAAAGACCTTCGATATACATCCTTAGGATGCCCATTAAAGTGATTTCTCCTAGGATCATCCCATTTCCCCTAATCATTACAGCTAGCTTCCTCATTGGATTGTTAGGATCCCTCATGTCTACAAGAACGGAAACCTTGGGATTCTTTTTGATTATCCTGTATTTAGCCGAAGCAACAGAAATGCCAATGTAGATGTGCTTTCCATCATAGACGAAAATCACTGGAGTAACATGTGCTTGACCTTTTGAGCATAAGCCCACATACGCAAATTTCTCATTATGCAAAATGCTCTCAACATCTGGTGGAAACCATGGAACCATTTCCATTGCGAGAAAACTGAGAAATGAAAGACCAAAGATGACCGCTAGATATGCTAGTAGTCCGATAAGCAATAATGACGAGTGTGCCGCAATGGGAATGAGAAGAGCGGCTGTAGCTCCCCAATAGACATTAACCGAATCTAGAAACCTGAGGGTACGGACCTCCGAGTATGCCGTATATTCCAATCCCCTTCTACTTCTTGCAGCATGGCTCAATCCAATGGACCTGCGCGCAGCAAATAACGTTGTCACGAATGAGAGTCCGATCCTATAGCTGACATCCCAGGTAAGAACCAAGAGTAAAATGAACAATAGTGGATTTCCGAATCCAGGACCCAAGAAATGTTGAAGGAACTCAGGATCCCAGAATGTATAACCAATGACGCCAACGAAACAAAGAATACCTACAGCCAGCTCGTTCCGTCTATTCAATAATAGGTCTGATTTGTATTCTTTTAGTACGCGAAGCTCTAGTTCATTTGTTGGATTCTTAAGACGCCGCATTGATGGTATGATATAGAGACAACCTGCGGACCAGACAGCTGTATACAATATAGTAAAGGAGCCTAGGACAACTGTTTCTAATGGCATATTGAAATAAACAAACGCTAGAATGCCCACAGCTTCAACAAGAAAGAGCTGAGCAATCACATCCCAAGTAGGGGGTAGCCATCTGAAAGGAGGAATTTTGTCTACAATCTCCTCATAGATCCATTTGCGCTGACTTCGCTTGGGGCTTTCAGATACTACAGTCATCATTTTGTAGCTTTACAAGGCTGTATATTTACATATCGAAACTAATGGGACCACAGTGTTGTTGTAGATACATCAATAGATCTCGTCAAGTCCGTCCCAAGTAAGTCCCATTGACTCTGCAACAAGAACTGCAAGGTCCTTCACTGTCTTGGTGGAACCAGCTTGAGGTAGTTGATCATGCATGAAGTCAACGCAAGACGGACATGCTGATGCAACGACATCGGCATTTGTTGCTTCAATATCTTCCACTTTGAGTTTGTTTATCTCCAAGGCAAAATCTGCATCAACAGCTCTAAGGACGCCACCAGAACCACAGCAGTAGCAGTTGGCTTTGTTGTGTGGAAGTTCCTCAAAGGTGACTCCTGGTAGATGTTCCAAGACTTTTCTCGGCTCTTCATAGAAACCAGCATTTCTTCCTGCGTCGCATCCGTCATGGAAAGTTACGGTAGTGTCAAGTGAATTGTTCATACCTGTTAGTTTACCTTTGTCGATGAGGTCTGCTAAGTATTCTGCACCATATAGGATCTCGAAGCCATGGTCAATGCCCAAGAATTCATGGTACTCGTGAGCCCACATCTTATAGCAACCTGGACAATTTGTGAATATCCTTTCCACTCCAAGTTTCTTGTAAGCTTCAATGTTGTGTTCGGCAAGCGCTCTTGCCGCTTCGAAGTCACCAGTCATGATCATAGGTGCGCCGCAGCAATATTCCTCTTCACCGAGCACAGTGTAGGACTCACCGATCTTATCCAATACCAATGTAGTAGCAATCGTTGCTTGGATTGAAACACCCCTGAAAGATGATGCGCAACCAAAGAAGAAAGCAGTCTTAGCTGGCGTTCCTTGCTTATCCAGAAGATCATCTTCATTCGGAGTCCAATAGGACCATCCCTCAATCCGGTCCATTTGAGCCTGTCCCTGGATGTTGAAACTCTTCAACAAAGTTTCTTTTGCCATCTCCAGCTCTTCAGGCCACATACCACGTTTCTGGAAATCAGACCTCAAGACTTGATAGATTTTCACAAACGGAATATCCACCTGGCACACTTCTTCACAACCGCCGCATAATGTGCAGCCAAAAGTAGCGTCCCTGAGACCCTCAAGGCCTTCTGAAGGTCTAAGTCGTCCCTGTATCAGGGCTCGGGTTAGCATCATCTTTCCTTTGCCAGAATAACTGTCCCTACGTTTTACCTTGTATGTGGGACAGGCACCATGCCCAACTTGACAAAAACTACATTGTGCGCAAGTGAAAGCGTATTCCTGGAGGTCGTGTTCATTCAGCACTGGGAAGTCCATTGTTCTTGGTCTCCGCACCTTGTGACAGACTGAGAGGGACCGATACAAGGCGCCTTAAAATCTTTCCACTTCGCCTTTCAACGATTCACTTTGGTTAACTTCGAGACCTCCGGACTAAAACATCCGCAACATAGAACAATAATATTCCTGCTCCAATCCAAGTCAAAACAACTGTCAGAATTGACATCACAGGAATCGGTTGTGAAGGTGAAGTTCCTGTAGGAGTATTTTCAGTTGGTTGTGACGTAGTTGTTGATGTCGTCGTTGTCGTAGTTATTGTAGTTGAGGATGTTGAAGCTTGGACTGTGACATCCACTTGGTCAGTCACATAGTTGTTTCCAGTATCAGTCACAAGAATCGAGAAATTGTATGCTCCGGGAGTGAGCCCATCTACTGTGATAGTTATTGTTTCACTACTGGAATTCCATGAACCTGATTTAACTAGCATCCCATCTCTGAAGATCTCATAACTTATTGGATAAAGATCTGATGGATTCCATGTGATTGAATTTCCAGTTTCTCCTTCGATATAATTGACATCTGTGGGACTATCGATTACTGGTAATGTTCCATCTTGTACGAAGACAAACACCGTGTCACTTGCACTGCTGCCTTCAACATCAAGAACTCGAATTGTGTAATTATATGTGCCAACTTGATGACCATCAACAGACACAGAGATTGTTTCAGAAGACGAGTTCCACAATCCTGATGCAATCAGTGAATCTTCTCTATAGATTTCGTAGCTTGAAGGATGCGTATCTGATGGATTCCAAACAATGGAATTTCCAGCGTCACCTTCATCATAAGTAACATTCGGAGGACTATCGATCGTAGGAACAGTTCCATCATTGACATTAACGAATACAGTGTCATTTGCGGTGTTTCCTCCAACATCACTGACGTAAATTGTGAAGTTGTAGGTTCCAAGAGATAGACCGTCCACATTGATTGTTATCGTTTCAGAAGTTGAGTTCCAAGCTCCTGTCTTCACCTGCACACCCTCTTGCAGGATTTCGTAGCTCACAGGATGCAAATCTGATGGATCCCAGGTAATTGAGTAACCTGTGTTTCCTTCATCATAGAGGACATCAGATGGACTATCAATCGTTGGCACTGCTCCATCAACAACTGTAATGAACACCGTGTCATTTGCAGTGTTCGTTCCAATATCAGACACAAGCAAGGTGAAGTTGTGTATACCCAAGCTTAGACCATTCAGAGAGATTGAGATCGTTTCTGAACTAGCATTCCAAGCTCCGCTTCTAATTAGAATATCATCTCTGTATATTTCGTAGCCTACTGGATTTAGGTCATCAGGAGTCCATATGACAAAATCTCCTATCTGTCCCTCATTGATAGGTCTATCAATTGGTGTATCTATTGTTGGAAGTGTGGCATCGGATACTGTGACCCAAACAATGTCTGAAACGTTATTTCCACCGACATCGTATACAATGGTAGTGAAATTGTAAATTCCGATCACTAAGCCAGTCACTGATATTATGATTGGTTCAGAAGAAGAGTTCCAAGCGCCTGATTTCACAAGGATTTCATTTCTATAGATTTGGTAGCTATCAGGATATGAATCAGAAGGATTCCATGTGATCGAACCACCTGCTTCACCTTCATTATAATCAATATTGCTTGGACTGTCGATAGTCGGCGGTGTGCCGTCCAGCACATAGACGAAAACTGTGTCACTACCAATTAGACCTCCAATATCAAGAACGACAATGGTGAAATTATACTCCCCAACTAATTGTCCATCAACTGAAATAGAGATGGGCTCAGAGCTTGAGTTCCACAGTCCTGATTTGATCGGAGACCCCTCAAGGTAAATCGTATAGCTTACCGGGTGTAGGTCAGAAGGATTCCATGTTATTGCACTCCCGGTTTCGTCTTCATCGTATGTGATGTCGCTCGGACTGTCAACAACAGGCGGTGTGCCATCAATCACAGTAATCCACACTGTATCAGTTGCTGTATTAGTATCTTGATCTGTCACTATTATTGTATAATTGTAGGTTCCAAGTGAAAGCCCATCTAGTGATATTGAGATGGTTTCAACACTTGAATTCCAAAGTCCAGATTTGACAAGTATTCCTTCTTGATAGACAGCATAGGTTGAAGGATTGAGATCAAGCGGATTCCATACGATTTGCAAACCCACTGAATCTTCTGATATAGTCTGGTTCACAGGGTGGTCTATTGATGGTAGGTCAGCACTGAACACCGTTACGGAAACCTCGTCAGTTGTTATGAGTCCGCCAATGTCAACTAGTACGATTGTGTAATTGTAAACACCAATTGCTAGACCATCAACTGAAATTGTCATGGTTTCACCGGAAGAGTTCCAAGCCCCAGATTTCACTGGGACGCCCTCTCTCAAGATTTGGTAACTTACTGGATGATCGTCTGTTGGTGACCATGTAATCGAATATCCCGTGTCGCCATCCGGATAGTCTATGTTTGCAGGGTTATCTACTACTGGATATGTCCCATCATAGACTGTGACAAATAAGGTGTTCAGGGCAGTTCTCGAAGTTGTATCATAGACAATGATTGTGATATTGTACGTACCTAGAGAGAGTCCATCCATAGACAATGAAATGGTTTCAGCACTCGAATTCCACAGTCCTGATTTAACTAGAACATCCTCCCTATAGATTTGATACGTTGATGGATGTAGATCGTAAGGGTCCCATGTGATTAGATTTCCAGTCGTACCCTCAACAATATCTGCAACGATTGGACTGTCAATTGTCGGGTCTGTGCCATCGTTAACAGTGACAACAACAATATCTGACTCGGTGTTGAGTCCAATGTCTCCCACGACAATCTGGTAATTGTAAATGCCCAAAGATAGTCCATCAACTGAGATTGAGATAGTTTCTACACTTGCATTCCATGAACCCGTTTTTACAGGTACTCCATCCCGATAGATTGTGTAATTCATCGGATTCAAATCTGAAGGGTTCCAAGTGATGGAATGTCCTGTAGTCCCCTCATCATACGTGATGTTAGCAGGACTATCAATTAATGGTAGTGTTCCGTCAGATACGATGACCGCTACCGTGTCAGATGCTACATTTGACCCAACATCGGTCACGTTCAAAACATAACTGTATGAACCGACTGATAATCCATCGACTGAGATTGTTATTGTTTCTGAACTCGAGTTCCATGATCCTGATTTCACCGGTACTCCATCTTTGTAAATTACATAACTAACGGGATTTAGATCCGACGGGTCCCAGGTGATGGAATGTCCTGCTGTATCCTCATAATAGGGGACATCTGCTGGACTATCAATTGTTGGTAATGTTCCATCATCAACGATGACCCACACTGTATCATTAGCTGTGTTGGAACCTACATCTGTCACGAGAATGGTATAGTTGTAGGTACCAACAGAAAGTCCATCAACTGATATTGAAACAGTTTCAATGCTACTGTTCCAAGCTCCTGACTTTACAGGAGTTCCTCCTCGATATATTGTGTAGCTAGAAGGATGAGAATCTGTAGGGTCCCAAGTGATTGAATTGCCTGGTGCCTCCTCATTGTAGGTGATGTTTGCAGGGCTATCAACAAGTGGTACTGTACCGTCCACCACAGTCACATCAACCTGATCCCATGCATCGTTCCCTGCAACATCCCAGACGGAGAGTGTGATGTTGTGAGTCCCTAGTCCAAATGAACTGAGCTGAACTGTGATGGATGATCCATCCCATCCTCCGCTCAGCCAAGACACGCTATCATCAAAGACTTCGTAGCTGCTTGGATTTGCGTCTGATGGGCTCCATGTTATGTTTTTCGAGGAATCGCCCTCCGAAACTGTCATATCAATTGGACTATCTATTGTGGGCGGCGTAGTGTCCGACGGAGCTGTAACAGTCACAGTAATGTCAACACTTCCTGAAGCCTTGTTCTTCCCCGCAGTCCATATTCTCAATGTCCAAGTTCCTACACTCAGAGGAGTAAAACTGAATGATGCTTCGACTGTATCTGTAGCTCCATTCAAGTCATTTCCTGAATTATCCATTACTTCTGCAGGAGTAAATGAGAACTCATCATTGTCAGCCCATCCTCCACGCAGACTTATTGCTACTTTTTCATCACCGCGGGAATATCCAGTTGAAGTAACAGTGATACCGAAACTTTGACTGATTGTGACGTCAACAGTAGTCGTATTTGATGTCAAGGTGAGACCCCCATTTGTATGGCAATCACCACAAGTCTGTGTGAATCCAGAATGTCCCAAGGCAGAGAAAGCGCCAGCAAACACAAAAGTCAGAAAGACGAAAACGATAACGATCTTTGGTTTCCTCGAGGTCATCATAACAGCATCCTAGGGTATTTTCTTGGCATTATCGTTCGATAACTATGGCTGGTTGGGAAAAATAGCCTCTTTATATTTCAATTGGTATCAATCTGAATAGATATAGTGTCATTCTGAAACCATCACACAATTATAATAAACTCTCAAGTTTCATTATTGTCTATTCAAGTACCTAATAGGTACAGAATGTACTTTCGAGATTGTCCCAAGAAAATTAACGCATTTGACTATCGAAGGCATTCAATATATCTGACATTGCAGTAATTACTTCCCCTCGCTAGATTTTTAAACAGGGCGTGTTCCACGCCTAAATCAGATAGCAGCTCTGTTCATGAGCTGGAGAGTGCACTCATGGTCCTGAAGCGTAAGCAGAACGAAAAACTCGCTAAGATATTTGGTGACCGCCTGCTAACCGAGAAGCACGAACTAGTGCTTTCAGCGCTTGATGTTGGCTCGTTGCCTAAACAAGTAGGTTGGCTCATGAAAACAACGCCTGATGCGATTGTTCAACCTCTTACCCCAGAGGAAATAAGTGATCTCTACAAGTTTGCCCAAAAACACAAGGTTCCGCTTGTGCCTCGAGCTGCAGGAACTTCTGGGTATGGGGGTGCAATCCCCAGGAAGGGTGGCGTTGTCGTCGACATGCGTCGAATGAATAATATTCTTGAGATTGACAGAGAGAATTTGACAGTCTTGGTCGAACCAGGCATATCTTGGGCGAACTTGCAGTTCGAACTCAATCGCGATGGCCTCGACATACGATGTTATCCCTCATCTGGCATTTCAGCCACGGTTGGTGGATGGGCTGCACAGGGTGGAGATGGAATAGGCTCTCTCAAGTACGGCACCATCAACGAGAACGTGGTGGAGATGGAGGTCGTACTCCCTAACGGCAAGATAATCAAAACCAAGGACACCGACCTATTCTGCGACACAGAGGGTATCCTTGGTATCATCACAAAGATCCGGATCAAGATCAAGGTCCTCACACCGATGAAGGTGATTGTTTCTAGTTTCGAAGAGAACTACCAGTTGGTCCTCGCAATCGAGAATATCCTTGAACATGGTCCACTGCCTTACACTATCAAATTTGAAGAGTCAAAGTACACTGATCTCAAGAAAGCAATCTGGGAAGGTGACAAACCATTCCCGTTCCCAGTTCATCACGGCACAATCATGGTGGCTTATGAAGGAGATGAGGGAGAGATTGAAGAGGGTCTTGAAACTGTCCGAGAAGCAACTGAGATGTATAGAGGTGTCGTATACGACGACGAAGTTGCAGAGCACGAGTGGCACGATCGCTACTATCCTATGAAGATTAAGAAGAAAGGACCAACTCTCGTTGTAGGCCAGGCATTTGCCCCTCTTGAGAATCTTCCCGCAATCCTTGACGATTTCCAGTTTGAACAAGCCTCTGCTAAAGCAGGCATTGATGGCTACATCAACTCCAAGACAGGAGTGACCATGATGGGCTATTATCTCGAAGATGAGCGTAGAAGGTTCTTCCTGCTCTCGTGGTCTCAGAGCTTTACCATCTTCAAAATAGCTCAGCGTCATGGCGGGCACGTTCACTCGACAGGGATTTGGTTCGCAAATTATGCCAATCAGTACTTTGGGAAACAACGACTATCTCGAATCCGTGCGGCCAAGCTCAAGTTCGACAAGAATGAGATCTCCAACCCCGGAAAGATCTTCGCATACTGGTTACCAACCATAATTCGAATTGGAAAGTATTTCATGTGGATAATGTACGACCTATTCCGAAATGGTTGGGGTCGAATTGCACCTATACTTCTCAAATGGCTACAGAACGTACCGCCTTTGAAATGGGTGCTCAGATGGGGACGCGCTCACAGCCCATGGCCTATGCAATACGGAATCGGTTGTTGCATGGTAGATGGTGCTGCAGGAATCGCACCTCGTTGGGACTTTGAGAGATTTGGAATGCTTCCACTGTTCGGTCCAAGACAGACCGATGTCCTATGGATCTCCGGTTCGTTGACCAAGAAGATGGCTCCACGACTCAGGCGTATCTATGAACAGATGCCAGAGCCAAAGTTCGTCATCGCATTCGGTCAGTGTGTTGCATCTGGAGGACTCTTCTGGGAAGGTTACAGCCTAGCAACACCACCTGACAAGATAGTACCAGTAGACGTATACCTACCTGGTTGTCCACCTAAACCAGCTGACTTCATCCGTGCTCACTTGATTCTACAGAATAAGATCAGAGCGGGTACGACTCATTGGCAGAGTAAGTACGAGAACCCAGACGCGATGGGGATGATGCAGTAATGTCACTCAGACAAGACAGTGATCCATACTGTATGCTCTTACTTGGGCTGGTGGTGCTTGCTTCATACTTTTTCAATTTCCTATATGTAGCAATATCATTTCCAGTTTCTTGGCTACTAGTGGCAGAATACCTCTTATTCCTAGTCGGTATTCCGCTATTGATGATCTTTCTCTTGATTGGTTATTTCCGTCCTGAAAAAGGAAAAGTGAAGAACACAATGTTTGCAATCTTTATAGTTGCAGCGTTCTTCTTTGTAGTATTTTCATACTGGTTCGCAGACGCACTCTATGTGGTACTATCCATAACAAATGACAACACTGGATTCTATTATTCCGTCTGGGGACTGGGAGCCACAATTCTGACAGCAGCAGGATTTTCCATGCAGCACAATAAAGAAGAAAGCACATCACCGGGAATCCTGGATGTAGGCGCACTAACATATTACACTCCTCCTGAACCAGAACCAGAGGTTGAAGAAGCACCAGAAGCTGAAGCAGCTACCACTGAGGTTGAAACTTCCTCAGAAGAACCCAAACCCGAAAGTGAGGAAGAAAAGCCTGAATCCGAGTAGATCTCAGGTCTACACTTACACTGTTACGCCAATAAAATTAGATGAGGCCATCAAGGGCCTCACGATTGCCAACTACTCTTGTAGCCAGTTTAGGGAAGCAAAAGCCACCAATGAACCGAATGCAACCCACGCAAAAAGGACAATACCTGCTATCACGTCGAATTGAGCAAAAATCAGGTATAGATGAATTCCTCCAACACTACCTGATAGCATTGTTAGACCTATCCGACTGGATCTTGTTTGAGCAGCCGCAAATCCTAGGGCCGATATTACAAGGAATATTCCACTCATGACGAAGATCATGTGGATCAACAGATTAACAATCGTCACATTTAGAATCAGCCAGAAGTAAGATCCAATCAGAACCATTCCGATTAGAAGTCCCAAATAATAGAAGAAAGTTCCTTCTTCGCCACGTACCAATTGTATCACCTGTATGGAACTCAGTGTCGAGAATTTGTTCGCGCCGAGCCAGTATATAACTTCTTTGAGTCATATGGTCAGACTCTGCCGTGGGAAGAAACTGGGGACTCCCTTCTGAAAGTATCTCCCAGATTGGGCATATCACAAGGCTCCAACTACGAAGGACCACAAGTTCTCAAGGTACAATCACAACTGGACTGCTGGTGTCCTGTATGAGAAGGATGCGTGTTGGGTTGGTTGTAGAAAGTGTTCGGTCCAGTGTCACACAAGAAACGGACAGGCAACTCTTGAGCATTTTTCATAATTGGCTGCATTGATTGTGAATATTCCTTTATTGTGATGTCAAGTTGCTGGATGCTCATCCTCTTCCCAAGGTCGCTGTGATTTCTCGATCCAATCAACCTCCTTCTTAGGTGGTGGATAGACCCTTATAATCAATAATGCGATCAGAGCTAGAAAGGGAATCGGATAGATAAATGGGATATAAAATGGAAAGAGACCCTGCGATGCAGCGAGAAGCAGAGGAATGTCATAGAGTAGAATGGGTTGAATCTCGCTTACTAGTACTATCACCATTACGCGTTTGATGGTCGTTTTATTCTGATAAAGCCTGTAGAACATGAATGCGACAATCAATCGCATGAAGGTAAATGGGAGTATTGGAACCACTAACAATGGGTCGTATATAGGAATAAATGTAGACCCAATAGCAATCTGCCATATCATAGAAATTATGATCCATGATGGAACAGATGGGTGAATGAATGCAGGTCCAAGAACTGCTGCCAGTGCTATGACTATAGCTACATCAGTTGCTTTGAAGTTAGTGTATTTCGTAGGACCTTCCTCCTTTCTACGATGGGTCCCTCAAATAACTCAGCTTTTCCGTACATATCAATATTACGAGAGATTTGCAAGTCTACTCCTCATGTCACTTGAATGACAGTGTCAGAAATCAATAATCAAATTCGTGTGAAACCGCCATTTCTATCTTCTCTGATGTCTATTTTCCGCAATTCTCTTTAGAATGCTTCTCATCTTGGCAGGTTTCAAGCTGAATTAGTAGTGGTCGATGGACTAGGCTTCAGGGAACGACCTAAAAGCGGCAGAAAGAAACCAGCTACTGCGATTGCTAAGAAGTCAAGGGCCAAGATTGCAGGTACGGAGGTCCTCGGGAAGAAAATATCTACAAGTGCATTGTTGTACACACGAGTAGCACTAAAACCGACAATGCCAATCACTGCTAGAAATAGTGTAATGAAGTAGTTCACTTCTTGCTTCCATTCCAAATACGCGGTGTCCAAAAGGATTACACCACTGTAGAGTAAGACTACAACAGTGAAAACTATAATGTACGAAATAGGTGCTGAAGGATCAGTCTGTGAAACGATGAGAACAAATTCAATGACAGCTGTAAGCACAACAAAAATCATACCTGCTAGTGCCAAAACCCGAACTGCTATTTTCACTTCATCTTCCCTCTAATCACAAACCCCTACAGTATCTACCTAATCTACATCTTTCATTCCTTAATAGTGCTGACATTCCTCTTCCAGTCCATCTATCCTCATCAACTCAGCGAACATAATGAGGATAGACATGAACAACGCACGTCACGTATCAAGGCTCAGGCGCAGTGAAAGCTCGGTAAATCTCATCTTCTTCCAGAAAGTACACGCCTCTGAGTTATTGAAGGCGACATCAACACGAACATGGCCTATGTCTTGCTCTTTGAACCACCTCAGTGCCGCTCTGTATAATGTTTCTCCCACACCCTTTCGACGATGTCT
>SOKL01000285.1 GCA_004376265.1 Candidatus Thorarchaeota archaeon
TATCTAACTGAGATGTAGTCGGGGGTCTGTTTCACGTAAGCTTCCTGCTTTGCTTACAAGTCCTGTAAGACTCCCTTCCAAATTTGAAAGAGGAGGGCGCTCTACATGAATATGACCGGTAGAAAAATCGAGATAAAGACCAAAGGGCTTTCCAAGTCTTTTGGGAGTGTGGTTGCACTCGACAACCTCGATCTAGAATTAGCCACAGCCAGCAGGTTCGGATACATTGGACCTAATGGTGCAGGGAAGACGACAACCGTTCGAATACTCTCAGGATTGCTTAGACCGACAAGTGGTGATGCATCGGTCTGTGGCTTTGACATCCATAAAGGGAGTAACAGGATCAAGGCTGTAACAGGTCTGTTGCCCGAAACACCAGGGCTCTATTCGAAGTTGTCGGCAGTAGAGTTCCTAGAGTTCATCGGTGCATTATATCATATGAGCGACGATGTCCTAGACTCTCGAATCGAGAAACTCCTCTCGATACTGGGACTGGAGGGGCGACAGGATGACCTCTTGGAGTCATATTCGTCTGGGATGAAACAGAAAGTTCTCGTGGCATCCACGCTCATCCATGAACCCAGATTGGTATTTCTCGATGAACCAACCTCTCGTCTTGATCCAGCAGTCAGT
The DNA here is from genome assembly GCA_004376265.1 of Candidatus Thorarchaeota archaeon. Taxonomy (GTDB): domain Archaea; phylum Asgardarchaeota; class Thorarchaeia; order Thorarchaeales; family Thorarchaeaceae; genus SMTZ1-45. The sequence continues at coordinate 634 of SOKL01000285.1, forward strand.
GCTCTGGTCAAGGACCTAATTCTGGCTCTCGCCAAGGAAACTGAAACGACGTTCTTCATTTGTACGCACATGATTGATTTTGCTGAGGATGTGTGTGACATCATCGGAATACTCAACGAGGGAAAGTTAGTAGCTCTGGGCTCTCCCGAACAGATTGTAAGTGGCGCTGGTGCCGAGGACCTTGAGGATGCATATCTCAAGATCATTGGTGGGAAAATTGACAGAGAGAAACTCCTTGATTGGATGTGAGAGAGTTGGCCGGACATTGGTTGGTCATAGCTAAGGCAGAGTTTCTAGTGTGGAGTTCTAGGTTCAAGAGTAGGAGAGCTCCAATCTTCGCAGGCATTCTCCTGACTGGATTCCTCTGGGCATTCTATGTGGTCCCAGAGATTTGGAGATTCGTCATCAGTGGTAACCTGTTCATCAACTCTCTGTTGATGGTGGCACTACCTGAACTCATTCGAATAGCAATGCTACTGTTGTGGATGCTTGTCTTGATCTATCCAATTCTGTATGCTCTTCAGCAGATCAAGATAGGCCAGTGGGAGATAATCCTCAGCTGTGATGTTTCAACGAGGTCTCTGCTTGTGGGGACTTTCGTGGGAAAGATACCCAGTTATGGACTGATGGTGTTGTTTCTCGCGCCAGTACTGATGTCACCATTCATACTCGCGTATGAAGTGGCTCTTCTCGGCCAGATACTAATGTATTGTTCAATCCTGCTGGCCTCATTGTCGACTCTGTGGATGTCCAATCTCATCTCACTCGCCGTCCAGGCAAAGATTGGTGAGTCGCGACGTGCAGAGGATCTGGGAAAGGCGCTCTCAATGGCAATTGGATTGATTGCTGGACTACCAATCTACGGGCTGGTATACTTCGCTGGACCTCTGACAGGTATTCTCGGGATGAATGTATTTCTTCTATTCCCGTTCACATGGGGTGCAGACATGACATCATGGGCGGCGATCCTGTTCAGTCCGAATGTCACCCCAGAGATGCTCACCCTCTTCGAGACCGTTCTTGGTTTTAACTTCTTAACTGATGTACTGTTGCTATCGTTGTTCACATTGCTTCTCGTGGGTGTTGCGTTCAGAGCAGCAGACAGAGTATTCACCTTCAGACTGGGAGTGAGAACTGAAACAGTCACGACTATTATCCGGGAGAATGCCGTGGTTCGCGGGATTAGAAGGGTCTTCCCAGGACCCTTCGGTGTTCTGGTGGTCACGAGTCTCAAAGACTTCTTCCGTAAGGCTGAGAATCTATCAAGACTCGGTTTTATGCTCATGATGACAACGATCATGCCCGTTGTGAGTAATCTCTCATTACCAGAACCACCCACTGATGATCCGGCTTTTCGAGTAGTTCTGCCGATGATTACAGGAGCGATGATGCTCATGGTGGTCGGAACAATGACCTTTGGTGGCACTGGCTTCATTGAGAGCAAGGACCACCTTTGGATAATAAAAAGCGCACCTCATGGTTCGATTGAATTTGTGGAAGCGAAACTTGTCAGTTTCTTCGTCTCAGCTGCTCCCTTGGCCTTGATACCATCCATTGTGGTTGGACTGATAATGGCTCTTGAAGCGCAATTCATCCTTCTGATGTTCATTTATGGTTATTGTTTATTATGCTGCTCAATCATGGTGTCGGTAGGTGTTGTAGCAGCTAATCCCACTTTCGATAACACGAGATCCCGCTCGTACATCTTAAACAGTCTTGCAACGGGCCTTATCATACTGAGTGCACTAATAGCCTCCCTGCTGGTCGGGATCTTTTACTTCGGACCAACACTACTAGAAGGTTTAGGTCTCTTGGGAAGCATTGTGTTACTCACTGTCACACCTCTAGCGATAGTCGGAACTCTCCTAAGCTGGCTGGGTGCTAGGCGTTTGGGGCGTCCTAGCGAGTCATAACGTCAGAACCACATTGTGCAGCGTTAGAGATGAACGAGATGAATCCAAATTCGCTTAGCAATATCGCAAAAAACTGCAAAATGAAGCCCTATCCACCTCCCATGCTTTTTCAACCTTTAATTATACTCTGTGGTTTTGTATTCAAGTTGTCTTCGCCCTATCCTTGCGAAGTGCTTTGTTATTGAATAAGCCAGTATTGCTAGCGGTATGCTCAACACAAAGGGTAAAACAAGGGAAACGAGGTCAAGCCTCGTATTATCGATAAATGCTGAGATTATTGCATTATCCTCAGTTGAGATAATCTCTCCATTTTTCGCATTGACATAAATAACTGCAAATTTCGAATGATCAGTATAAATAGCCCAGCTTAAGGAATATGAAATCGATTTATAGGAACCAAAATTCTTGAACAGAAGGGCAGCATGCGTAATTCTGTAGAATCTCTCATTACTTTCTTGATTTATGTGATCCAAAGCATGATTAATCCCTTGGGTCTTGTCTATGATACCACTGGTTGGAATCTCATTGATGAAGACCCATTGATAACTAAAGCTGACAACATCTCCAGTCAGGACATCAAGATAGACTGCAATGACATTTCCATCAACAAGGGTATTGTTTACGACTTCAAAGAAACGAACTACATATACATTATGAGTGAGGTATCGTATATTATTCTCAAGAGTGGCAGTAATGTAATGGGAGTTGGCTGAAAGTGTAAGATTGTTCTGCTCGAAAAACCGGACGGTCGCCAGTTCAATATCTTGGATGTTTAAGATACTACTATCCATACTCCTTACGTAGGGTGAAGGGCCATACCAACTGATATGATACGATCTTACAGTACTTGTAACAGCATTAACTCCAACATAGACATCTGCGGAGGTGCCAATGAATCGTAGTGTCCATCTTCCAGATTCTAGCCGGGCCCAGCCCTCATCAAGAGTAAAATTCATTGATGCGATGTATTCAAATTGCTCCATAAACAATAACGCACAACTAACTGCATCTGTGAGATTTACTAAATCTGTTTCATTATAGGAAATCTCCATAGTTATAGAATCCTCTGTAGTTTGGATTGCCGATCCTGGAAACATGGCTGTATTTGATTCCGTGCTAGAGAGATTGGCAAAAGAGGTTTCAGTGATCGAAGTTCCGATAAATCTGTTTTCGAGAGATGAATCTAGTGCGTATCCAAAAACAGTTGATAATGAAAATGCAATAACTGAAAGAAGAACAAGTATTGCAATTATCCGGTCGCTAAATTGAGGTATTGTTATCACCACTCAGGTTATTGTAAGGTATACCATATACTAGACAAGGAGTAACTTTAATCTAGTTTCAGTGCACCTGTGAACTACTTCTAGATTGGTTGATTCCTCCAGATTCGTAAGGATTCGACCCAGAAAATAATACTGAAGATGGTCATTGACAAGATCAAGAAAATACTTGCAGTACTAAGACGATAATAAAACATGTAGATTGAAGATAACAATAGTCCAGAGCTGAATGCTGCATAGAATACAAATCTCGGCACGAAAGATTTTCCCCTTCCAGAAAAAAGACTCAAGAGACCTGGATTGATCTTACGTCTAACTGAATATTCTCCGTGATGATCTTTTTTCACAAGTCCCAAATCAATTAACTTGTTGAGATGATGAAGTGCCAAGCTAGAGCTGGAAATACCCGTTTTGCGTTGGATTTCCCTAGCACTATAAGTTTCATCTGAACGTAATAGAAACCAATAGACAATCAAAGTGTTTCCTTGTAGATCTTTGAATGAAATCTCTGAATTAATTTCCTCTCCCATTCTTTTCACGCAGTTTCTCTTTAATATTTAAGGCATTCTGTTTATTAAACAAGAACTAACTTTAATCTAGTTTCAGTGCACCAGTGAGCTACTTCTAGATTTGTTGATTTCTCGATGATCGGTATCTCAAACAACTGGATTGCAGGCTTGTTTCTAAGGTCTTCTTGTCCTAATGATTACACCAACTACGAGTATTGATACAACAGCAACTCCAATGATTACTAGTATTGTGTTCATATCAAACGGTGTTTGTCTATTGCCTAAAATCGGACTTGATAATGGCCACCTGTCAATCGAACCTGCTGAACCGTCAATGGAATACGTTTCAGCACCACCAAGGTCGTCCCAATAGTTTCCAGCAGATACTCCGTCATCAAACTGGTT
>SOKL01000045.1 GCA_004376265.1 Candidatus Thorarchaeota archaeon
AGAGAATTTTTCCTCGTTCATTGATAGGAGCTTTTCTACTCACACCAATCCTAAGCATCGGTTGATGTCAGATGAAGTATATCATAAAGGAGCTGAGAGAAGTTTAGCTCATGTTCATGGACCTTTCAGAAATCAAGGGAAAGATACTGGATGGTATTGAGAAGGACCTACGCGTTTTATGAAATCGAACCAAGATTGAAAAAGACCTATAGAGAGAAAAGCCACGAATTATGCAGAAATGATTGATAATGAACCTCGAACTAGAAGTCCGTTGTCGTGGTTCAACATTGAAAGCAGGGGGATAATGAATAATGATACCAGTTGCAAAGTGTGGCGATGTATTACTGTTTGTGGGAGTTGACCCGGGTTTTTTAGACACACTAGAGAACCTCTATAGTAAACCGATATTTGAAACCCAATTCGGTGCAGTACATACGTTTGGTATTTACATAACACCACAGAAAAAGAGAGTTCTGCTCATTGAGCAGTATTATGCTCTAATTTGGAAGCCCTTTTTTGGTCTTAGATGGCTGAAGTTTGAGGATGTTAACGATGGCTATGTTCGCCTAGAGGATGTCTCCGACTTTGACCGAATGAAAACGCTTAATGTGGATTTGGGTTTCGGAGAACTTGAAGTCAAACAAGACCACTTCAACAAATGGAGAGGAGATGCACTTACTAACAAACTCATAGAGTATCTTTCACGTCAAGATGTTACCGAGAGATTCCAGAACCTTATAGAAGAAATTTCCAAGGGTGTAGAAGAGGGGAAATATAGACCAAAAAGAATATTCACTAGGATTGCTCTACGTCAAAAAAGACCAAAATTGGATTAAATACAGAGGAAGGCACTCATTCTCCCTTTATTCTTAAACACAACCCCCATTATTGGTTTGAAATATCCGTCTGTCAGGGAGTGATGGCGTGACGTTATCCCTGGTCATTTTCCTGTGATACAGTTCTCCCAGTGTGAGATAATAACATATCTCGGAATTAACCAGCTAGAAGACTATTCTTTCTTTTTGATACTCCTCAGAATATCAAACCAAGAATCGGTAAACAATCTTCCAACATTTACGACCCAAGAAGACTTAGAGCTTTCCATAGTTTTTCTGTAAATCTGGTTTAACTCAGAATAGAGTCTTGTTATCGTTTTCAATCTAGCAGGACCATACTCGTTATTTATCCAATCATCAAAATCATCTTTATCCAGAGTTTCCAGATACTCAAACATTTTCCTATCGTTAGGAATTTGGTCAAATCCCCGATAGATTTCCATCCATTCAAGAAACATATTATCCCTGGTGTCTTCCAACCAATTTTTCATCTTAGCGAGATTCAGTTTGAGGTGAAAGTGGATTTCTTGATTCTCAGGGGTTTCTGGATCCCATTCCTTATCATCAACCTCACTCAACATACCTGCTCTGATAAGTTGTATCATTCCAAAAGCTCTCAATGCTACTGCGTTCATAATATGCTTAGGTAATCGATTTGCATCAGGTAGTATTTGAAATTCTGTTGCTTCAATGGCACGGTCATAGAATTGATTGTAAACCATATTCTCGATGAATATTGCTTCCTTTCCTTGAGTCGAAATCTTTGACTCAATTTGTCTTCGAAGGGAGTGTTTGGGGTAGCTTTGCACTTGTTGTTTTGCCAAGTCCCTGTATTCTCCCTGAATCTCAGACAAGAATACCGCACTCAATGCTTCACCCTTGAATTTCGTCTTTTCCAATTGAAGTCTCAGTATTTCATTTGGAGTGAGAGGTGGACATTTGTCCTCAACACGTTTGTAAACTCGTTTATCCACTTCATGAATATCAGTTGACTTTTCTATCTTGATTATTCCATAATCTAGATTATCAAGACTCCTTTCAAACACACCAATTGTTGCTGGCGGGTTTATTCTTGTTCTAGCCACATCTTGTATAACCTTGGCATCAAAGGAAGCAGAATCAATTCCAACTCGCTCCCACGTTTGGTCGACAACTCCTACAATTATGTACCCTCCCCCAGCATTAGCAAAACAAGCTATATCTTTAGCTAACTCTTTTCGTTCACTCTTCCCCTCTAGGGATTGTTTCTCTTTGAAATCAACATTACTTGTTTCATCAGGTTTTTCCAAAAATTCCTTTAGAATATCTAATACTTCATCCTCTGCCACAGCAATTCAGCTCTCATTTCATCTTGTCTAGCAATCCCTCAGCACGGAATGGAATCCCCACATCACAATATAGGTAAATCTGTTTCTACGAACCATTTTCCATTTATGGTACTCTCGACATTTCGATTTTCTTAATTTTCTTTCGGATTTCTGGATGATTCCTTAGTTTAGATATCATTCGTACGCACCTAATAGTTCGGTCGGGAATTCCAATATCAAGTCGTTCAAGAACTTTCTGAATATGGTCTGAATTAATATCATCTAGAGAAAGGAGATTAACAAGATTGATGAGGCTATGAAGTAAAACTCCAGGGATCTTTGACTCAAGAACCAAACTTTGTAGATTCTGACTTATTTTTGGAAATTTCTTTTTCAATTTTAATAATTCAGAGATTGAATAGCACAGAATGGATGCATCAAAGTATCCATCCCTTTCCAACATAACATACATGTGCAACCATAATTCTTCATTGGGCCCTGGAGAGGTTAATTCTTGGAATATTAGTCTTATCTGATTCAAGAAACTAGTACTGTCCCTAAATCCCAGTTGCAACGCTCTGAAGAATAACCTTGTTCTCTCTACAGCATCTTTCTCAACAAGTCCTATATGGAACCAAGATGCAGATTTCACACCTTTTGGAGATGTGTCACTAAGCTCTTTTGAAGAAAGAAGAGGCCACAACTTCCAATCTTTGTTAAGTGCATATTCAGCTTCTGCTAAACCTCTCCAAGAGCTTCTCTCCCCCGCATCTATTTTCGAAGCAACACTATAAGCTAGGTGGGATAGTCCATACGCCTCAGTTTGGAAAATGAGCCCTCCTAATCGAATCCATCCCCCAACATCATTTATCTCAACTGCATATGCATGATCCAATGCTTTTTCGAGTTTATCTATCCTTAACTCGATAGTGCTTTTGTGTTTAAGCGAGATTAAATCCCCTACGTTCACTCTTGTTTGTTTAGGTGTTTCATATTTGGGCAATCCAAGCTCCCTAAGTAAGGCCCCTTTCTTCTCTTGTAATTCTAAGATTATGGCATCTCTCTCTTTTCGTTGATCTTCTTTTGTTATATTGGGTTGTCGAATTTCTATTGCTCTGAAGAAAACTTCATTTTGTTCAATGATTCTTTTTGACAAATCATCAGGGAATCTACCAATCTTAATTCCAGCCTTCTGTAGTACTAGCTCACCTTGTCCTGCGATAGAAGGATTGTAGTCCAGTGTTCCAATCCAAACTTTTCTGAGTTCCCTAGACCGTATCCAATTTGCACAAGGCCGTTTGTCGTGTTTTCTTGTCGTGCATGGTTCAAGTGTAGTAATAAGGTCTGCACCTCGTACACGTGGATCATCCCTCGCATTTCGTTCCAAAGCTATATACTCAGCATGATTCCCAATCCCTATTTCGCCGCGATATGCTTGAGAGATGATCTCACCATCTTTTACAATGACGGCTCCCACTTTGGGAGTTGATTTTCCAGACTCAGTCGGACATTTTTCCGCAAGATCAACAGCACGTCTAAAATGGAAATATCCTACTTTGTTCGGATTGCTTTCATCCAACTCAGTGAGTAATACCTCTTTTTTTGCAAGTCTTACCTCAGCTGCTTCGTGACTCAATAAGATCGAAATTTTCAAAGATATATCACGACTATAACTCTGCCAATCATCTATTTTTATAGCGAATCCAGCTTTTTTTGTAAAACTCTTTACATCTTGTGGAGTTCCATCCCCAGTACTTTCAGGGATCTCTAATCGTTCAGATTTGTACTGTACTACGCCAATGTCATCTTTGGAGTTATTCAAAGATATTGCAGCTGTAATCTCATTTTCAAAAATAATTGGACAAGAAAAAAGAACTTCTAGACCATCTTCATTTGCCGATATTGAGATGAAGTGGGTCCATGTGGGTGCAACAAAATCTAAACCCGTTGAATGGGTAATATCAAAATCGATTCCAAGAGTCTTAGTGACAAAATCAGCAACATTTTCGTAATCGTGAAACGGAAATTCTTCAACTGTCCGTTCCAACATATGATATAGACTATTATCAAATTCATAGAATGAATCGCAAGAAAAACGAGCTGTATAGGGTGCTGTATCTCCAAAAAGTCTAGTTTGGTCTCTTGGCCTTAGTACGGTCCATCGTTGTTTCTTTTCACAAACAAAATGCAGCAGACGATTGTTGACAGTAATGCTTTGTTTCGTGCTAATTTCATCAACTACTCTTTCTAGAGTGTTGATATCTCGAACCTCGTATTCTAAATGAAATCCCTTGGGAATTGGATATTCTGGCAAATAATGCCCTGGAATTTGTTTCTCGCTTCCAAGAATGACAAGTCCTCTTATCACCACATACCTGTTGGGTTCTACTTCAGCTGCTAAGACCAGAAGGTGAAGTGAGGAGTATAAAGTTTCGAACTTTTTGATATATTCCCGAAATTTACTCAGTTGTTCAATCATTACGAAACATTCCCTCACGTTCTAGTTTACATTATCACTCAACTCTTACTATATTAAAATAGCAGGTGTATCGATTTCGAAACCAATCATCAAACACCTATGGGACGTGTCAAGCACGGCAACCCCGGTATCGGTGCTACAAAGTCTTCAGCATATGTACCGTTGAAGTAAGAACCAGTATTGTAGCACAGAATCATAAACACTAATTAGTGAATGAGTAATTTCCATTTGTCTGTGGTACAAGTGGGATTCGTAAGAATAGATGAGGTTAGAGTCAAACATGTTATTGTATTTCTTTCTCTATCTTTACTCATCGTTGCCCCATTAGTTTCATCCAATCAAAGAGTAACAGAACCTAATGTAGTTGTAGAAGAGTATCAAATGGAGGGATCAACAGGATACACAGTCAGCAAAACATCCTGTTCACCTCAAAGTGAAGTTGTAGTCTATAATGGAACTGTCAAGGATCCAGGAGCAGATTGGTATTCAGAGAGTTTCCATAGTGAAATCCATACTGGTATAACTAGTGTCAATGTAGAACTTAGCGGCACTGTGCCTATTAGTAATAAGATTTCCCATATTTCATGGGCGAAATTCTATGGTAATCCAACCCTACCTCTTTTGAACTATTCTGAAGTGACTGTTTCAGTCCCCCTTAAATCTCTTCGAGGGTCAGCTAACATAACCGTATATGTGTATCCGAAAGCATGGCCAGATACTGAATATCGTGATTACTGGGAGATTGCCACACATTTAGAAGAGGGCAACTCTGAAACTCTGGTGTTGAACCCCTCCATTAACAGAACTTACAATCTTAGCTCTGGTTGGATTGTTCGCTCCAATATACTTGTAGACATCATTTCAACAGAAGAGTCACTAATTCAAATTGGCGAGGTTGTAATCTCAGCCAGGTCAACCGAAGATCTCTATCCAGTCACATTTGATTTTCAAAGTCCTGATGGAGAGAGCCTTCTTCTTAACCCATACATGTACACACTTCGTGAAACAGACACACATACAGTAAATGGAGAGTTAGCCTGTTATCCAGCGCTGGAACTGACTCGTACAGGAAACATCACAGAATCCTCAATTTTTGTGCAGCGAACCTTCAATGAAACCCTCTATCTTGCAGCAGGTCAGTATGAGGGAGTTGCAGGATGGTTCACTATGAGTGAGGGAATTTCGGGATGGCCCCATATGAGTCTTCATGATTCAACATTCAATGTCAGCTTCGTAGTCGAACCTGGAGATTCAATACTTGTCGAAATTAGAGTAACCGCGTACCGTCTATCTATTGACCTATCCCCGTCATTCGCCTATAGTGTGGTCTGGATAATCGCTGACGAAGCTAGATATAATGGCCTTTTTCCCTTACAAGAAACCGAGTATCTATTCATACCTGGGAGTGAAGTATACCTTATCACTTTGGGAGCGTCATTCTTAACAAGTACCTATATCTTTGTAGAGACTGAAGGTTCAACTAGCGTCAAAGTATCGATCACGTATCCACACTTGTCCTTTTTCGGTATGATTCTCGATTGGGGACAGATGATTGGATTAGTTGGAGCATTGTTGTTGCTTTCAGTATTCGTTTATGAGGGAATAAAGAACAACTTCGTTGGAATGAGAAAACACTGTAATCATAGAATCAGTTTCCTTCCTATCTCTCTCTCTTTCATGACACTGATTTTACCATGGGTGAACTATACTTACGAGAGGACATTCACCAATCCAGCTTTTACTGCATTCGCTACAATTATGGTCCCGATATTTACTACGTTCTTCTGGAATCCAACGAGTCAAGTCACACCAATATCAAGTAGCAATCCATTTCCAAATGCAATTCCTATCATTTTCCTCTATTGGATTCCAATAGTCTATCTTAGTTATTTGATAATTACAAGTAGAAACTGTATCAGTCATGATCTGTCAAGAAATGATATGCATCCTTTACTAAGAATAGCAGTTATTGGAGGACCATTCATAATAGGTTGTTATTATCTGTGGCTCTGTATATTGGGATTGTATTTCATCGATATTGGACTAGTTGCGGCACTTCTATCACTACCATCATGGGTCATCGTTCTCAGATTAGAAAAACGAAATAATCAGATTCAGTCAGCAAATGACAATTCGCAGTCACCAATAAACCCGTAAAACACAGCAACCCCGGTATAGGAGCCACAAAATCCTCAGCTTATGTCCCACTGAAATAGATGGCAATGGTCATTATTTCATGAAACCCTGCTCTGTCAGTTTGATTGAGCAGAGTCACTTCTCTTTTCCATTTAGTTTATCACTTCAAATGCAATATATCCCATAGCTGATTCCATTTACGAGAGGGAACGATTCGCGTGGAAGAGGAAAGTAGAGGTATACCAAGAAACGTCTTGGTTATGTCTGTAGGCAACACGATAACAACGTCAGCAAACTCGCTATGGATAATGTTCATGCCCTATCTTTTTGCTGATGTAGGAATAATTCCGTTCTACATTGGAATCATCTTCACAGGCCTGGCAGTATCAAGAGGAACAGCATCACTTGTTGGTGGTAGAGCTGCAGATAGAATGGGTCGAAAACAAGTCATCTACATTGGATATGGGAACTACATTCTTGGAGCACTAGTAATTCTCTTTTCCTTGATATTCTTTTCAACCAATACAAACCTCACAGGGCTTTTTGCAGTTATAGGTTACATGTGGATGATGGTAGGTAGTGGGTTGCAGAGACCTGCCTCATCAATGCTGTTGATAGAAAGTAGTCCACAGAAACGAAGAGGGCTCTCATTTATGTTCGCTACAAGATTCCTCCCATCAATCCCCCCTGCGGTTCTAATTCTTATAGGAACATCACTATATGTCAACAATCAGTTCTGGCTTGGTCTTTCCCTAGGTATCGCAGGACTGTTAGTTGTTCTTTTATTATTCATTGTCTTTCTTCAAGAAACACATATTGGAGCGACCCAAAGCCAGCAAAAAATGAGAAGGCCGAGTATTCCACGTTTTGATGGTTTCCTAATTCTACTAGTTGCGGCGTTTGCACTTGATGGAATCTCAAGTAGCGGTCTCTCGTGGTACGTTCCTATCTTTATTGGGCGGGCAAACGTGGACTTCTATGGAGTCATGATATCAGTTTCCACATTAGTTATTGCTATTTCAGCCTTAGTTTCAGGAGGTCTGGTAGATCGATTCGGAACTAAAACTGCGATTCTTGGAGGTTGGAGTTTACTTGCAGTCACCGTTGCTTTGTTCCCGTTCGGTTCAACATTACTGGAGATAGTTATCCTCTACTCGATTTGGGCAGGACTGGACATGGTAGATGTATCAGTACCACCTCTCGCAATTGCCGAGAAATATCCAAAGGAAATGCGTGCATCTATCATGGGAACCTATTCAATGTCTGTATCCCTTCTGAGCATGGTTGGACCTGTACTGATATCGTTCGGTCTTCTTCTTGGAGATAATGTGCCCTTTTACATGAAAGCAGTAATGAACTCTGTTGGAGTCTTATTCTTCATACTTGCCACAAGACCTAGTCAAATCATTGATGATGATGTTTCAGCTCGCCAATGAGACAGGTAAAGCACGGAAATCCTGGAATCGGTGCTACAAAGTCTTCTGCCTATGTACCGCTGAAATAAAAGAAAGGGTGATACCTCTCCCCAATCAGAGCAAAGTTTCAACGAACAGTTGATATGATTTTGATTCGTAGAGGACATAGGTAGAAGCAAATTGGGAGACTTTTTCCTGACGTATGGTGAAGGCGAGTCGTATTTCCGACGGATTGTCTATGCAAACATCATACTTTATGTTGTAATGGCAATCGCCATCGTGTCAGCCTTCATCCTGTTCATGGTGGACATCATTATCCTGATTCTGATAGCTCTTATAGCTGGAATTGCTTCTCTCGCGTGCTCTCTGCTTTTTATATCGAGGAATCCTCCAGCTGAGTACGATGAAGAAACCCTCGACCATCTTCTAGAATAGACCAATGAACCACAAGTGTAACTGTGCAATGACCGGCAAGAACAGTGTTGCAGTTAGTGAGATGACAACAAGCAAAGTATTGATTGATGGTCCTGCAGTGTCTTTGAATGGATCGCCAACCATGTCTCCAGTGACAGAAATATCATGAACTCGATGCCAGTCCTCGGTTCCTTCTTCGTATGTCGTATATTCGGGGGATTCGATGATTTTCTTGGTATTGTCCCAAGCACCGCCTGCATTACCCATCAATAAGGCCATTATCAGACCAGATAAGACCGCACCACCAAGAAAGCCGGCAAGAGCCTGAAGACCGAGAATTACTCCAGTGGCAATGGTCACAATGATTGCTAGTAACGTACCCGGCATAAGCTCTCGAATAGCCCCAGAAGTCGCAATCTCTATACATTTGTCGTAGTCAGGTGTTGATGTGCCTTCAAGGATACCAGGATCCTCTCTGAACTGTCTGCGGATCTCCTCGATCATTCGCTCAGAGTTGCGTTCCACACCAAGAATCAAGATTGCTGAGAATACCACAGGCACAAGAGAACCCATGAGTGCGCCAGCTAAGACCGAGGGATGAGCTATATTCACTACTACGAGTCCACTAATACCGGGTATATTGAGTGTATCAGTCGCTTCAATAAATGCTGCAAAGAGTGCTAGGACTGAGAGAGATGATGCACCAATGGCAAATCCCTTTGTGATGGCTTTAGCTGTGTTTCCACTAGCATCCAGTTTATCACAAGCCACAATTGCCTCCTTGGGTGCTTGAGCTTGTTCGATAATCCCCCTTGCATTGTCTACTATCGGACCGTATGCATCAGAGCTCATTATCATTCCATTTGTGGAAAGAAGACCGACTGCAGCAATTGCTACACAATAGATGCCACCTTCCCACTCACCAAATCCTAAACCAGCACCAAGAGTATAGGAAATCACCATTGCTACTGCAATTCCAAGCACAGAAGGTAAGACACTCAGAAGGCCATACGCATAACCAGAGAGGATTAAATTAGCAGCACTTTTGTCCGCTGAATCGACCATCTTGGATACAGGCTTAAAACCAGCAAAGCCACGTTCGCTTGTGAAGACATCACTTGTGAAACCGATAAAGACTCCTGCAATAAGTCCAATAATGGCAACGATGGCAATTACATAGTTCAGCCCTAGTATGAGAATGATTGTAACCACAAGAATTGCGAATAGTAGAGTTGTGATGTAGGTCCCGCGATTAAGCATAGGCCCGGGGTCATGTCCCTCTTTTGGTCTAACCATGAAGACTCCCAACACTGAGGCTAGAGTACCTAAAGCTGCAATCATGAGGGGAAGCAATGCAAAGGGAACAGGGGGAGAGAAATGCAGATCTATACCAGCACCAAGAATTGCTGCAGCGAGGATTGCAGCTACATTGCTGTCGTATATGTCAGCGCCAGTTCCGGCTACATCTCCAACATTGTCTCCAACTGCATCAGCGATTGCTGCTGGGTTTCGAGGGTCGTCTTCAGGAATACGGTACTCAATCTTCCCAACAAGATCCGCAGAGAGATCAGCTGTTTTCGTAAAAATTCCTCCACCTGCTTTGGCAAACAATGCTACAGTGCTTGCTCCAAAGGAGAATCCAGTTAGGATTTCCCATAGACCGGCCTCGCGGGGAATGACTATGAAGGTCGAATCAGGAAGTATGATGTTCCATAACCAGTATAATGATGTGAGGCCAACAAGTGCGATTCCTGCAATCATCAGACCCATGACTGATCCTGCTCGGAAAGCTACCTTGAAAGCAGGATTCAATCCACCTGAGACTGCTGCAGCTGCGGTGCGGCGGTTTGCCTTGGTTGCAACTACTAGACCAATATATCCAGCTGCCATACTAGCAAGAGAACCTAAGATGTATGAGATAGCGATGGGAATACCTAAGTCCCTGAACACAAGGGCTATCAGAACTGCAAGAGTGATTGTGAAAATCCCAAGAATTCGATACTGAACCTTAATGAAAGAGTTCGCACCCTTCTCGATCAGGGAGCTGACCTCTTTCATCCGGTCACTGCCCTCATCTGACTTCATAACAATTCGATAGATGTATAGAGCAACGAAGACAGAGAGAAGACCAGATAATAGTCCAGTTGATAGAAACAGTATTTCAGACATTGTTGCCTCGGTTTTGCGATTGAAAACGTCATTATAGAAGTTGCTATTTGTTCTACAACTTTTAAAAATTTTCAGGAGTATGGCATGTTGAATGCAATGTTCGCTGGAAAGTTCTTGATTTTAGGTATCCCAATTTAATTTCAATACCATTCAATCCGGCTGAGATATGGTTTCAATGCAATGGGAATCTTTGCTTGTTCCTTCAATTTCGCCTCTGCTGTGACCTTCAATTCAGAATCAAGACCGAGTTTCATCAAATTTGGACAGAGAAAGAGTGCAGACACATCTATTGTCTTAAATTGATTCTTCTCCAATGTCAGATTTCGGAGCTTCTTGCACGTACTTAGGATTGAGAGGTCGATGCTCTCGAGTTTATTCTCATAGAGGTGGAGTGCTTTCAGGTCTTTGCATTTACCCAGTGAAACTAAATCAATGACCTTGAGCTTGTTAAATGATAAATCGAGGTGCATGAGACTCGTACATCCCTCTAAAGGTGACAAATCAATAAGTTCCATGATATTTCCATTTAGCGAGAGTTCCAATAGCTCAGAATGGTTCCGAAGCACTGAAAGATCGATGTTAAGTATCTCATTTCCCGAGAGGGTCAATCCCTCTAAGTTTGGGAATTGGTACAATACAGAGAGGTCAGTAGTTGCAATTCTCCTGTCATTCAGGTCAATGCTTGTTGTGCTGGTGTCGAAACGCTCGACCACTTTACCGCCTTTCTTTGTTTCGCTCCAGATTGTAATCTCTACCATTGGTGAAACATCCAAGAGTTCTACTTATAGCCCCTACTTATACTCTGGTGTGGTTAGACCCTACAAAAACTACGCAGTTTCTAGTATCAGCGTGCTTTCAGTTTTCTAATCGCAATCAAATCCTCAATGAATAGGATTCCAAAAATAATGTCGATTGTTACAACCAATACTACCCAGAGCGAAGCCTGTCCCAAGAAGAACCATGCAACACACGCAAGGAAAAACCAGGTCTTTTCGAAAACTGCCATCATGATGAGACCGTGGTTTTCCATCATGTTCTGACTGACGAAGAAGAAACCAATCCCGAATACGAAGATTAGCCCCATTAACGAATCAAACCAGAGCAGGGTATTAGGAATCTCAAGACCAAATGCTGCGAAATATCCAACGTCTATCCTTGATAAAACAAAGAAAGCTATTGCTAGAGTCCAGTTCCATAAAGCCGCAATTAGAAACAATAGTCGGTGGTATCGTTCTCTGTCCAAGATAATTCCCTGAAGTTATTAACCACAATTGCCATCATATAACTCCAATGAATCGAAGTGTCTAAAGGGAATCATCATCGAAATAACAGTGATGATATTTCTTCACTCGGTAACTGCAGCGGCGATTATTCAGGCAATTGAGAAAGGGGTTGTACAAATAGACCTCTCATTAGATCTTGGAAGGACAATAACTAGGATCGACCTGACTAATCCTTTTTGGAGTTTAGAGCAGCTTGAGAAGATAAAGAAGGACTCTGAATCGATTTACTTCGTCAAAGACGATCAGATTTTCAAAGCAGCAATCAATGATGACCACTTCTACAAACTATTTCCAACTGGACATGAATCTGCACCAGCCTTGTTGATTGATGGAGTGCTTATGCATCGTGTCAAGGATATTGACCCGATTGAAGATGCATCAATGAAAGCCGAGTTATGTGCGCGGAAAGGTGTTGACATGCTCGAAATATGTACAGGGTTGGGATACTCCACAATTGCTTGTCTTAGAAGAGGCGTGAGGAGTATCATCACTATCGAGATGAATCACCATGTGATTGAATTGTCCAGATTGAATCCATGGTCAAGGGAACTCCATAGTGATGAAAGGGTTTCAATCATTCATGGAGATGCTGTGGAAAGAATAGAAGAATTTGATACGAAAGCATTTCATTCAGTCTTACATGATCCACCGAGGTTCTCGATGGGATCAGAACTATACACTGCTGAGTTTTACTCTCAGATTTATCGTGTGTTGAAACCAAGAGGTGTGTTGTATCATTATGTGGGGTCTCCTGGTGGAAAACATCGAAAGAGAGATCTTCCAAAAGGTGTTATTCAACGCCTTCGTAATGTTGGTTTTAATAATGTCAAGAGGAATAAAAGCACCCTTGGTGTTATCGCAAAGAAATGATAACTGGGACCATAAGAAAGTAGAAGTAAGCGGGAATTTATTCAGACCTTATTCCCGCCACTTCAATCAGGAAGACTAGCGATATTTCACAAAGTAAACAACTATCACAATTGCAGCAATTGTGATTCCAATAACCGCACCGATAATCAGAGGATCTATTTGAGTTGAAGGAGCACTTGCTGATAGTTCGAACTCATAGTAGCCAGTGTAATTGTTTCCAATAAAGATTCTAAGGCTTGAACCACTCAGTTCAGACGGAAGTACAATACTAGCTTGACCTGTCAGTGTTTGACCTGCTCCCACGGAAATCAGAGAATCCATGACTACATTTACAGAATCTAGCACATAAACAGCCTCTTTGCTCCCTAATCGTGGGCTCACACAATTCATCTGGACAGACATAGTGACATTTTCGCCTGAAAGGACCCCGCCAGACACACTAGGTATGCTGATGTCAAGTCTTGGTGTCATCTCTAGTAAATAGTCGAAGGCTGGTAACAATTCCTCCCAAAGAGTGTTGATGTATTCCTCGGTTGGATTGAAGTATCCATAGATCTCCTTCCATTCGCGGATTATGTGGGTGCTGTTCTCTAGAATGATTGGATGAGCTTCCACTCCATGAGCTGAGGCGTTAGTGTAGACCTCGAAAGTAATTGGAACGGTTGTACCACGTTCTGCGTACATCCAATCACTCCAACCACCACTGAGTGAGGCATCAAGTTTGTCTTCAGAAGCCTGGGTGTATCCCAAGTAGTAATTGAAATCCTCTGGCAGAATATCACCATAGTCTGCAATCATCCCATAATACAGAGCCCCTTCAATCCAGTTTCCAATCCCATTAGTGGGGAAGTAAGTTGCATTTATCCCGGAATGCAATGAATAGGCCATTGCGAATCGGTGGTCTAGTACGAAGTCCCTAAATGCTTGGGTCTCAGGTTCAGAGAAAGGTCCTGTTCCATGATATATCTGGGTTGTTTCATCGGAAGAGGAGGATCCATCAGCACCGCCCCAAAATGTTGCATAGTTACGATTGAGGTCAACAAGTCCAACCTCATCCTCATTGAATTGGCCATCTCCATCATCGTCAATTCCTTCGTAGTATTCCCAATCATACGCCTCGTAGTGGGGCTCATCAGAAGGCGTATCTTTAATGTAGACTAAGAAATTGGAGATTGCGCCATCTCCATTCTCATCATCGACATCATCCTCCCCGAAAAATCCGTCCAAATCATTATCGAAGGGTCGGAGGTTCTTTCGGAGCCAATGATTCCCTTCATTGACAACTACTTCAAGTGCATCTGGATTTAGGGTTGGGATGATAAATATCTCCTGAGTGTCGACATATTCTGTGATAGTTTCGTCTATCCCATAGTTATTGAGCAGATGAAGCATAAAACGAAGAGCGAGCTCAACAGTGATCTGCTCGCGTCCGTGATGTTGCGCAACGACCAAAGTCTTTGCTTTTTGAACTGTGTTCTGTTCATTTGTGATGCGGAGCGATGTGATGTTTCGTCCTTCATAACTCTCCCCAATCACCTCAAGGTCAACGAGCTGAGGTACCGTGGTGTGAATGTTCTCAATCTCTTCATCCAATTCCAGAGGATCATGGAATTGGTTGTCATAAATCAAAGAAAGCGTACTCCACGTTCTCGTCACTGATGCTGTAGTGACCTTCTCAATGGTTAGAACAATCTCTGGTGTTTCTGAAGCCATCACCTGTATCGGTGCTAGGACCATCGTCAAAATTAGTGTAAAGAGTAGAATCTTGGTTTTGGAGTGTGTGATCTCGGTTCACCTCGATGTTTTCTGTATAGCTAATTGGAGATTCGAACACTCTTCCGGATTTAGAATGCTTTGAGGTCCAATAGCAGACTTTCAGAGTACTTACAGTTGCTATAATAGGAGTTTAGTTTCACGTAACGCCTTGCGGTTTAGGTTTCCAAGCTGAGAAACGAACACCCTATAAGACATCCATGCATTTGCGCGTAAGTTGGATTGTCAAGAGTGCAAGAGTTTGGATAGAAACTCATAGAATAGTTATTTCTATGTGCCAACAATTCATAAGCATCTTTGTATACATGAGTACTGGATTTGCGCAATTTAGGAGGTAGACCTTATGCAATGGAAGAAAATTCTATTCGCGACAATTGTAGGAATAATTCTGTTCATCGTTGATATCAAAACTGGATTTATCGCGTTCTCGTTAGGAGGAATACCTAGCATCTTCCTCATCGTGTTCATTGTGGGAATTCTTGCAGGTGACATCTCAGGAGGATTTGTTGCAGGGATATTAAGTGAGTTGTTAGGAGTCGGACTGCTAGCGGTGATTCCTCAGATATTGATCCCCGAAGCTACAAATGTCATTGCAACAGATATTTTAGCTCGAATGTGGCTCATCATGGGAATATCAGTATCAGCCAGCACAACATATGGGATGGAACCAGTTCCATGGCTCGTCGGAATAATTCTCCTCGCATTCCTATTCTTATTGGCTCCATTCGTTTTCGGATTTGCCCTTCTATTCGGTCCTATTGGTGGTTTAATTGGTAGATTCATCTATCCAAGAATCTTCAAACCGAAAAGTGCTCCAGCACTAGTACCATCTCAAGAACCTCAACCCACACCACCAGCGCCCGAGCCTTTTACACCTGAGCCACAAGCTCCGGAAGAAGTCATAGAGGAAGAATCAGAAGATCAACCAAGTCTGGAACCAGAACCATCCGAATGATGTAGGAATATCAAAAGCAGAGGTAATTGTTCATAATATTAACAGTTATAACATATTATGTTATAATAGTTGGTTAAGAGCTGTACACAATCCTATCAAACCCAAGCACAAAGGTTTGAGTAGATGTCGACTGAATACCATGAAAAAGCTCTAAGAGACAGAACAATGAAAGCTGAGGCAATTCCTGTGTCAGGTACAGAAACAAAAACAGAGTGTGGTCAATGCAGCTGTATAGTATTGTACACTTCCAAGTATTGTGTGTTCTGTGATGCTGCAGAGGAGATACTTGGTGAAGCTCTATCTAATTTTGGAGTCCCAAAAACTGCAATCCGTGAAGTCGATGTCGAAACTGAGGAAGAATGTGGTTGCAGAACCGATGATGTAACAATGTTACCAACAATCAAAGTCTGTGATAAGCAACTTACCGGACTTCCTGAAGAACAATCCATGAGAGACGCGGTTATGCAGGCGATCATGAAGGACTGTTTTTGTGAATAATATTAGAAATCAAGTCGGATTGTTTCCCAGCGCACCCTACCCTGTTCTACTGCTTCTTTGATCTTACGTTCGGTTCGATTGAGCTTGGCATTTCCAGTTTTGATATCAGCAAGCACCACTGTTATTGGCTCGTCTGAATTGCCATCTTTTACGGCTGTGTAACCATCAAAGATCAGATAATCTATTGGTGCTCCGATGAAACGAGCATCCGATGGATCATGCTTGAAGACATCCCTATACATTGGAATCATATGTTCAGCAATTTTTCCCTTCAGAACGTAACGACTTCTGTCCGCAGCATCTTTTCGGACCAAAGACTCTTGTTCCGCCCAAGTCTGCGCAAATTCCCTCTCCACAATTGCTATCTTGTGGCGGAGTTGCATCTTCATTATCAGATATACAATCGCAGCTAAAACTAGACCAACAAACAGTCCGATTAGTGTATCCATAAAGGTCATACACTTGGATATGCGTTACCCCATATATTCTCGGGTAATAGTGGGGTATGATATGGCTGCAAGAAATTTGGACATTCTTGGACATTTTAGTATCGGTGCTTATATACAATGGATAGAACAGTAAGGTGTAGAGTTGGTCTAGGACAAGAACCAAGTCCATGAACTAACTCTGCAGTCGCCGCGAGTTGCACGGAGACTGAAAACGCCTGTTGGAGAGGCCGTCAGACGTCAAAGGTCATGTACCTGTGATGCAGCCTCGATGAATCAGGAACCGAACATCGATCATGGAATGTGATGTTCAAGTTTGTATAAGTTTCGGGCAACGGTATTCTCTGGAGATTACATTTCAGATATGAAGAGTCTAATCCGCAAAGAAGCTGACCCTTAAGTGGGAGTTTGGCGAAAGGATAGTTGGTGGTTCATCATGTCGGAGGAAACACTAGACCTTCTAAAGACCCTGTCTGCAACCCCAGGTCCAGTAGGGAGAGAGGGAATGGTTCAGGATATAATCAAGGAACATTTCAAACAGCACTGTGGGAGCTTCATACAGGATAGAATCGGTAATGTCATAGGCACACTCGAAGGCGATGTTGACAAACACTATGCAGTTGTGGCTCATGCTGACGAAGTAGGATTTCTAATCAGCAATATAGATGATAGAGGATTTCTCCGGGTCAAATGGAACACGCAAGGACATTTACCAGATCTCAGACTCATGCCTGGACAATGGGTATTGATTATGACTGAGAAAGGATTGATTCCTGGAGTCTTTTGTGTAAAGACGGCACACATTGCAGGACCTGAGGACAAGAAACGAATTCCTACTTCTGAAGAGATTTTCCTTGATATTGGCGCAAACAATGAGAAGGAGGTAAAGGAACAGGGCATCAACATTGGTGATCCTGTCATCTATGCAGCACCAGTAGAGAAGCTAATGGGTCATATTGTCGCAGGTAAGTCGATGGATGACCGAGTTGGTCTAACTGTGATGTTAGGAGTGCTTGAACGATTTTCGAAAATTGCGAAAACCAAACGTCCCACCATTACATTCGTTTCAACTGTGATGGAGGAATTAGGAGCGAAAGGAGCGGCAGCAGTTGCAAAAGATCTTGATGTGGATGAACTAATCGTCTTGGACATAGGCCTCGCAGATGACTATCCCGGTACAAAAGGAGAAGCGGGTGTTTCTTTGGGGAGTGGACCAGTAGTTGTCATCAAAGACAATGCGATGCACTATTCGTACGAATTAGTCCGGCGAATCATAAAGACTGCAGAGAAAGAAGAGATTCCCTTCCAGAGAGCTGTCTTTCACAATTATCTGACAGATGGCTTTCAATTCGCGTCACAAGGGCAGGTTGTTGCAGTCCTAGCAGTACCCTGTAGATACTCACATAGTGCATTCGAAGCAGTCAGTCTAATGGATGTGGAAATGACAATACATCTACTGATGAAATTGTTTGCCTAGTTGTTGCTGATTCCCAAGAGCTCAACACGGACCCTCATACTTTCACGGGATACTATGACGACCTCTGTTCCGATTTCAATCTCACCCACATCACACCGTGCTTCCCAGATCTCAGCTCCAACCTTGATCTTCCCGGATACGGGTGTTACCGTGTCACTTACCGTACCCTTCAACCCTTTCAATTCATAGAACGGGTTTGGAGTTTCTAGAAGGGACGGATATACTAGATAGTACTTTCCAGCGACGAAGATTGCCGCTCCTATGATTAACAATATCGTGATTGGTAGAAGCCATTCCGGTTTCAGATAGTACACAATTATGATTGCAATTGGCACTAGAATCATCTCATCAGCTGTTATCGCAATGAACTTTGCTCTAGGAGAGAAATCTACCATTTCTTGAATCCAACCTTCATTTGAGTTTAATTTGGCATGAAAGAAGAAAAGGTTTTGCAACCCTGTAATGAAATTCAGGTCGTACGCATAGCATCATTGAATAGGGCGAATATCAGCGCTCTGCCAGTGACTACTGATTGAAGACCGAAACTATCCAGATAATGGCAGGAGCAGCCATGCTATCTGCATTCACATATGTTCCAATCCTAGCAAGAGAGAATCTTGGCATCTCGGAGATCCTCATTGCAGTCATGGTTGGAGGATTTGCCGCTACCAGTTTCATCTCTTCATACATCTTCGGTCGAGCAGGGGATGTCTACGGTCGTAGGATAGTCATTCGGTTAGGCCTTCTCTTATCCACCATCTCTTTTGGTTTGCTCATATTCTCTTCAAGTTTCGAAACACTGTTCATTATACGTCTGACAAACGGTTTCTGTATCGGAATGTATCCCGGAGCTCTTGCAGCATACGCTTTTGAGTCAAAGATGAAGATGGGAAGATTCGCTACCTGGGGTGCTGCTGGCTGGGGGATTGGAACATTATTCGCTGGTTATGCGGCAGGTTTCAACATCTACTATGCTTTCGTTATGTCCACCATTTTCTTGATTATCGCATTTGGGTCTGCACTGACATTAGCTCCTGTTCAGCAGGTTACAATGAAGGTGCCATGGTTCCCAATTGAAACATTCAAGCGCAACGCTTCAATCTACATGGCAGTGCTAATTCGCCACAGTGGTGCTTTTGCAATCTGGACTTTGTGGCCCTTATTTCTTTATGACCTAGGGGGCGACCCATTCTTGATTGCAGTAGTTCAGGCAACAAATGCTGTTGCTCAGGTCATTTTCATGATAACGTTGAGTGATAGGATCAATAGCAAGAGGTTGGTAGCGATTGGATTGATTGCTTCTGCAGTCGCTTTTGCTTGGTTTCCATTTGCAACGAACATCTTTGAGATTCTTCCATCTCAAGTTCTTCTAGGATTGTCATGGGCATGTCTCTATGTAGGCGCACTGAAGTTTGTGACTGACAACAACAAAGAACGGTCAACAGCATCGGGTCTTCTTATGTCAATGTTGTCTCTCTCAGGAATTATCGGACCCATAATTGCAGCGATTATCTATTCGATTTGGCCGGGATATGCACCAATTATGTTCTTCGCAATGGCGATGACAGTTCTAGCATCAGTCTTGTTTTGGCGATCCAATAGAAATCAAAGAACTGAGTTAGTTGAAGAATCTGTCAATGAGAGTTTCTAGCTCGAGAGAAGACACATCACATATTTCATTACCATGAATAGATACAATATCAGACATAATGACACTAGAATTTCTTGTCCAACCTGAGGTTCGTGAGGTTTTATTCCAGCTAGTATGGGGAGATAGATTCGAAAAAGATCTAAAGTCCAATATGACATCGGATGAGAGATTTGATAGTATACGGGACAGACTTCACAAAGAAGAATTGGTCTACCTGTTACGTGGTGAGAATAACAGTCCATATCTTTCTTTGACAGACAAGGGTGTGGCTATAATCAACAGACTCTATGAAATCGAGAGAATTATAGAGGGCGAGGATTCAGATACCGAATAATTCACCACTCTTCAAAACTGTAAGTTTTAGGATAACATATCCTACAATGCACATTATTCGTTTCGATTCAATTTTAAGTTAAGCATCTTTGAATAGAAGAAGGTACTATTATGGATGAATCTCATCTTAAAATCCTGAAATGTCCAAAGTGCGGGAAGAAACTACTCTTCAATGGCGGAATCGCAGTAGCTGATATAGCAGATGGAGAGATTGTGTGTGAGAAGGGGCATACCTGGCCTATCACTCAAGGAATCCCATCACTTGTTCATCCTCCAATCAATGAGGAAGATGCCAAATGGATCTCAGATTATGATCAGATGGCTGAGAACTATGACGAGCTAGTCAAAGAATATGATACCTGGCTCGGTATCGACATGATGAAGGAACGTGAGGGATTCAATACGTTCATACCTATTGAGGGATCTTGCAGAAGTATCGATGTCAGTATTGGAACAGGAGCCAATTTCATTGCCCTCTATAATCAATTCAAAGATCAAATGGAAAGGTTCAACCTCCATGGAATGGATCTTTCAACTGGGATGCTAAATGTATCCCAACGCAAGTTCAAGGATGCAGGTTTCACTGTGGGTCTGACGCATGGTAGTGTGTTCAACATTCCTTTTCAGAAGAACTTGTTCGATATCGTATTGCACTCAGGAGGAATAAACACATTCTCAGATATTCCGGGGGCGCTTAATGAAATGCTTCGAATTGCAAAACCAGGAGGAATCATCATTGTGGTTGACGAGGGTCTTTCTCCTGAGAAGAGAGAAACAGAAGAAGGAAAGGCAATCATCAAAACCAATTCTCTCTTTGCAGCAAAGCCGCCCTTAGAACATATTCCTGAGAAGGCAAAAGATGTAGAGGTCAACTTTGTCATGAACGAAACTTTCTATCAAATCGTCTTCAAGAAATAGATGATACAATTTCGGTGAAAACACACCGTGTTGATTAGTAGACAAAAAAAACAGATGAGTGCTCAAGTGGCTTCCCACAAGAGCACTTCTTCAACAGTTAATTCTTGACGCTTTGTGGCGTCAACTGAACGGCTCTCGTCCCGCTGTGTGGTTGCAATGAGTTCGTTGATTGGTGCCATTGCAATCTACCTGTATCTATAGGAATGGGTGATAGCGTCTGTAGAGATCCGTTTCCTAGGCTTGAATTTTCTCTTAGCTGTCTTTGCTAGTGCCATGCTGTTTTACCTCCGGTACTGGTATGCATATCCGAGTGCGTAGGTTGTGCGAACCTTCGCAGTCTTGTTGTTCAACTTCTCAAACTTGTTGGTCATTAGACTCAGGAAAGCCATCGTTATTCACTAGGTATTAGCACACTAAATTTGTATATAAGGTTTGCGTCACCAACCATTTCGGTTATTATCGTTGCTCAAATGTACTATTTATATATGAATGGACCGGAAAACTTCATTGTACAAACTCTTTCTTCCTGAATGCTTCGTTATCACCACCAAACTTATATGATTAGTTTGTCAAGAATAATATGAGTTTGTGGTGTTAAACACACTTCTGGTGCGGTTTAAAATCTAAAATCCACAAGAATAAACACGAACGATTCCAAGGTTAG
Source organism: Candidatus Thorarchaeota archaeon (assembly GCA_004376265.1). GTDB lineage: Archaea > Asgardarchaeota > Thorarchaeia > Thorarchaeales > Thorarchaeaceae > SMTZ1-45. Next base: position 21,625 of record SOKL01000045.1, read on the forward strand.
TCCGAGTCGCTTGACGAATCGACGGATCAGAAATACATTGGTGAATACTTACATGGGCGATGACAACATCACAGCGGAAATCACGGACAACCTCGAGGGAATTGTATTAACAAAAGAGAGCAAGAAAGATCAGAAAGAGATACTCTTTGTGACAAATGACGAGATGGCTGAAGTTCTTGATGAACTTGTCCGTTTTAATATTCTGCAGGTTTTACGAAAGGGAATCGAGGACACTCTCACTACAAAAATAATTGATGAAGAAACTGGTGATACAATCATCAGATTGAAAATCGTCAAACGCAATGCGTTGTCTGTTGTTGAGATAGTGAAACAATCACCAGATTGCTGTGTTGATGGTGAAGAGGTAACGAAGAATCAGGTATACCACCATTTGCCCATTTTGGTCAAATATGGGTATGTCATCAAATACGGAACCGTTACAACAGGTAAGCGAACTACGGACTATTACCGAAGGACTGCAAAAGGGTTCATGCTGACCAAGGGCGCATGGGGTGCAGAAGAGAAGCGCGTCCGGGAGAAACTCGAAGGATACACTGACAAGATGCTTGAAACCTTCAATCTGGTCCTCTCGAAAGAGAAACGTGAAGAATTGATACGACTAAGCGTCAAAAGAACTCAAATGCAACATGAGTGGAGAACAAAGATTGCAGAAATGGTTAGTTTGGATGTAGCTAACAAAGAAATTCTAAGCATGTATGAGATGCTTCTTGATTATTACTCTATAGGATCCAAAGAGTATATGGATACAATCAACAAGATTAGAGATATTCTCTTTCCTGAAGAATAGTATGTTGTAATCACACGTGGTTAATTAGCTGAATTGCAGCCTTCATCACATCAATGATTGATAGTTCTGGTACTGCATGAGGAGCGGCAAAAGCAATTGCCCAAGCAGCTTCGTCAATCTTCACAATGAGTAGATGTCCTTTGTTATCATCAGCAGTTGCGACATATGAGTCAGTAGATGAGGATATTTTCTTGTATTTCACTCCTCCAACCGACACTTTTGACTTGTCATCCTTGAGTACTTTCATAATGGTGCTAACATCTTCTACGAGGTCCCAGTTATCGGTTTGCCAAACAATCGCTCCATCCTTGGTGACTGCAAACGCTTGGATCTTGGAATTGTTTGAGTAGAGTTGATTCCATTCGTTCCCGATTGTTGAATTCAAAAGAAGACCTCCAGTATAACAGATAAGTAATCGAGGGGATTTGCCCCGTAAACCGTCCCCCAGATTTCTCGATTATATTTTACCCCGAAGGGTCTTTGCAGCTCTGTCTACATCTACGTAGACGCCATCTGGCTGAGCGCTAGCATCCGCCCATGCCACAACCCATCTATCGCCAGTAGTATCTACCTTAGTCAGAATGAGAATTCCACTTCCCTGAATGTTTCTTGCTACAAGGCTTTCAGGGGTAGACCTCATTGTGCTATACTTGACTGAATTCTGCACAACTGATGAACTTCTCGATTTTACAGCAGCCATCAGACTGGAGGCCTCCTCAGTCAGGTCCCAGTTGTTGCTCTGCCATAGAACTTGTCCAGATTCAGTGATGACACCAAAAGCTTGGACCATATTTCCCGAACTATTGTATGCTTGCGTATATGCATCCATTACAGGATCGCTCATGTGAATTCACCCCGTACTTCTACGGTCAATAGGAACCCTCTACACCTTCTGCAAATAAAGAAATCTTTGACGGGTTAAATCTCCAAACTTCAAGCATACTCTTATGGATTTGTGTAGTCAAGACGATATGGCTTCTGTAGTATGGGAAACAGAGCGAGGAACGATCCTCAAGGTCATTGTGCGTCCCAAGTCCAGAGAGAGAGATTTTGTGGTAGAGATTTCACCGGAGGTCATAATTATCAACTTGAAGAGTCCAGCTAGAGAAGGGAAAGCCAACTCTGAATTAGTAAAGAGAATGGCGAAGGTGCTCGCGATTTCCACCGGTAGCATCAAGCTTATTGCAGGTCACAAATCAAAGGAAAAAACACTCTTAATTGAAGGTCTGAGTCCACAAGAAATTGTACAGTGTCTGTCAAATGTGACATAGAGAGTTATATACAGGGTTTTGTTGGGTGACTAAGGACATACTTGAATAGAGCCACTAGATTGCTTTTGATTCGGAGAGACCAGCTGTGAATGATCGAACTAGAAGATTCCTGGGATATATTCTTGCAGGATTCACTTCATATGTTCTCATAGCTATGTTTCTTGGCCGCTTTGCGGAACCAGCTGTCATTATTGCTCTATTGACATCTTTTGTATTCGTGTGCCTCTCCTTATACAGACCCCCTCCAGAATCACTAGAACTTGTGATTATCATCTGTTTCTCTGTAGTCTATATTCCACTTAGCTTCCTGGTTGGCATTTTCTCAGAAATGGTTATCATCGCCATCGCTATTGCCTTAACGTATCTGGCAATCACATCGATGTTTGGACCAGATCAAAAAAAGGTCCTGCTTGCTGGATTGTTCTTGGCTAGCATAATCTATAGTCTTGTTCTCATGATACAGGGGCGATGGTACCATCTCGATGTCATTATCGCTCTCAGCACTGCCATCACATTACTCTATTTCACGTTGTATAGACCTCCACTGGAAAAGAGAGAACTAGTACCTGTCATTTTTCTCACTGCAATCTTTTTACCTCTTAGCTTGTTTGTGGATATTTTTTCAGAGATGACAATTGTGACAATCGGAGGTTTGGTAGTCTATTTGGTTATGACCACTAAGATTAGATCCGAACCAAGAAAATCGCTACTTGTGGGACTCTTTTCTGCAGGGGTTGTTTATACTCTAATATTGATGGCAGAGGGACGATGGAACCATCCCGACGTCATCTTTGCATTTATTCTCGAGATAACTCTGCTTTACCTATCACTCTTCAAGCCACCTCCAGATAAGAAAGAACTTGCAGCAATCACATCTCTAATGCTGATGTATCTATTTCTAGCTGCATACTTTGCATTCTTTTCTGAAGCAGGGATTATGGCGTTTGCTGGTCTTGCAATATATGGAATTGTCAGGGCTGAACCGAAGTTTCCCCTCACAAAACGAGCTTTAGGAACAGGATTGATTGTTGGTATAGTAATGACATTCATGGGCATCTACTTAGCCCTGAAGATTGGTGTTGTGTTCCTTGTAGGAGCTGAGATGTTAGGAGCTATATTCCTGAGCATATATGGAAGATATACACGAGAAGAGAACGCCATAGTTGTAGCAATCGCAAACTCTTCATCCATGGTAGCAATTGGAGTGTTACTCACATATCCGGCGATTGCTATCTTCGATACGGATAATCCTCTGTTCAATACCGCACATGTTGCATATGATCCGACGACAACCCTGATCTTCATCATATTTACAACTGGTATTAGCGCAGTCTTTGGAATCATACTATTGGCTCCATACAGAGATCGATTCGAAAAGGAAGCTTGGCCTCAAATACAACCACAAGCTGAGTTCATAAATTCGATTGGAGGTGACGCTGAGGCTAAAAAATCTGTAAGTATTGGACTTGCCGCATCATGTGCATGGGTGGGTGCAACAAAAATCGCCGAGAGTGCAGCGAGTACATCATTGAGCACCGTTCCAAATGCCTTTGCACCCATTATTCCTGCTGCCGCAGCAATTCCCGATTGGATTGGCATAAGCAACTCACCAATGATTGCAGGAATCGGTTTCTTCGTAGGTTGGAAGCGAGCTGTCGTAATGGCAATCGGAAGTGTAATTTCAATTCTCATCTGGATATTATTGGAAGGGGCAAACGGAGCCCTCGACTATAGTGCTCACCTCAAAAGACCTGAGATTCTGTATTTTGCATTGGGTCTCTTTGTTACTGTAATCCTTGGAGATGTACTCAGTGGCAAGGGGGAGAAGAATCTCACTCCAGAGGAATTTAAGGAGAAGACACAGGAGACGGATGAGGACGGATCAGTAATAATTGAAACTCCGCATAAAACTTCAGAACTGCCGAGAGTTCTGAGAGTCAAAGAGGAGCTATTCTCAATTGAGGTCATCAAAGAAGAGATTCGAGAAATCGTAGATAATCCTAGAGAGTACCTTCGCTCAAGGAGGGGACAGATACCACCGTGGATAGCGTTTGTATCAATGGGCATATTCATGGTAATCGGTATAATCTCATTCTACATTTTCACACCATTCATGCAGAGTGAAACTGCGCCTCTGCGAATACATTGGCTCTTGTTTATCCTAGGTACACCACTTGCTCTAGTTTCTGCATATTTCACAGCTAGAGCTATAAGTGAAACTGGAATGCTTGCAGGATACATTTCGGATATCGTAGCTATTCCAGCTATAATCTTCTTTAGGGTCACGTTTTCGGCTATCACTACATTCATGGGGATGTTGGGAGCAGTTCAGGATGCTGCAATTGCTTTGCTAGTTCATCTGAAACTGGGTAAGTTAACTGGTGTACGTGGGAGAGATATTTTGAAAGCAGTTTTCGTCGGGTCGATGCTTGGTACAACTATCGGTTCGTTGATCACTTTCCAGATATTCAGTACCTATGGATTTGGAAGCTCTGACTTTCCCGCCCCTGCTGCACAACTCTTTGGATTTCTAGTGATAAGTTTAGAAGGACTTGGTGACCTGCGGTTGCCGGGATTGGACTTGCTGGAGGGAGTTCCTCCATTCTTTGCATTTCTGTATCTCTTTGTTTGGGCGATATGCGGATTCCTTGCTGGTCGGGAGTTGAACAAGAGAGGACTAAGCCCAATCAGCCTTGTCGTGGGAGTGCTCATACCACCTGCAACATCTGTAACCATTCTAATAGGCGGTTACATCAACTACAGAATAAAGCAAAAACCGAAACCATCAGCCAAGATTCATGAAAATATGCCACAACAAATCGAAGTGTATGATGCGGGATATAATAATACAAGTCGAATCATAAGTGGTGTTGTTGCAGGTGAAGCTGTTGTGACTGTGATTTTTGTTATTCTGGGTGCGTTCTTTTTCATCTAGCCAATCTTGTCGATTTGTTCTGCAAGAAGATGTTAGAATTCAGGAAAATCGATTCTAGCTGGAATGGCTTTAACGCTTGAACGTTTCTTCAAGTGCCTTGTCCCATTCATCAACTTCTGTTTCATCAACATCACGTTTCTTCCTTGCTTTAGCTCGTGCTTTTCTAGCCTTGTCAGCTTCGCGTTTCCTACGATCTAGATCCTTCTTCCTTTCCTTCACGGCTTCTTTCTCTTCTTTTGTGAGTTTTTCCTTTTCAATAACTTCTCTCTTAGAGAACCAGCTAATGACCATAGCAATAAAGGGAAAGAGTAAGACAATCGGAACAAGGAACAATAGGACAATTTCGGGTTGGAAGAGTTCCACGCTTCCTTGTATCCCAATTGGTAGATTGAGGAGTGTGGAAACTACACCAGGACTCATCAATATGAATGATATCGACACAACTGTGAGAAACCTGATTGCAGAGCCTGTGATAGTTGAGCCAATCACATATGATGATGAAGGTGCTGCAGCCTTTGCAGTCAGTTCATCTTTGGCTTTAAAATCAGAAGCGAATAATTCATCAACGTAAATCTGAAGCCTGCGAACATCAGAAATTGCATCAAGATTCTCAAGAGCATCTTGAGTTCCAACCACTTTGCGCTCAATTGCCTCTCTAAGGAATGAGAACGCAGTTGCTCCTGTCGTACGGCTCATACCAGTGATGCTGACTTTTTCTCCACGTTCAATCGCATCCTGTTTTCTCGTAGCTTGGCGAAGAGCTATTAGTTGTTTCTTCAGTGTCTCTTCTCGATCTTCAACGGGTTTTCCAACAGAATAGCTGTATATCATCTGATAACTGACTTCGAGGTATGCAAATGAAACAAGAGCCAAGATTTGAGCCGACCTCAGGAGGAACACCATGAAGTCAACAGGGAAGGGGTTCAGGTCAGGAACAATTAGTGACCTAAAAGCTGCAATTATGACTATCCCTTGAATCGAGAGGAAAGCGCCACCTACAAATTTATGCTCCATTCGAATAAGTGATTGCACAAATAGTGCAATTCCAACTCCAGCAAAGAGAAAATACAAGAAGAGAAATGTGTTGTCCCAGAGCGCGAATAAAACTTCCATTACATTTGTCTGGAATGAGGCCCAGACCTCTGTGACATTTGTCATTGGGCCTGAAACACCATAGGGCTGCATGTACCATGTTCTGAGGACTAATGTGTTATAGAGACCAACAATTAGATCACTTGGCATTGCACCGCCTGCAAAAGCACCCACTAGTCCACTAATCATAGTCGTAGTCAGGATGAAAACAAGAAGGGACAGAAGTCGAAAGACTGTTACCACAAAGGTGTAAGGTGCGTCCCAGTGCCAGAAATCATTGACGTCCAGTAAAGAGTAGACAAGATATGCCATGACGGCAAAAGTGGCGATAGATGCGATACGAAGAATCCACGTGACAGCCTTCAAAACGTCGCCACCCCCCGTTGCTTTGCTTCTTCATATGCGCGGATGATAACGGGCAGGAAGTCTTCTGGCCCGACATTAATCACATTTATTCCAAATCTTGAAAGTGCTTTAGCTATCTTGTTCCGACGTTCCCAGAGCTCTTCAGAAACAGCTTCGGCTAGCACCTTTTCAACTGGTCCAAATTGACCAACTGGTGCCTCAAACCAAGGACCGAATGGGCTAATTATGAGAGCTTTGTGACCGTTTGCCACTAAGGTTTTCATGGCATTGAGAAGCGGTGCAGGACTCTCTTCCAAATCAGTCATCCATATGATCAATGAGCGTTTCTTACTCTGTGTAACAACATGTGCTATTGCGCTCTCATAATCACTCCATCCGGTTGGTTCTGCCATAGCAAGTATCTCTAAGACGTTGTACATATGATTTGGACGCGCACCAGGAGGTACGTAACCATGAACCATATCGCTGAAGACACATGTTCCAACAATGTCTTTCCTTTCAAGACCCATATGAGTGAGGAGCACGGCAGCTCTGATTGCATATTCGAGCTTTGTGTTCTCAGGATAGCCATTGCCCATACTACCGCTGCTATCCACCATGACTATAATTTGGACGTTCTTCTCCATCTCATATTGACGGATGACCATATCCCCACGTTTTGCACTTACCTTCCAATCGATGAGTCTGAATTCATCACCGGGCGTATATTCCCTAAACCCTGCGAAGTCAGAACCCATTCCAATCGTCTTTGTGCGATGTGCACCGAACATAAGACCAAGCTGTCTCTGTTTACCCAGAGCATCCATGCGACGAACATCCTTCCAAGTGGGGTAGACCAAGACCTCGGTCTGTTCCTTGAGAATCCGTTTGTAGTAATGGAGTCCGAGGCGGTCACGCATAATGACCTCTGTTGGACCAAGATAATAGCGTCCACGCATCCTCGCTTGTAAAATGTATGAGAAAGTCATACTGCTTCCAGGTTCAATCCTAGAGGCAATGAAATTCTCTCCAATTGCTAAAATCCAAGTTTCAGGATATTGATCATGAACCTCAATGAAGTCAAAATGACGTCGAGAAGCATTGCGTATTGTTACTCGCACACGGATGAAATCGCCCGAAAATAATTTTACCTTGTCAATTTGACGATCTACTTCGATGCCGGCTAGATTGGCGGTCAGTGCAAAGAGAGGCAACGTGACGACAAGACCAATCACAAGATAGACTCCTAGGAGGACGAGGTAGAAGTTCACAAAGGAGAATCCACTAGTTAATAGTAGAACTCCTGCGAAGACTACAACGAAGCCTCTCTGTGTTATCACTACATACCGTCTCCATCTAACTCAAGCACGATTATCACTTTGGACAGTCCACTTCACCCAGAATCTTTGAAACTATTCGTTCCACCGTTAGTCCTTCCAGCTCAGCTTCTGGTTTAAGGATAAGCCTATGATTCAGAGCTTGGACTGAGAGACGACGAACATCCTCAGGCACTACGTAGTCTCGTCCATCCATGGCTGCCCGTGTCTTTGAGGCATTCATAAGGACTAGAGATGCTCTTGGAGAACCTCCAAGCAAAATCTGTGGGTCGTTTCGTGTACGAATCACAATATCTCGAATGTAGTTTATAATGTCCTCTTCTAAGAATACAGTCCTACATGTGTTCTGCATTCTCAACAATGTGGATGGGTCAGCTAGAACATCGAGGTCTGTTGCTTCACCCAAGTGTTTTCGACGAATGACCTCTGCCTCTTCCTCGTCAGTAGGATAATCTAGAATCAACCTGAACATGAATCTGTCAAGCTGGGCCTCTGGAAGCGGGTAGGTTCCTTCCTGTTCCACAGGGTTCTGTGTGGCAATAATCAGGAATGGGTTGGGGAGTTTTCTCGTCACACCTTCTATTGATACTTGACGTTCTTCCATCACTTCAAGCAATGCGCTCTGTGATTTTGGAGGACATCTGTTGATCTCATCAGCCAGCACCAGATTCGAGAATACAGGGCCCTTGCGGTACCAGAACTCACCTGTTCGCTGGTTGAATACATTACTTCCCAACAAGTCTGCTGGAAGGGTATCCACAGTAAGCTGTATTCGTTTGAATGCACAGCCAAGGATTGATGCAAAAGTTCGAGCCATGTAGGTCTTTGCAAGACCCGGCACACCCTCAAGCACAACATGACCGTTGGAGAGAAAAGCGATTAGTACGTCTCGAAGAGCATCATCTTTTCCAACGATTATACGGCCGCACTCTCGAATAATATCACTCGTGCCCTTGTGTACCTCATCTATTGACATAGTCGCCGAGGTATCGACGGTCACAGTGTCGTTCGTTTCTTCTGTTGTCAATTTATTCTACCTCTATTTTCTTGTTGTGTCTATCATATGTGATTGGATGTTACCCATGAAGAAGAAGAGATCCATCATCTCGCTCTCCTTTATTTTGATATTCTGATTAGCAGAAATCTCCTCAATCCGTTTTATCATCATGAAGAAATCATCCTGCTTCAGTGTAGAATCTTTGTAACGCATGATATCCCATACTTTCTGGGGGTCATACTCGGTCCATTGTTGAGTTTTCCGCAGACCTCGTCTCATCCTTCTATATAGCATCTTTATTACACGAGCATAGTTACCTTCCGTCGTATAGTATGTCATTCGCTCGCTGAAATATGTCTGTCCGCGTCTGAGGAAGACATCTGACACACTTTTGACCTCTGGTTTTTTGATATCGGGCAAGTACCTCCTGATACCTAATGTAGTGAAGAGAGGATAGATTGCAGATAAAACTGGTAATGATGATAACCAGAGAACTCGTCCCAAGTATAATCCAAAGAAGAACTCACTAGCTGCGAAAGGAACTTCAAGAAGTTGTTCACAAAACAGCACTGGTTGTGTTGTATCACCATGAGTTAGCCACTCAATGATATTCGAACCAAACCTCCGATTTCCGAGGAATCGACTCCACATGTCATTATTGAAGATACTAGGGTCACTGACTGCGACAATCCTCCCGCCAATTGATCCATCTCCACCAGCCAGGTCTAAAGCACCAGCCACAGGAAGACTACCACTCCACTCATCAGGATCAGGGTCAGGAGATGGGTCAGTGATATTCTTCTCACACCAAGACCGAGCTGTTGTCCAGGCTATACCTGCTTGTCCCATCACGCTATAGGGGTTTAAGGCTGAGGCCCAGTTTAAATGAAGCTCAGTTACTCCCGCGGTCAATGCTCCTCCATCAACACCGGCTCTGAAGTCCCTTATGATTGGTAATCTTGGATCCTTTGCCAAATCAAAAGAATCTAGGTCAAAAAGGACACCTCCAGTGAATGAAAGTAGACCAGCGCTTCTGTTGTCCCCCGTGATCCCTCCAAGGAATATATTCAGTAGCGCCATCGATGCATTCGCAGACCCAAAATCATCAGCTATTATCACACCACCGCCAGCTTGTAAATGCGTAAAGAGTACTAACAAAGCATCTAAGCTAAAGTCTCTCACAGGCCCCATGATTGCAATCACAGCTGAGCCATTATACCGTGAAGCAACGCTCATGCTTGCTTGAATTGATAAGACCTCACGACCTGTGTCAGAAATACTTGATGCGAACTGGCTGAGCCCAAATTCTTGGTCATTGTAAATGGAAAAGTCTTGTTCGTAAGAAGATGTCATACCAACCAATGGACCCACAGCTAGAATGGTGATTGGAATCCACGATAAGATGAATAGAATGACTTGACCATACTCTTTCCAGCCCATCAGTATCTCTCCGTTTTCTTAATCTATTGGTGTTGTTGTATCAATCCTGGGATATAGATTTGTGAATATTCGGACTGCTTCTTCATACCTCTCGCGAGTCATCTCGTGATGCGAGAAGCGAGCTTCTTCGTATGTCTGCACGAATTGTTCAACAGTCGCAAGATCAAGCGGAATTGCTTGAAGCACCCGGTCCAAGTAATCGCGAGCGGTTTCGTTGTGACTACGCTCTGAACCCATCTTTGTGCCGCACATTTGCTCAAAGGTTCGGTACGCCAAAGTAATTGATGCACCGTACTTTCCGGCATCTGCTAGCTTCTTGATGTTTCGTAACTTGGTGGGTACATCAAATCCTCTCGATACTGCCGTACTGCGGAACATTCCTCTTACAATATACAGATACGCCAGAACGGCGACAACTGCACCTACAAGTAAGATACCTGCTATGAGTAAATCTGTTTCTTGCAATGGATTACCACCTGTTGTTGTTTGAATATTTATTGTGAATTCATCAGAACTTACTGGTGTGACTTCTGATGAAAGGACAGTGAGTGTGAATATGACTGAAGTTCCATCTGGATAAGAACCCATTTGGTAGGAGATGAAACCATCTGAACCAGTGGATAATGGATAGTTTTCTCCATCAACGGTTAGTTGGACATTCCGATTCAGTATCGGATTATCATTTGGATCGACGAGGGAAACTTGTATTGCGAAAGTTTGCCCAGGATCTATTCTACTTGGTGTTAATGATTGGAAGTTAACCGCTGTGAAAACATGAATTGTGTTAATAGATTCGAATGAGTCAGGATCAAGGAAAGAGCCACCAGCAAATTCTGCAGTGACTGTGAATAAGCCGCTTTCGGTCCAGCTGAGAGGTAGAACCACCACGAATGTCATTCCTGCAGCGTTTGTAAGCTGGATATTATACAAAAACGTCGAGCCCAGAAATATATCGACAAATTCCCCATCCAAAGCAACTCCGTCGTCATCGTGAAGCTGTACATCTATTGAGAAACTTTCACCAGGCAAGAAAGACCCTTGATTGAGAATAACATCAATCTCGGAAACGACATAGACATCAATGAACCAGGGAGTTGGTCCATTCCTCAAATCGTGATAAGTTGACACAACTCGAACAGAGATATTGTAAGTACCACCGAGTGCATTAAGGGGTACGTTAAGTGAGAGGGAAAAAGCACCGGTAACACTTGTGAGTTCAGTAAACCCTGTCGGATTGCCATCAGAGAGGACTTCAACTGTTGTGGATTCTACTGCAAAACCACCATCATTTAGTACAATACCTGTCACGACCAGTGTGTCACCACGACTGACTGTGTTATCAACTGGTTCTGGGTCGAGGAAGACATCCACTCGCTCCATAACCATGACATCGTTGAAGAATACAAGTATGTCGAGCGTACCAAATGATATGTTGGGAACTCTGAACAGAGTGTAACCAGAAATGATACCAGGAGTGAGGGTCCATGGAATCGTGTGTACGTAATTGTAAGCACCGAACACAGGATCGCTAATTGTAATTGTAGTGAGAAGTTCTCCATCCCACCAAATTTCGACATCATATCCGACCATCGGAGTGGTATTTGTGAACTGCAAAGTCCCTGAGAATGTGACGTCTTGGTTCAGGTAGACTAATACAGGATCTACTGAAGTTGTGAGGTCGATGGTGATGATGGCCACAGTGATTGTTGGAGTGGGCGACATTCCAGCTGCGGCATATCCAGCGGGGTCAATGTAAGCCCAGACCTGTCTATCGCCAATAGGTATGTATCCTAGGACTGAATATTCAAAGTAGAAGTCACCAGAGCTATCTGTAATATCATTAAGTTGAATTGTATCCCAGACTCCAAATGGGTCACCCCAAAAGAAGTCAACTGGTGAGTTTGCATAGGGTGTACCATTGTCCCAGGTCACCGTTCCCCAGATTGTTAAGGTGTAATTCAAGTATACCGTTGCAGGGGCTACATTGAATGCAGGCCACAGGTACCCAGGGGCTACGATCACAATCGGAGGAGCAGATGTTGATGAACTAGCTATCCATGGAAATGGAGAGTTGAATTCGACGACTAAAATATAGAGCGCGGGAGTTGTTGATCCTGGAATAGTCCAACTGATGTAAAAGTCTCCAGATCCATCTGTCACATTGACCTCTTGTGTAATCCCGAACAGGGTCAGTTCGACTGTGACTCCACTATAGGGATCGTTTGATGGACCATATTCCAACGTGCCAGTGACAATCACTGTTTCTGTCAACCTGTATACACCTAATGGCACATCAACTCCCGATATAGTCGTGAGCCATTGTTCGAGGGTCAAGATATTGTGAATTGATTCATTTGCACCTCTCAGGAGAGTGCCATTATAATCACCGTACACGTGAATACCAGTCCGAACTGTGTCATATTTCATACCAAAGTAGAGTAGGTTTCCCTGACCAGTGCCATCAGTTGTGATTGTCCCCAAGAATGTAAGTGTTCCATTATCCCAGTAGATGTCAACGTCGGCATTTGAAATGGCAGAACTGTTGTGCGGGAAGTAGAGATATGCATGAATTGTGATTGTTTCATTCTGTTTGATTGGGTTGAAGTCAAGAGTGACTTCAAGATTTACAGCGTACTTTCTTCGAATGATATCAAAGTACGTAGTTACACTGTTATGCAGAAGATCCGAACTATTGTATTGAGCTCTAAAATTGATCGTGCCTTCGTTATATGTCAAGAACGTAAACGGTGAAAAGGTACCGCCAGTAGAGTTAGTTGTTGAATTATCGATGTCGACCCAATCAAATCCGTCGAAATATTGTATGTAAACAGTTTCACCCACAAGTGGTGGAGTACCTCCAAGATATGTAAGCAAAGTCTGGACATCAAAGTTCAACTGGTCAACGAATAATTGGGCAGGTGCTGTTACTGCTATCTCTAAATCATATCTTAGTAATTGAATCTGAGGAGCCAATGAACTGGCAGCATCATCAAATTCTGGAGTCCATGAAATCCAATATACGTTGACAGTTATTGTTTCTGGCTCATCTTGCGTGGGAGTGCAGTTGTAGAACATCTGATAATTCCCAAGTGCATCAGTCATCTTCTGGAAAGAAAAGGTTCCAGTTGAGTTAATCCAGTCAATATCGACTAATTGGAAGGGAATTGGAGTTCCGTTTGCAAACTGAAGGTTTCCATAAAGCCGAATGGTCTCGTTAACATAATAGAAGGTAAAGTCATCCTGAATCGATATGAGGGTACTAGTGGCCTCAACTAACAGGTCCTCGTGTAGGGATTCGCCATCATAGACCATGATGTATGGTGAAGTGAAATTTGCCCAGATATAGACCAGTTCAGTTGCTTGTCCAATGGGAATCGTGTATTGGTAGAGATAACCTCCAGTAGAGTTTGTCATCGCATTTCCAATGTAGAAGATACCCGTACTATTCTCTATCCAGAAATCTACCCATTCATTAGCTAACGGGAATGCAAATTCAGAGAGCTGTAGAATTCCCTCAATATCTACTGGTTGAAGAATATACACAGGATCAGGAGTGACGATGATTGGGTCCAGGGAAACATCCATCTTCTTCACGGTTGTAAAACGATGGACTGATTCTGAATCGGATATTGTGGGTTCCAACGAAGTAAAGTATGACCAGTATTCTATTGGACCTTCGTCTGATTCGAGAACTGTATAGTTGAACTCGTAGTATCCGTCAAATGCTGTCAATACTGACCCAAGATGGAAGACAGAACCATTGTTCCAATAGATATCAACCCATCTACCTCCTACTCCAGTACCGTTCGATGCATGTGTCAAATACCCGAAGAGTGTGATGTTCCATCCGACATAAAGGGGATCAAAGACTGGATTGATTGTGAGAACAGTTCCGCCAGATTCAACATCAACTGGAATAGATATGCTCCAATTTCCAGCAATTAATGGCCATGGAGAACTCCAATTTGCACGAGCCATATATGTACCCTCTGCCTGACCAAGTGGAATTGTATACATCCAAGTAAATCCTCCAGTGGCGTTGATTGGTCTTGAAGCGTTTGCTTGAGCGCCAAAGAAGACTCCTACTTCCTCATCCGTGGGTAGATATGTTCCATTGAGAAGTTGTATCATTCCATCGTAGTCTATATCAGCTCCTCTGAAAGCGGCTGTAGGTGATACATCCAATGTAAATCCAACACGGCCCCAGACGGTCACATTGGATTCACTCGAATTTGCTGCATTTAGCCTGGGAATAGGACCATCCCAGTCACCAGCATACCATGACCAGACGCTGTGATTTCCAACTGTCATATCGACCAGATTCAATGGATCAATATAGATATCGAGCTCATAATATCCGTACTCGTTAATGAAAGCATTACCCATGACTGTATTGTTCCACATTATCTGAATCCATTTGTTGTCATAGTTCGAGCTATTGACAGGGACTCCTCCAACAGTCATCGTCCCGTAGACATGAATTGTATCCTCCCAATAAGCTATGAAAGGGTCTACTCCCTGGCTTACATTGAGGTCTCTCGTTTCACTCAGGACAAACTCACCAGTAATTTCAGACTCACTCATTGGACTTGGAGTTCCAACTGCAAAGACGGATGTTGCGTTTGTCGCAAATAATGTCGCAGTAGTCCATGTGGCAGATATGATGTGGTAGTCAATAGTGGCACCTGAGGGGAATGCATAGGGAATTTGATCTCCCAGATTATGTACCCCTATATCCACTGAGTCAAGCTCATCATAAATAGTCAATACCTCTGGTGTGGTTACTGGAATTCCTTCTACTGTAAGAGAGGTACTTAGATTGAAAGGATCTCCAATTTGTGACCAGGGTTGACCAGTCGTGGGCCAAATTAGAAGCTCAATATTTGGGATTGGTGTATTTCCTGGAATTTCGCCTCCGCCAAATTCATCTGGTAAAGGAGTTGGAATCACCTGAATCCATTCACCATCACCGCCAGCCATAGGAACGAACACTTCAGCCCAGAACTGCATATGTCGGACCTGAACATACCTCAGGTTATTCAATGGGTCTAGTTCGCCCAAGGCGTACCCTTTCACTATCCGTGCAGGAATACCTAACCCACGCATAAACACACAATATGCTGTGGCAAAATCCATGGGAAGACCACCACCACGTTCGAGGAACCAGTCTGTTGTTTCCTGACCTGATGGGCGGTCTGACAACGCAGCCTGATTGATGATTAAGTCAAAAGTACTTTGGAAATACACTTGAACAACCATGGCCCTCTCGTATACGTTATTGCCAACCAGAGAGAATTGTGTGTAATTGTTCACCACACGCGTAGTTGGGGTGAATGAGTTGGATATGTATGGATCAGTGTACCAAGGAAATGGACCATTACGTGCATTGAAGATGACATTGGGAAGATCCTGATTTACATAGGAGATATCATAACTAACCAAGACTTCCTCGCCAGTTCCACCTAAAATGAAAGGCGTAAAGAGTAGACTTCCGTATGCATCAGTTTCTAATGTGTAGCTCTCAATACGACTTGGAACATCCATCACGGGTGCGTCATCTACCATACTGTATGTCTGAAAGGAATCTTCTATAAAACGGATGTTCGGAAAAATGACTGGGAGCTCAATAGATCCCACTGTTGCACCTGCTGTTGCATAGAAGAATATCGAGTAAATAGTATTGATTGCCTCTCCATAAGTTATCAACTGCTCTGTTGAGAGGGCAAATGGTGTTAAGTCGGACTTGCTCCAAATGTTTGTATCGCCATCATAGTCATCATACGACCCCGTACGCCATAATTGTCCTGGATTTCCAGGCGCTACAACGAACACAACTTCATCCAGGTTGCCCAGTGTATTATTAGGAAGAGGTAGTTCCAATAGAATGTCTGAATAATTTACGGGTTCATTCCAGTCAGTGGTTCCTCCAGTGAAGTTATTGTTATACGGCCAGTAATCGATATCGTCGTATGGAAAATGTGGTTCATAATCCCTAACAACGCCGAATTGAATCATACCAAAACTGTATGTAGCCCACACGAGACTTGACACTATAATGAGGGAACTAATGATTGTGGTTATACCCATTCGTTTGCGGGTTTTTGTATCGGCGCTCAATACATTATTCCTCTTGTTCACAAAGTTCGTGATTTGGCATGGGTTGTAGCATACGTGGGGCGCAAGTTACTCTCAAACGTCCTTTTCTAACAATTAAAGGGTATTTCTGCTGAACTCGATTTCGTTTATCGAAAGTATCTTGAGGCAAATTGTAGTTATACTCGAAAATCATCACTGAACAGATAACCACAACCAGATAGATTGCAAGGGGATTCATGTTATGGAACCGTTAGAGAAAAAAATCGAGCAATTCGTAAGACAGGAACTTGTAAAGAGTGGTCGAGGAGCCCACACTTTGGACCACACAATGAGGGTGTATTCATTGTGTATGAAGATAGGCACGGATCTGAAGGCGAATCTCAAAGTGTTGGGAGCTGCTGCGCTTCTTCATGATGTCGGTCGACCTCGAGAAGAAGAAACAGCAGTTTCTCACTCCATTCTGTCCGGTGAGATGGGAAGAGGTATTCTCAGTGAAAGCGAGTTCACAGATTCGGAGATAGACCATGTTGTGGAAGTAATAAGAACTCACAGATTCAGTGAGGGTCTTGAACCAAACTCACTGGAAGGGAAGATACTGAGTGATGTTGACAAACTTGATGCAATGGGGGCTATTGGTGTGTTTCGCGCTGTGGCACAAGCTGCTAGCACCGGGGCGGGGATTGAGGGATTCCTATATCACGCGGATGAAAAATTGCTGAAACTTCGAGAGTTAATGTATACGGATAATGCACGAATTGAAGCAGGGCATCGGTATCAAACGCTAGAAGCATTTGTTAACCAGCTAAGAAGTGAGTTAGGATGAAGACCTACGACTCAGAAAGAGTTCAAGGTAAGACTCGCGAATAGATTGGGTTGGTTCTAGACCCAGTTTTTTCACCATCGCAAAGATGTTTTCTCGTGCATTGGAAATCTCATCATAGTTCGAAATACTCTCAAGTTCCAAGAATAATCCAACATCCTCTACATCGTCAATACTGATTGTTATGGCAGGTATGCTAAAGAATTGACGCTTCTTCGTGATTGTTGCTACAAGCTTGAATCCGAGATTCTCAAGAAGGGATGTGATTTCCTCGGCATCATTGAGTTTAACAGAAGATTCAATTCGTGTCTTTGTAGTGCTATCAATTTTCGGACCCTTGTATGTGAGCTCCACTAAATCAGTTGGGGATTCAAGTTCTGCATTGTCAAAGGGTCGTCTTAATCTCACCCTGAGAGCCTCATCGGTTTCTGAAAAGGTTCTACACGGATGTTCAAAATACGAATCAATCTGAACCTCTTGGTTGATCTTCTTTGCTCCAACATTCAGAATTCGATGTTCTATTTCATCAAAACTATCAATTGAAATCTTGACCTCAACCTCGTATGTATCTCCCATAGGATCAACTTCTGTTAATAGTTCCTGACTTGAACAGTGAACTGTTTAGATGTTTCCCTTAGATGGTTAAGCCATAAGCCAAATAACTGCGATGAGTCCTCAAGGGAACGGTTGATGTCACTTTGTCGAAAATGATGAGTATCAAATGTGCGAAGTGTGGTAAAACCTACGAAATGTCCAATGTACCTCCAAACGATGGTTGCGGGGGTAGAATTGATTTCGAGTATAATCTTGATATCATTAAGGAAACTATCACGAGAGAGAGTCTATCAAAGAGGACTCCTGGACTCTGGAAATACTTCGAGTTGATGCCACTCAATGATAGGAAAAACATAGTGACAGCGGGAGAGGGTGGAACACCTCTCATAGAGAGCAAACGACTGGGTAAAGAATGGATGATGAAGAACCTCTCCTTCAAGATTGAAACTGTCAATCCATCAGGTTCTTTCAAGGACAGACCAATTTGTGTGGGAGTGAGCAAAGCGCTAGAGGACGGTGTGAAGACAGTTTCCGCAGCATCCTCAGGGAACGCAGCAGCTTCCATGTCTACCTATGCGGCAAGAGCAGGACTTCAAGCTGTGGTCTTTGTTCCAGAAGATGCTCCAAAAGGAAAGCTGATACATCTGAGGACGCTCGGAGCGAAAGTATTCAGAGTGAAGAAGGTGCAGGATGGTGTAGATCCTACTACTACCTTACTTCTAGCAGCCTGTGAAGAATTTGGGTGGACCCCTTCACCATCCTTTGGACCATTCAATTGCTTCCAGTTTGAGGGCACAAAATCCTTGGGTTTTGAGATTGCAGAGCAGACAGGATGGAATCCACCAGATTGGATTCTCTTTCCCACAGGTAGCGGAGGGCTTATGGCAGGCACCATGAAAGGATTTTGGGAGTTTCAACAGATGGGGTTGATAGACAATCTTCCTCGACCTATTGTTGTTCAACCTGAGGGATGTGCACCGATTGTAAGAGCATTCAAAGAGGACCAAGAGCCTCTAAAGATCACCCCCTGGGATTCTAATGAGACCGTTGCAGGAGGTCTCGCTGACCCCTTCCCGTGGGATGGTGATGCTGCTCTGAAGTATCTCAAACTTGCGAAGGGCGAGGTAATTGCGGTATCAGATAGAGCGATTGAGGAGTCCCTAGTGCTTTTAGGGAAGTTAGAGGGAGTGTTTGCTGAACCCAGTGGGGTTGCTGCCTTAGCAGGATTGAAAATCTTAGTTGACCAAGGCACTATTGACAAATCTGACCGAGTAGTGGTGCCAATAACAGGTTCGGGTTTCAAGGACTTGGCAACACCAGATCGACTCACACCAGAGGTGAAACTGATTCAGCCCGAAACATCTGCACTCAAGAAAGCTCTTGAAAATTATTAATTTGGTGAGAATGATGGAGAATGTAACAGAGTATATGAAAGAAGCAATCGATGAGGCCAAAAAAGGACTTTCAGAGGGCGGAATACCAATAGGTTCTGTCCTTATCATTGATGGAAAGATTGTAGGACGAGGTCACAACAGACGAATACAGAAAGGTAGTGCGATACTCCATGCGGAAATGGACTGTTTAGAGAACGCAGGAAGATTGACGGCAAAGGATTACAGAAGATCAGTTCTTTTTTCCACCCTCTCACCCTGTGACATGTGCAGTGGAGCAGTCCTCTTATATGGCGTACCCGAAGTCGTTGTTGGAGAGAATACAACTTTCCAGGGACCGGAGGAGTACTTACGTCAGCGAGGTGTTGACATAACGGTTCTCAACGATGTTGAATGCATTGAGATTATGGAGAAATTTATCGAAGAAAATCCGACTCTATGGAACGAAGACATCGGTGAGTAAGCAGAGTTTATTCGTGGAGATAATGACAATGTCAACGAAGGAGATACGTAGTAGGGCCAAAGAACTGGCCAAGAAGTACGAATATCTCCAATATATGATTGAACGCTACCTCGCACTGTGGGGTGAGGATGAAACCCTGAAGTACCTCCAAGCCTGTGAACTACCTATCAGGCCGTCAATCAGAATCAACACTCTAAAAACCACAAATGACGAAGTTCTTAGCCGCCTCCGAAGTAAATCGGTAGTTTTTGAAGAGATTCCATGGTTAGAGAATGGTTTCTACGCAGATTTCAATGATTCATCTCCCGGAGCATTGTTGGAACACATGCTTGGATTCTATTATGTGCAGGGAGTACCATCGATGACTGCTGCGAGGGTTCTGGACCCTCAACCGGGTGAAATAATCCTTGATCTGGCTGCTGCACCTGGGGGTAAGACAACTCACATTGGACAAATGATGCAGAACACTGGGATGGTCATCGCGATTGAACAGGACAGATTACGGATGGCCAGCCTCAAGAGTAACATCATCCGATGTGGTGTGACCAACTCATTAATTCTTCGCGGTGACGCAAGAAAACTTGACTATCTCGGTTTCGAACCTGATAGAATACTTCTAGATGCACCTTGTTCAGGAGAAGGATTGATCCCCTTATACCCAACTAGAAAGACTAGCAAGACAATGGCTGACGTCAGATATTGCGCCACACGAGAAGATGAGCTGTTAGATGCTGCAGTCAACGTTCTCGCAGATGGAGGAACAATCGTATATACAACTTGCTCCATTGCTCCAGAAGAAAACGAATACATTGTAGATGAGATACTGAATAGATATCCCGAGTTAGAAGTTGTTGAGATACCCATTGATTTTGGAATACCGGGATATTCTGAACCCTTCGGTGTTAGATTAAATGAGTCGTTAAAACATTCAAGACGCTTTCTCCCACATTTACACGGGACTGAGGGATTCTTCATTTGTAAGATGGTGAAGAAGGAGGGGAAGGTTGAATGACTATAGAACTGGTCGATCCTGTTGAGTGGACTTCTGTAATCGAGCAGATTGATGGCGAGTTCGGAGATGGAGTAACAAAAAGTCTATTGGGAGACCGTGTGCCTGTCGTTTTGTCACGAGGGGGCTCTAAGACATTTTTCCTCATACCAACTAAATGGATGTCCTTTGTGACAGAGGAGGAGGGTGAAAGGCTTGACATTCAATTCATTGGTAAGGAACTTGGCTCTATAGCCAAGGGTCGGTTCAGAATGAGTCTCCAAGTTATTGGTGAATTAAAGGAATTAACAAACGCCTTCATTATTGTAACAAAACACAGTGCAGAGGCATTCACCTATGGTAGAAGTATCCTCAAGGAATCTGTTGTAGAATTGAATCCAGACCTGAAAAGAGGTCAGAGAGTACTTGTTTTGAACAAGGACCGTGAATGTCTAGGTATCGCTTCACTCTCAATCGATGCATCAATATTGAACCGTCTTAGTAGAGAGAAACTCGTTGGAAAGAACCTTGTAGACATTGGTTGGTTTATCCGACGTCTAGGCTAGACAAACATGTCATTTGTCCGATCTGAGGATTCAATGGACTTACGCATCTTCTCGAGCCTTTCGATTTCGCGTGACTCCTCAAGTAGCTGCTCTACATTAGCTCCAACGCCGTAGACCTCATTTATTTTCTCCAACATTGTAGCTGCTGATCGGGGATCAGGTCTTCCTCTAGTTGCATAGGTAAGCAGACCAATGGCGGGAGCATCATGCATTTCCAGTTCAGCCAAGAATAGAGCCAATGGACCAGCAACAAAGAGACCTTCCTCGAGGAGCGGAACGGACCACTTCTCAAGCAAATCTCCATATGCAGTTGTTGGAACGCTTCGCATGTCTTCACCGTCTTCCTTGAAACTCGCATCTAGTCCACCAAGGAGCAATGTTTCTGCGAATTTATTCTCAGAAACCCAACTAGCTAAGCGGTCAATGAAACCCCACTGTTCAGATTGATGTGGTTGAAAACGTGGAACAAGAAATATCATTTTCTTCGGTTCATAGGCGTAGAGTTCAAACGGAAGTACGAGTCTTTTATTCTCCATCGAAACGAAAAGGGGAAGCATATCACTCTTGATGAAACCTACTCGTTCTGCCTTAAGGGTCCTTGTCAGATGAGCTGTGCTCAGGAAGCCAACTTCACCTAGACCATGAAAGCCACATATGAACGTTGAACCTGGTTTTACCTTGTAGTCCTTCCTCAGAATGATTCTGAAAGATGAATCACTGGTAGCAACGAAAGCCATACTCATTCAATCCTCAATAGAGAGTGCTGACATAAAGAAGCCTCTCACTGTATAGAAATTTGGCGGATGCTTTTGAGGCTTTATATGTGTCTACGTAAGATTGGTATGGACGAGTCGGTTACACACGCTTTTGGTGTATAAGAGAAGGTCTTGTGTGTTGTGTACTCATAGACTGGTTTAACAGTATGTTATTCAAGTACACATAAAACTAATAGGATTTCATGATTTGTCCTCATTCTACCTTTATGCGCATTTGAATGCCGGAGCGGGCTTTATTGAGCACACTAAGAAAACTGGAACTCCAACAGGTCGCCCCCCGTTTGTTGGAGTTGCTCAGAAGGCAAGGACTTGCTACACTTACTAAATTCCAGGCTCTTGCAGTTGAACAGAGGATCATGAGAGGAAATAGTCAGCTCCTTGTAACTTACGATTATAACGAAGCGTATCTTGTTGGTGAAATTGCATTACTGAATCGAGTGGCCTCCGATCATAGAGCTCGGGCAGTTGTTCTTTGCCCGAACCCATATCAAGCAGAAAAGAGATTCAAGTCCATTAGTCACCAATGCAGGCGCCTTGGTATTGAAGCCTCTCAGATTATTCGAAGAAGGGATGCCACTAAAGATGCTGTGTCGGGTAGAGTGATTGTCACAACCTTTACTTCCTTTGACATTGCAACACGAGTCAATCCAGATATCATCAATGGATTGGTATACGTCCTGATAGACCGCTTGGATTTGATTGGTCAACAGGGCATTGGAGCAAGTCTTGAAACCATTCTCGTGACGCTCTTGGGAAATCCCGATATCCAATATGTCGCAATTTGTCCACCTCTAGAAGATATCGATGAACTCAATAAATGGCTGAATGCAGAGCTTGTTCATGACCCTAAAACTGACGTGAAATTGATCTTCAGTGTGAAAGCTGTTGAAGATTCAAGAGATGCTATTGCAGATCTGACTCAATTCGTGCATTATCGTAAGGGTCAAGTGATGATTCTTTGTGCAAACACCAGTACTTCTGAAGAGTTAGCCCTGGAATTAGCAGGTATTGAAATGAAAAATGATTCAGCAGTTCTTGATCTAAAACTCTCTCCTGAGCATAGAGATGACCTCAGATATCTGTCCCAGGACATTAGAGAAAAATATCCTCAGTGTAAAACCACAGAAGACTTGGTAAAGACTGTGTCTAGAGGCGTTGCATTCTTTCATGAAGGAGTTGGAATGACCCATAGAAGGATTATCTCTTCCGCGTGGGAAGAGGGATTACTTCCTGTCATCATCATGCCAACTCGTTTTGCCATCGCAAGCGGTCTTCGAGCCACTGTCGTATTCCTGATGGGTGTGTACATGCAGGAGTTTGGAAAAGAGATCTCACAAGATGACGCTGTCACTATGTTATCTGAGTGGCAGCTCAGTGATGTTCTTGAGGCTGCAGGAAGGAGAGGAATAGACAACGAAGCATTTGGTGTAGTTGTTGTTGATAATGAATCAGAGAAGACCAGGGTGATTGAGAAGTACTTCGAAATCGATTCGGAAGGCAATTTGCAACCCAGATTGGGAGAAGTAGATAGTGTAATGGATGAAACTGAGAATATTCAAGACCTAGTCCTCAGACAACTCTGTGGAAAAACTGAAGATGGGGAAGATCCGTTCTCAATTATAGATCGCACATTTTGGGGGAGTAGTAGCCGTGTGACCGAGTTGAGTCAGACGGATATTCAGACCGAAGCGGCTGTAGATAGTCGTCTTGCAATGCGTTCCACGAGGTCAACATTTTCAAGGGCAAAGGAAATTCCAGATAGCAGTATTAAGCTCGTATCAGTGAGGCCTGATAAGATTGAGGGGCTCGTACATAGTGGTAGTCGAGAGATATGGCATTATGCGACTTTACGATCCAAGGATGGTGTTTCATGTTCTTGTGAATCGTGGAAATATCAAGGAATTAGAAAGCATCGACTATGCAAGCATCTTGTGAAGTTTGCGCGATACGCTCTGGACAACGAAGATTCAAAACCATATGCTGCGGGAGTGATTCTTCAAGCCTTACGCGGGCTTGAGGTGTATGATGAACTTGAAACGGATAGACTGATAATTCGTGACAAGGACACCGCACGTTGTACTGACCTCGGAAAGAGTGTATCAGTCCTTGGTGTCCCAGTAAGAGATACCAAGAAAGTGATGCGAGCAATTGCTGATGAAAAAAGTGATTTGAAAACCATTCTGAAGAGTGTGGTTTTATCGCGAACTACATTGCCAAAGGATGTTGTGAAACGCGTCTTAGATAGACTTCCAGCAAAGACCATTGAAGAAATTGTCTGTGAAGAGGACATGCCGGGTATTATTGAGAACTGTTTAGAGGAATTAGAATACATCAACTCAATCCTTCAAAAATTAATGACTTCAAAGCATGGTGCAAGAAAAGAGAGCAAGAAACTCCATAACAATCTCTTAATGCTTTTAGAGTCCATGAGATAACATTTTTACGTCAGTAACCGTGTGGCGGCTCAGACCTCAAGGGTGAATTCTATGAAATTGTTTGAACACGAGGCAAAGGATATTTTCCGAGCCTTCAAGATGCCAACTCCTCTTGGTGGCTTAGCTAAGACTCCGAAAGAGGCAAAGGAAAGAGCTGTAGAGGTCGGAAAGCCCGTTGTTGTCAAGGCAATGGTACTTGCAGGAAAGAGAGGCAAGGCGGGCGGTGTAAAATTCGCTGATACTCCGAATGAAGCAAAGAAGTTTGCTGAAGAGATTCTGAAGATGCGTATCAACGATCTCCCAGTTGAGGCTGTTCTGATTGAAGAAAAACTCGATATCGAACAGGAGATTTATGCAGGAATCACCATTGACAGAAATGAACGGAAATACGTGGTAATTGGAAGTGCTGCCGGGGGAATGTCAATCGAAGAACTTGCTGATGAGAGTCCAGAAAAGATTATCAAAATGCACGTTGATCCAGACCTTGGATTCCAACCGTTTGAAGCCCGGCAGATGGCTATTGCCATGGGATTCAAGGGTAAGCAAATCAACAAGCTTGGAAGCTTTTTTGTGAAACTTTGGAATATCGTCGAAGCTTTCGATGTTGAACTAACAGAAATCAATCCGTTGATTCTTACTAAGGATGGAAGATTCTTTGCTGCCGATGCGAGACTGAATATCGACGATAACTCACTCTATAGACATCAAGACATCATTGAGAAGATCAAGCGAGAACCTGCTGTGCAAAATGAGCGTGAAAGATTAGCAACTGAAAATAATATGGCCTATGTAGAACTCGATGGAAATATCGCATGCATCTGTAATGGCGCAGGTCTAACTATGGCGACTTTAGATACAGTTTCAGTTTTTGGAGGAGAGGCTAGCACATTTCTCGACCTTGGAGGAGGAGCGGATGCTGAGAGAGTTGAGAAGGGTATTGAGATCGCTTTAATGTATCCAAAAGTGAAAGCAATCTTAGTCAACATAATGGCTGGGATCACGAGATGCGATGATGTTGCGAGAGGAATTCTGGCAGCAAGAAATGATGGAGATATCACTGCGCCCATGGTTATTCGGATGGTAGGTACTAACGAAGAAGAGGGACAAGAAATTCTGGAAAAAGCAGGAATACCATTCCTCCAAACGATGGAAGAAGCCGCCTCGAAGGTGGTTGAGCTTGTAAAGGAGGTTGCTTAGATGGCAATTCTCGTAGACAAAGACACCAAGATCATAGTACAGGGGATAACAGGTGGGCAGGGCACATTTCATTCTGAAGCCATGCTTGAATACGGTACTAAGATAGTTGCGGGAGTCACTCCTGGCAAGTCCGGAGAAGAGGTTAATGGGGTACCTGTCTTTGATAGCGTCATTGAAGCAAAAGAGGCAAAGGGAGCTAATGCTTCAATCATCTTCGTTCCAGCCCCATTTGCCGGGGATGCCGCTTTTGAGGCGATTGCCGCAGATCTCAATCCAATTGTCGTAATTACAGAACATGTACCAGTAAAGGATGAAATTCGAGTAATCCATGCTGCAAAGGCGAAAGGAATCACTGTAGTTGGCCCCAATACCCCTGGAATTATCACACCTGGTGCAAAACAGAAGGTCGGAATCATGCCAGGTCATGTCTTTTCAGATGGTGACGTTGGGCTCATGTCTCGAAGTGGAACACTGACTTACGAGATTGCTGCTGGAATGACAACCGCAGGTATTGGAATATCTACAGCGCTTGGTCTGGGAGGCGATCCATGCGTAGGACTCACCACAATTGAAGCGGTCAAGCTGTTCAAAGAGGACAAAGACACTAAAGCGCTGGTCTTAGTTGGTGAAATTGGCGGTGATGCGGAAGAAAGAGCTGCAGCCTACATCAAGAAGGAATATGACCTTCCAGTTGTTGGATATATAGCAGGTAGAACTGCTCCTCCGGGAAAACGCATGGGACATGCTGGTGCTATCATCAGTGGAAGTTCAGGGACCGCTGCAGCGAAGATTAAGGCACTAAATGATGCAGGAGTTGCAGTTGCTGACAAACCCAGCGACATTGCTAGACTCCTGAAGAAAGCTCTGTGACGGTTCGATGGAATCTTTTATGGAAAGAGCACAAGCTTTTAAAACACAACCCGGCTGGAAAGCCGAGCGGGCTAACTAGAAACTATCTGTTCGCCTTCATTGAAAAGAGGTTCAAGAGATGCCAGTAGCTGACATCGAAAAACGTAGGCTTGCACAGCATTACCTGCTGTACAAGTCCGTATGCCGATATTGTGGAGCAACTAATCCACTTAAGGCGAAAAAATGCAGAAAATGCAAGACCAAGGACCTCAGACCAAAGAGACGGACTAAGAAGTAATTCTGGATCCCATGGCCGATTAGGGCCGGTGGTCTAGCCCGGTTATGACGTCGCCTTTATACGGCGAAAGTCAGCTCAATTATGCCGAGATATGTCATTATCTCACTCCACTTGAACCCTAGCACAGGAAAATGACCGGGGATGACGCCACGCCAATACTTTCTGTAATCTATTCCAGAGCAAGACCTTTTGGCTGATCTATTGGTTTTGTTTCTAGGTCTAATGTCGCAAAGAAGCCAGAAGCTAGTAGATTTGAAAGAACCAGAAGTACAAATCCAGCTGGTGGAATAGCCAGCAGTACAATCCCAGTGACGATGAGGGAATTACCAGCGATTTTACCCAAGGAATCTGCTGGTCTGAGTAATGTCATACTATATCCAGCCATTATCAAATACAATACTGTAGCACCGATTCCTATCAGAGCAAAGGCGAGATCATTAATTGAGTGTCCAGTAGTATAGAGTGTGAAGAGTACTATGAACTCCAACGCCGTTGCAAAGAAACCAACCACTGCAGTGCCAGCAAAGATACTCTGCTTTATTTTCAAGAAAATGACACAGAACCCTATTCCTTGAAGTCCTACCCAAAATGTCCAAAGGACCGCTTCAATGAGTAGTTGTGTAACAGGCACTCCTCCATTTAGCAGAGTACCTATCATATTGTATGTGGTCAAGATTCCTGTTCCAATTCCAAAGATGCTTCCAACGACCGACAATACGATATACTGTTTATCACTCAATCAATTCACCCTCAAAAGGAGCAAGACGCAGCTGTGTATTATTTCTTAGATTTCTATTCATAGGTCCTTTTCAACCCCCATCAGTACATAGTCTCGGTGAACATATTGTGTGAAACAATCGTCCAGAACAAGCAGTGCATTGATGTTCAAGAGGTTCATCATCTGTATTTTAATCAGGGTCTTTCGTTGTTGGAGGCTGGCAAGAAACTTGGTTTCGAATCCCCAAGACCAATACAACGCATCTTCAAGGAACAAGGTTGGGAAGCTCGACCATCAGGTTTTCAGAGAAAATCCAAAGACTATGAGGAAATGCATCGATTGTATTTCGAAGATAGATACTCCTTGAAGGAGATAGCTCGGAAATATGACATGCACAGGCACACTATAGGGAAGATTTTCAAGGAACAGGGCTGGATCACACGAAGAACTGCTGCTATAGAGAGGAGCAGATCCATATCCACAAAAGGAAGAAGAAAAATTCCTTCGAAGAGAGTTATCGACACCTTCGAAGTCTATCGACTGTATTATGGTGAAGGATTAACGATGATGGAGGTCGCTAAGAGGTTCGGCTTTAAGTCTTCAAAACCGATACAACGCATCTTCAGGAAACAGGGTTGGATCACACGAAAAACTGCTGCTATTGGGAAGAGTGATTCAATATCTAAACAAACTGCAAAAAGGATGAACAAATCACAATCCCAGAGGAGTAGATTAATACCAAAACAAGCTGTTGTAAAGAGAAATAAATCGAAATCTAAGACAAGTAGCAAAATTCTGCAGAGGTCAATCGACCCCGCTGAAGTGTACCAGCTCTATTTTGTTGATGGACTATCAATGATGGATATTTCCAAGAAATTGGGTTTCAAGTCCTCGCATTACATATCTAGTTTATTCAAAAGAATGAGGTGGAAGCCTTTCTGGGGAAGATCTTACCGGAAAAACGTCGATGTTGATGATGTATACAGGCTCTATTACATAGAGGAATTGACCAAGGAGGGGGTAGCTCGAAAACTTGGCATACCTGAATCTAGGATAAGAATAGTGTTCAAGGATATGGGGTGGAAGAGTAGGATACGATCATTTGATTCAGAGGAAGAACGTGTCTTAGCAAAAAAGGAAGGAGCCAATAAAACATCACAGAGAATAAAATTTTTGCGGGAAGTAAAATTCGGTACTAAATGCCGCCTATGTGGAGAAATACGGATGTTGGCAATACACAAGAAAGATGGTGTAAAGCATAATAGACACTTACTTTGGAAAATGAAATTTCTCCATTCAGTAGATCCTGATGGGTGGGCAGCGCTTTGTGTCCCTTGCCATAGAGGGGTTCATTGGATGATGGATTCCTTGATGTATGGATGGCAGGAGTTGGAATCTCTTGCACTAAGGAAACAGCAATCGATAACTAATACTCAAGAACCATTAGAACTTCCAAGTGACGATACGCCCTCTTCAAGCAAGTATTTGAAACTCAGAAGAAAGTTTGAAGGGGACTCTGCAGAATTACGTGATGCTTTCTTTGGAGATGCATGTAATTTCTGTGGCGCGACTTCAAATGAAAGGAAGATTCCAATTCATAGAAAAGATGGAAGACTGCATTCAGAAAGACTAACTAAGAGCGAGAAACACTTCCGAATATTAAATCCCGATGAGTGGGTTTCATTGTGCAGCAAACACCATCGCCACGTCCATTGGACTATGGCTACTTTGAATCTCAAATGGGATGACCTGAAATCAGCTAACAATGAGGAAAACTTGCTCGAGAAATGAAAGAAATGGTGGGCCGGACGAGAGTTGAACTCGTGACCTTCGCAGTGTGAATGCGACGTGAATTAGAAGGTCAAGGAGTTTGACCTAATCATAACCGGGCTAGACCACCGGCCCATGCGTTCTGGTTTGAATTGCTGATTGGTTATAAGAATGACGCTCAGTTTCACCGAAAAGAGTCACCCTCGGTTCACCATTTCTCTGACTTCTACTCCTCTATGTATGGAAGAGACTCGCCCATAAGATAATATGCAGTTTTTCTACAATTGACAGAGAAATCTGAAATCCATGTGGAATTCGAACTCGTTATAGGAGGATTTTAACGAGATGTTTAAGAAAGAATCAATAGTTGAATCATGCTATGTTGCACCTTGGGGATTACCAAACGAAGAAATTCCATTCCATCTCATTCTTACCGAAGGTGCCAGATTCGAATCTCCTCCGGCCCACCACTCTAGTTGTCTTTGTGTTCCGAGTTACACGGCAAAATCTATCTAGTTATCCTTCGTATTCATCAAGGTAGTAGTAGCTTAAAGTAGTAGAAACGTTCTGTTGAGGGGTACTGTAATATGCGAATCGAAAAAAGAGAGATTGCAGCCATAGTTCTATGTTTAACAATAATCGGAGCATCTGTTTTTGTTGTAGTATTCCCAATTTTGAATACCATTCCATTTGAAACCGTTGATCAAGGGATTCATTGCGGTATTACTGCTCGAGTTCAATATGTAATAACGGATAATGAAACTTGGGAACAACTATGGACAGACATACATAGTATTAGCTCACATCTTCCTGACCTGCCTATGATAAATTTCACTAGTGAGACACTCATTGCGGTTTTTATGGGTGAGAAACATATAGGAGGATACTCCACCGAAATTACGCGAATAACCAGTAGCTGGAATGCCTATACCGTCCATGTCACTGATTATCATCCAGACCCCGAATCTTTAGCGTTGAATTGGTTTACTCAACCATATCATATTGTAAGAATTCCAAGTGAAAGGAATCTCTCACTTCACTTTGTCAATCAAACTATTATTACGCCGATGTAATTATACCAATGAAATTCTTTTTTGGTGAACAACGTTAGAGTTATAACCCAATCATTTGACCTGCCGTTCATCGACGCTGGAGTTTGTAAAATCTCCTCCGGCCCACCAACACACACAACAACAGAACGGTGCTTTACAATGCCAAAACAAATCTATGATGTCGAAAAGTTCCTCGAGATGTCGGAGGATGCAGAAGAGTGCAGAGTCAAGAGAGCCAGTGGACAGGTGAAGTTGAAACTCCGCACGAAGAAGTACCTATACACAATTGTTGTTGAGCCACAGAAAGCTGAAGAGATTATTCAGCAAGTCAAGTGCCAGGTAGTTGAAGCACGAAGTGTAGAGACAGAGGATTAAATCTCAACTTTTTCGTTGATTTCTGGAACATGTGCCACGCATTTCCGTTTTTCCAATTTTTCAGCTAATGCGTCGCAAGACTCTGATTCACCATGGACTACATAGAATTCAGGATCTCCAGGAATATTGGTGAGCATATCCATCATACCCTTGGAGTCTGAATGAGAAGAAAGATGATGTTGGCGAATATCTGCAGTCACATCAAAGAGCTGACCGCGTACTGTTACCTTCCCCGTAGCTAGCATTTCCGCACCAGGAGTCCCGGGAATTTGGTAGCTGACAAGAACAATTGAGTTCTTCGGGTCATCATGAAGCATTTTGAAGTAGATATGTGATGCACCTCCCTTCAACATCCCTGCTGGAGAGATAATGACTCCTCCTTTCTGCACTGCTTTGGTACGATCTCGATTATCACGGATGATATGGGTTCGCTTAACAGCTCGTTGAAATGCTTGAGGACTCTGAAGGTACTCTGGATGTTTCACAAGAATCTCATCAACACCTCGTGCCATCCCATCAATGTACATTGGATACTTGCGAGGAAGTTCATGACCTTCAAGAATGCACATAATCTCCTGACTTCGGCCCACAGCAAATGCTGGAATCAGAACGGTTCCTCCTCGTTCTAGTGTCTCAATCACTGTATCAACGAGGGCATCCTCGATGTCTTCTCGTTTTGGATTAGC
>SOKL01000375.1 GCA_004376265.1 Candidatus Thorarchaeota archaeon
ATAGAATGTGACTCCGGCTGTCGGACTCTCTCTCTCAATTCGTACAATTTGACCAGGACGCGCTCCCAGTACTTTGACAGCGGGGTCATCCCTGTAGATCCGGGGTAATTGTTTCTTTTCTATTCCATAATGATCAAGAATAAGTTTGATTTCATCATCTGATGCAATGATATGAGGTGGAACAAGTTCGTGTTCAAAGAGATCGAAAGAGGCATAGTTGCCAATCACGAGCTCAATTTTGGAAATGAGTGCAACTTTCTTCGCTGCTGGAGTGAATCTACTTCCACCCACAAGCATACCTCGCATGGAGTTGGATTCTTCCATCTCACGGAATAGATCTCTAACAATAGCAACTCCTACAACCTTGTTTTCCTTCAGAATCCAAACTACGTACTTGTGGAGTTCACCGTCAACCTCTCTAACAGGATACATAACGAATCTGTTGTCGTATTCGAGAACCTCATCAATGGAATAGGATCTCAGATTCAGAAGACTCCTCGTCTTCAATACCGAGTCGGGTAATTCAATCATTAGAAACATACTCCAAGAACCGATAACAACGATTGGCCCTATAGAGAGAATATAAACATTATCAAGTGTTCAAAGATGAGAACATTTCTTGGATTCGTGGCAGTTAATCGTCTTCATAGAGCCTCATCGGTTGGTTACAGCAAACGAGTGTCCCAACACCTGATTTCTTTACTTCGATGATCTGTTGACAGATGTCACAAACGTATATTCTACCTTCTTTCGCCATTATTCGAACCTCAAATCTTGAGTGAGTTTATTGGTCATCTACTGTGATTTATTGGTTTCGAACCAAAGAACGTCGTGTACTTTTACGAGATTGCTCTTTACCAACACCGTACGAAGATACAAATACTGTAATGACCTTCAAGCACTAGAACAGGTAAGAGGCGATTTGTTTGGCCGGTATTACAAAGGGAATGATTGCTGACGTACACAAGAAGAGGGAGATTCGCCTTCCGGAAGATTTCTTCAACAATTCAGAACTGAAAGATATGAAGGCTGCAATGGTGATCTACTTCGAGAGATCAGGAGAAGTCCGTCTGATACCTATGATGAAAGAAGGTGGTGCTCGCGTTAGGTTGGAAGTTGAAAAAGTCAATCCAGCACTAATGCAAACAATGACACAATTGTTCAAGCATCACGACCTCAAAGTGTTATTTACTACTGGATTTTGCTTTGAGCAGAACCGATGTATTTACGAGGTTTATTTTTCCGCCGATAACATCAGAGACAAACAGGATATGATTAGAAAGACAATTGAGAGTATTCCGGGACTCTATGAAAGTGAGTTCGAGATTCTTGAAATTGGTCTGGAATGGTAGTGATTACAGATGTCATATGATACGCAATGCCACATTTTCTTTGACATTTGTTTCTACTACTTCAAGATTGACATTAAGAAGGGACTCAAGATATCCACGGATGAACGGTGCAGGATAGAATGGACTTCCAATTACGATGAGATCGTCATTTAGTGATATTGACCCCCAACCATTTTCTTGTAGGAGTTTCAATACTAAACTTCTACTCTTCTCATTCTTAGGATCTCCACCATGAAAGAGTCGAACAGCATCAGCAATCGGGGCTTGTTTTCCAGAAGTTTCTCCCAACTCATATTGATCTGTAGGTGTCAATGAGGAGAAGAAAAGTGATGATAGAGTTTCAGACTCAAATACAGCTCTGAACGAGTTCACATATATTCCTCGTTCATTCCATTTGTGTACAGTGAAATCAAGGAACCATCTAACCGAGTCCTCAATCAACTGTGCTCGTGACCTTCCAACTCGATTTTGCACGAGATCATCAATTCTAGTGACAAGGGACTGGCTCATTGTGACACTAATTATTTTCTTTTTATCGGACTCATCACCTTTCGACAAGTGTGTAACCTCCAATGATTGATAATGCGCTCCCGCTTCGTTGAAATCAATAGACAGTATTCGTGTCTACTTGATTTCACTAGTCTTAATGCAAAGCTACTATTTGAGTCCTTTGGGAAAGGATTTTTGGAAGATGATGTCTACAGGCAAACCTTAATCCTCCCTTGTTACAGATTATTATAGATTAGCGATGACATACAGTGAACTCTGGCTGGAATCTGAAGGTGGTCTGTCACAGTTACGGGTCGCTTTACTTATCCCAGACAAATTTGACATACCTGAAAGTTTCACTCTTGCAGATACCCAGCACGATCCTGATAAGAAATTCTATGTTTCGGAATGGTTTGATGGTATTGTAGCAGCAAAGAAAGCTATCGACGTTGCAGCTCAGTTTTACACCGATAAGGATCTTAAATTCCTCTACTTTCGTGAGATAAGAAAACCAAAGTAGTTATGGAAAAACAAGAGAGGAGGGGTGATACACCCCTCTGAGCTCATGGCCACGCTATTAGTCCAAGTAGAGCCGGATTGAGTATAACTATCACACCAACTGCAATTGCTCCAAGTCCAACGAGCACGCTCACTGGAACTGAAGCGAATATCTTTCCTATCAGCTGAATCAGTTTAATTATCAATCCACCAACAACGTACGCAACGCAGAATATGATGAATCCTATTACTAGTAGACCTTTTCCAGAAGTCAACCAGATTGCTGCCTCTTGAATAAGAGGAACAGTAGTTAAGGGTTGCAAGAATCCATAGATTACTGCAGTTCCAATTGCGGCGACAGCTAGAGCAAACACTAAGGCTAGGGGGAACTTTGAAAGTACCCTCATAACTAGTGAGAATCCCATGAGGATTAGAAAACCTGCTACAATTATTGCGTCAGGTTGTGTAGTGTAAACGACATATCCTACGAATATGTCAAGGATTCCTACAAAGAAGCCCAAGTAGGTTCCAACGGACACAAGACCATCAAAGATGGTTCCCAACAATGGAATTGGGTCCGTAATATTCTCTAGAAGCCACATGGCAAGGAGACCTCCCGACAGAATTAACGTCCATGCTAGTATCCAGTCATCCTGGAAAAACAACATGATATCGGTTAAGGTCCAATCAAGAAATGGGATTTGAAGCATAATTACATCTCATCCTAACAATAAATCCCAATATCACTTGGGCAAATAAATGATTCTTACGTCAGCTTAGGCCCATCATTGTGGATGATAATGCGAATGAAACCCAGAATAACAGCGCGGAAACTATACCAATCAAAACTGGACGACCACCATTTACCATTTGTGTGTTCTGATATCCTGTAGACAATGTAGTTACACCGAGAGTAACTAGTAGTGGTATGATATCCAATATAGTGATGCTTCCCAGAGTCCAAGTGGGACCCTGCGTAAGTAAGGCTCCGATATACATGAACGGAGCCAACGAAGCAAGCATACCTAGAACTGCAGCGCTTGTTAACGTGAGAAGATACACCTTCATTCTTTGGGCCGCGATTATAGAGTCGCGTTCCTTTGCTACTGCTGATCTCTTCACTAGACGTGTTGCAATCTTTGAGATTCGGATTCCTGCATCCGTTGCAGAGGTCTCACACATCAATGCAATCATGTTAAACATCTGAGATACTCTCTGACCAAGCGTGGCTTGTGATGCGAGTCGCATTGCTTCAATCATGCTAGTTTCTTGAATATACACAGCCTTAATGGCGATGTCAACCAGTCTTTGCGCCTGTGTTTCTAAATCATCTCGAACATTAGGTAGTGCAACTTCCAACGTGTCACCTGTGCTGAGCCGCTCACCAAGAAGTATGAGGAGGTTCAGAAATTCATCGTACTCTGTAATTATATCCTTTTGAGAAGGCGGTACTAACGTTTCATCTCTGGGTCTATCGAAGTAGGCAGAGAACTGGCGTGAGAAGCGACTCTTCAGTAAGGCATTCATTATTACGAACAGGGGAATCATCAGAAGAATCGAGAGACTAGTTGAGAATCCAGCAAGAGAAGCTGCGAGTGTGAACATGATTGGCACATAGGTAACAAGCGCAGCCACTATCAACAACCTGCTTTCCAACTCAAGATTCTTCTGTCGAAGAGCCAAATCCGCTTCAAAGGATTCACCCGATAGAGTCTCAATAAGATCTGTTTTTTTCTCCAATGATGATAGGATTGCCATGAAGTATCGACGAAGATCATCTGATGGTTGATCCTTGGCAAAGTCCATCAGACATGTCTCAGGTGGTGTACCATCATTTATTCTTACAATCATCTGACTGAATGCGCTAGAGAGGTAGGGGTGCTCAGAGTGAGCAACCATCTCAATCGCGTCAAAGATAGTACCTCCTGATTGGAACACAAGGATGAACTGCTCGAAGACTAAGTCAGCTTCCTCTGAGAGACCTAACTTGTAGCTGTTCATCAACGATATTGGATACGTCTGGATAATGTATAGTGAGATAGTTGAAGCCATAACTGAGAGTGGTAAAACGATAAATAGAGAGAGTCCCAACGTGTAGAGAAGTGTAGTTACTGATAAAAATAACAGAATTGCGACCAGGTCTGCAGCAGCCTTTACTCCTTTGACAGTCAGCGTCATCATTGAAGCTAAGAACTTGACAGCTCTCCTCAGCTCCTTATCACGCTGGGGTTGATCACTTCTTATTGTGACTCGTTCGCTGAATCTACAGAGTCGGTCGTAAATCACTGTCGGTCCTCTAAAAACATGTCTTCTGTTCATCTCTTAAATTGCCATATGATCTATAAGAAAGACTCACATGAAATCAGTGAGTTTTGTTTGAGTCCTATA
>SOKL01000178.1 GCA_004376265.1 Candidatus Thorarchaeota archaeon
CATAGCGGTGTATCCTGCTGTAGCCAGAAGTGCAGTAGCTGCAACGATATCCTGTACTGGGAACGCACCATCAGAGTCGTAGTATCCTGGGAAGAACTCGTATGGAATACTGCTGTTTGTGGGAGTACCAAACCCTAGTCTGCCGATGTTGACAAGCTCTTGACGATCAATCGCTAAAGCGACAGCGTCTCGGACATCTTGGTCATCGAATGGTGCAACAGTAGTGTTGAATCCGATAACATAATCCCATTGTGATGCAACCCCAGTCACAAGCTGGAGTTCAGGGGCATTCAGGATTATTGGCACATAAGCACCAAAGAGCTCGTATCGTTCAGTGTCTGCGGTACCTTGCCTCATGGAAAGAATACGTGCATCCTGACCTAGCACAACATCAATTCGAAGGTCCTCAATGTTTGGCAGTTGTCCTATATATGGATTGTCTGGACCCCACCACTCATCGTTCCGCTCCATCTGAATAAACTCGCTTGGAGTTCGAGAAACGAACTTAAATGGACCTGAACCGATATGTGCAGTCGCATTCGTTGCATCATCCCAAACGACATCATCTGCTGCAACACCTTCACGAATGTGTTTTGGCAAGAGATAGATCATACCAAGATTTTGAACAGCAAATGAATATACTTGATCAAAAACTACTTTTACATCTTGACCACTTACAGTGATTGATGTTGTGTGCTGTAGCATTGACCAG
This sequence comes from Candidatus Thorarchaeota archaeon, assembly GCA_004376265.1. GTDB lineage: Archaea > Asgardarchaeota > Thorarchaeia > Thorarchaeales > Thorarchaeaceae > SMTZ1-45. The sequence continues at coordinate 713 of SOKL01000178.1, forward strand.
TAGTTTGCATCGGATGGAGCATTCTTGTGGTGTTCAAATGTGAACTTGACGTCCTCCGGTGTTAATGCTGTTCCGTCATGCCAAACCGCACCTTCTCTTATTGTGAATGTGACATTCAAACCATCAGGAGATACGGTCCAGTTTTCCGCTAACCACGGAATCAACTCGAAATTTTCATCAAAGGAGATAAGCGTGTCATAGATTAGCATGTCATACCAAGTTGAACGTGCGCTCCTAGCAAAAATCGGGTTTTGCTCACCGACGTCGGATGGATATGCCATCACGAACGACATCACGGGATCGGCTTGAGCAACAACCACTGGAACGACGCCCAATATTGGGAAGACAAGGAGTACGGCTAAAACAAGACAGCTAGCTCTCCGCTTCCTATTCATTCTTTTTTTTCCTCCTTAGTTCTAAGGAATTGACATCTGTCTTAGTTTCACTAAAATCCTAACCAAGACGATACCTACTCTTAGTAACATATTGCGTAACCAATGAATGGTTTAAGGGTTTCGAATCACGCGTAGGAATCAAGATAGGGTATCTCTGAGGTTTTCCTTACTAGGTGCAACTATCCTGAATACGATCGGAGCATGTTTTGTAAAGCTGACAAATTCGGGTGATTGCCAACCCTGCTTTTTGCGCATCTCTAAGAGTTGATGTTCCTGGTGTTTCTAGCAGCAACAATCGTGTTTCATCATTCTCAATTTTCCTATATTCGGCAACTACCGTTTCAACGTAAACTTTGGTTCCTAACTCTGCGGACAACATTATATCCTTCGGGGAACAGTTAGAGACTAATGATGATGCAACAACGTAAGCATGGCTCCATTTACGTTCATCAAGCAATTTCTCCTCTCTCCTGATTCCTCCTGGTGAGCGAGGTACGATAAAAGCAATAGATGATAGTGGATCCGCTTGGAGACTTCGAATTTTCACTCTTAACTCTTCATCCTTTTCTTGTCCCTTCAATCGCAGTTGTACCATCTCATCAATTACTTCTTGGACAGATTCCTCACGCCCCGAATATTGGTTTTCCTCCAGATCCTCAGTGATACTTTCTTCATTGAGATTTACTAAGCGAGGTCTCCAGAGCAAGAATCTGTGATCTGGGTCTGTGATACTTCCAGCAAGATCCTCATCAATCATGGACTTGGAAAACTTGCTAAAACCTGTCTCTGAATCGATTCCACTAATTTTCAAAGTGATATGTCTGAAAGGACGATATAGAACCCAAAATCTTTCAAACGATTCGATGACATTCTTCGCTCGAAATCTTTTCTTTTTGACTTGTGATACAAAAAATTTCTTAACTACTTCATCTGAATAATTAGGAGTCTCGAGCTTCTTCAAAATATCTTCATCCTTCTCATAGAACTTATTGTGTCGCTCTAGATAAGCCGTTCGTTGAAAACCTGAAAGCGAGGATATATTTCTGAGATTATCAACGTCCATCTTGTGCATACAATGCATGAGTCAGTAACAAAATTCATTGATGACAATCTTGACAATTCAATCGAGGACCTGAAGATTCTCTGTCGGATTCCTTCTGTTGCCGCAAAGAACGAGGGTCTTGAAGAGACCTCCTCACTCGTAGAGAAAATGTTGAAGGATGTAGGACTAGAAACTAAAGTTCATGAGACATCTGGCGCACCAGTTGTGACTGGATGGATTGATGTAGGAGCTAAGAGAACACTGTTGTTCTACAATCACTACGATGTGCAACCCGCTGAACCCTTTGATTTGTGGGATTCACATCCATTTGAACCGGAGATAAGAAACGGGCGATTGTATGGACGAGGTGTGGCTGACAATAAAGGAGACACAATCTATCGAATCTGGGTATTGAAAGCATTCAAGGAGACTGGTACAGATTTACCAGTGAACATCAAGTTTGTTGTGGAGGGAGAGGAAGAGATAGGTAGCGTCAACCTACCTGAGTACACAGAAAAAAACACTGACTTCATCACCGCTGATGCTGGTATTTGGGAGTTTGGAGGAGCGGGTATTGATGGAATACAGGAAGCTTGGCTAGGTCTCAAAGGAATCTTTTTTGTCGAGCTTGAAGTTGAGAGATTAGTTCGTGACGTGCACTCCTCCACAGCTTGTGTTTTTCCGGCCGCCGCAAGTAGATTAGTCTGGGCGTTGAATTCTATAAAAGATGGGAATAGTAGAATCTTGATTGATGGATTCTATGATGGTATCAAACCATTTACAGATGCAGAGATTGAAGCAATGAAGAAGATTGATCTGCATGAGGACTTACAGAAAAAAGAGTATGGCATCGATGAGTTCCTTAATGGAATGACAGGTGATGAACTCAAGAAAGCCTACTATGGTGATCCTACAGCAAACATTTGTGGTCTAACTAGCGGCTATCAAGGAAAGGGCTCAATGACCGTTTTGCCTGCGAAAGCATCATGCAAGATTGATTTTAGATTAGTTGAAGGAATGCATCCTGATGATATCCACAAGAAACTAAGGAAGCATTTTGACGATAATGGATTCACAGACGTGAAGATAACATACTTTGAGGGATACCCAGCAGCTAAGACTCCAGTGGACCATCCATTTGTCAAGATTGTTGAGAGAGCCAATCAGAGTGTGTTTGGTGAGATGAAAATCCACATGACTAGCCCCGGATCCGGTCCACTCTATCTCTTCAACAAGTATGTACCCATGGTGTCTATCGGTTGCGGGGACCATTTGTCCAAGGCTCATTCTCCGAATGAGAGCATTGTTGTTGAGAACTATCGAAAGGCGATGCATAGAATCGTTGCAGTAATAGATGAAATGAGCAGATGGTAGGAGTATGACCCCCACTATCTACAAGTTCTATGGGAGTGGAGGTCTTATTGAAACATCCTTCTCCCATTCGACCTCATATGAATATTCTATCTTAAACTCCACACCAGCATCGATGTTGGTTTCCCATTCAAGAACCCCCAATTCTTCCTTCTTAGTAGGTATTGATGGTCCCGCCAATTCCACATTGATCTTCTCAGAGCTGCTGTGAGGTATCACATCCACAACTTTTATTGTAATTTCATGTTTTGAGAAGTTTTGCATATCTAGAGAATACTTGTATCCCCTCTTCTGCTTGCCCCGAGTGATTCCAGCTTTCTCAGTATCTTTCTCCATAAGTTTCTTCTCGACCGTTACATCGTAGGCAACTCTTGTTCCAAGTCTGAACTTCTCTCTGGGTGCCTTTAAGTTGAGGTGTGTTTCGCCAATAAAATCACCAGCTGCGTAAACCTTCACATTTCCCGGAAGCAGAACAGAATCTCCGTTTGTGATTTCGTCCTGTGCAACTGCTTCTGCCATCGCTGCAGCATTCCAGAAGTGTAATCTTCGAGATTCGAATTCTTCAAGAGTCAATGTGACGGGATGCTGATCATTATCAGCAGGAATTGAAATATCGCCTGCAACATTATATACCGTGATTCCACCGAGAGTTTCAGTAGATTCTGCGTAGTCCTCAATGATGTCTGGCATTGGTTCCTCCTGCATCACTAAGTCGTCCGTTTCTTCATCGTAGGCTTCTTCTTTCTTCATCATTTCAGATGGAGCAGCTAACGTTCTTGTTGATACCATTTCATACTCTGGCCTGTAGACATCAATGAAGAAAGGATTTGGTTCTACTGCTTCCACCGGTTGAGCAGATGCTGTTGATACCGTGAGTCCTACATCCTCCCAATCCTCAAGGGTTTGATTTCTGATAACAGCGATTCTCTTGACAGAAGTTGTTTCTTCACCAATATCGACGTCATAGGTAGGTTGCCAAGAGGCCATTCGCAACTGATAGGTCACCTCAAGCTCTAAAGGAGTACTCTCTTTGACATCGAGATTAACGAACACTTCATTGACTGTTTCTGTTCTCCTTTGACCCTGAATTCTGTTGATATTGTCCCGAAGTGACGCAATCTCAGCATCAATTCTCTCCAACTCATTCTTGAGTTTGCGGATTGTCTTCTTAGCATCATGGATCATCTCACTGCTTGCTTTCTCCATTTTAGTAAGCTGTTCCATTGATGATTCTCCAACTGAATACCACTTACCAAACTCGGAGCTAAACTGATTCATTACAGCATTCAGTCTATCACCTCTAGATGTCTGCAGCTGAATTTTGTCTTCAATTTCAGCTCGATCTTTTTCTAGAGTTTTGAGCTTCTCATATGACTCCTTGACATCACCTTCCGGTTCGTAGGTTCGACTGATTTGCTTGACATCGATACCTCGAAGAACCGCATTTCCTTTTCCCTTTACTCGAAAGCTATCTGGTTCTGCGTATCGAGTGATATCTGATATTTTGACAATCTGTTCGCCTGCGGTGAGTTCTGTTTTACCAGTCCTGACAATACGTGCTCCATCTCGGAAGATTGTAACTGATGAGATCTGTGTTGTTAATTCTTTCATTCTTATGACCTCCTCATGGTAGTGGTGGACTGATAGTCACATCCTTTTCCCACTCTACTGAATAGCTATACGCAATGGATTTCTTCTCGTTTGGCTCTAACTCTCTATGCCACTCAATCACACCGAGTTCATGATTTTTTGGGGCTAACTTCTCCCAGTCTATTTTCACTTCGATCTGTGTACTCGAGCTATGGGGGACTCGATCAAAGACTTCAACCTCGATCTTTCTCTTTGAGAAACTCTGGATTTCAAGTCTGTAGTCATACGAACGTCGGAGTTTTCCGCGAAGGACCCCTGCTTTCTCCATCTCACGTTCCACGAGTTTCTTTTCCGCCTTAACATCATATGCAACTCTGGTACCAATCTTGAACTCTTCTCGCGGTGATATCTGACCAATCGAGGTTTCACCAATGTAATCTCCTTCGGAGAACACCTTTACTTTGCCAGGGAGAATCACACTATCATTATTTGTCACTTTATCTTGAGCCACAACCTCAGACATTCCCTCTGCGTACCAATAATGAATTGTTGATGAATTGAGCTCTTCTTCTATCAATGTAACCGGATGTTGTTCATGATCTGACGGAATTGTCATCTTCTTTGGAAGTTCATAGACGGCTATTCCTGATACAGTTTCGACTGCTTCAGCAAATTCCTCAACTACTTCTGGTGGTGGTGCTGGTGGTGGAAACACTCCAGCCCCCATTAGTGATACAGAAGGTTTGGATTGCAGTCTTTCGGCTCGTCCACTTTTTGCACGTCCTACCATTTTAGGATCATATGCAGTGATAAAGAACGGACTTCCTTCAATAGCCTCAACAGGTCTAGCTGTTGCAGTGGAGATTGTCAGATCCATTTCCATCCAATCTTCTTCAGTTCTGTTTCTAACGAGAGCAAGTCTCCGAAGCTTTGCTGTAGTAGGATGTAAATCTACGTCATAGCGCGGAGACCACCCTGCCCCACCTGTTTGATATGTCACATCCAATTCTATTTTGGAATCTGAAGAAACCTCTAATGTTACTTCTACTGAATAGGTTGAAACAGTCTTCCGTTCAGAATTAATTTTTCCAATATTCTCTCTCAACACCTGCATTTTATTGTCCAAGTCTTGGAGTTCATCACTCAATTCACGAATCTTCTTCTGAATCTCTCCAGCAAGTTTAGTTGATTTCTTATCCATCTCGGAGAGAGATTTAATGTCCCCTTCATTGGCTGCAAAGACCATTCCGAAGTGATTAGAAAACTCAGCAACCATACTGTTAACTTGTACAAGTCGACCTTGCTGAAATTCTATCTCATCATTAATTTCTATACGCTTCTTTTCCAGTCCCTTCAATTCATTATACAGCGGTTTGATGTCTGATGACGGTTCAAAAACATCAGTGACACTCTGGACATCAATACTCGATAGTTTCGCTGGTCCCCTTCCTTTAACTCTGAAACTATCACTCTGAGCATAATTCGAAATATTTGTAACCAAAACCTTGTGCGGTCCGGGTTTTAGTTTTACGGTGCCAGTTCTTGTAACCCGAGCTGCATCACGGAATACCGTAACTTTTGAAATAGTGGTCTGAAGGTTCGTCAAATTTGTTCTCCCATCTGGAGAGTGAACATAAATCCATTTATTCTTTCGTAGAATGGTTTGCAGATTCCCGAAACTGGTTTAATGCCGCTCTATATGCGGAATATAGATATCTAGTGAATATCTTAATACACAATTGGAATCATAATGATAGACACGTTCGTATAATTAGAGATGGTGGGGCTAATTTATGAAAGACCTTTCTTCCAATGGCTCTCGAGCTCCTGAGAATATTGAGCAAATCTATCGGATTTTGTATGAGAATCTACCTGATGGATTAGTCGGATTTGATAAGAATGGGCGGATTACTATTTGCAACGATAGAGTCCTTGAGATGTTTGGTTACTCTCTAGAAGAAGTCATTGGAGAAACCTTTGATGTATTCTTGCCGCCAGAACAAAAAAAGACCGCTTGGAAAGCTTTCGTTGAGGGAATTGAGCGTGGGCATAGTCTCTACATTGGAATTGAAACAATTGGCCTGAGAAAAGATGGGACCACCTTCCATTTTCATATCAACAGTACAGTTGTGTACGAGAATGAAGAGGTGACTGGGTATTTTTCCCTTGTTCGTGATATCGATGACCGAATGAATGCCCTTGAAGCACTCAGAATGAGCGAGCAACGGTTCAGGGAAATGATATCATCAGTGCCTGAGGGTATCGCTACCACAGATCTTGATGAGAAACTGATGTTTGTGAATGACGGTTTTGCCAAGCTCGTTGGGTACAAGGTTGGAGAGCTAATCGGCATGAGTATCATGGACTTAATCCCATCAGAAGAAAGAAACACAATCAGTGAGGGAACAGTGGGTAGGAGAATGGGGATTGCATCTTCATATAACCTGACCCTTATCAGACGTGACGGACAGAAACGCAACACCAGAGTGTCTGCGGCTCCTTGGGTCGATGCCGCAGGTACCATAATCGGTACTCTTGCGGTGGTTGTTGACATCACAGAACAGATACAGCTGGAACACGATCTCAGCGAGATGAAAGCACGATATCTTTTGATTACAGAGCATTCTAAAGATTTGATTGCAACAATGGATATGAATCTACACTTCACATATGTCAGTCCTTCTGTTAGAGATGTACTTGGATATGAAATCGATGAATTATTGCATAAAAGTGCTGTAGATATATTGACACCTGAATCTTTGGAACTCATGGGCAGTAGTCTATTAGAGTCACTTGAGCTTGAAGAAACTGTTGGTAAAGATGGCTACGAGGCACCTCCGCTCGAGTTTGAGATATATCATAAGAATGGGTTCACAATTTGGGCTGAAGTTTCTAGGGTCTTCCTTCGTGACGAAAATGATACTCCTATTGGAATCTTGGGTGTCGTCAGAGATATTACAAAAAGAAAAATTGCTGAAAACAATGTGAGGACTTCCTTAAGAGAGCTTGAACTATATTCCAGTCTTCTACGCCACGACATTGGAAACGATCTTCAGATTGCTTCAGGGGCTATAGAAGGCGCTCGATTGACTACAGGTGATATATCGAAAGTTGAGAAGTACATTGCCATGGCACAAGCATCAATAGAAAGGATGGTCGGTCTTGTTACACTTGCAGACACAAGATCTACTGGACCAGTGGAGAAGCTTGGGGACCTAGTGAAACAGAGAATCCGACAAGCTGAGAGTGTTCACTCAGGTCTTAAGATTAAACTCCACGCAAAGGGTCCTGCAAGGGATGCAAGTCTGGCCAGTGGAAGACTGCTGCCGTTGTTCTTGGACAATATGTTCAGGAACACGTCGATACACGCTGGTCCCAAATCCAAGATAATCATTGATTTGCAGAAGGTTGGTAATAATATTCAGATTGACATTGTTGATGATGGTCCTGGTATCGCTGCAGAGATTCGTAGCAGTATCTTCCAGAGAAGAGTGTCAACAAAGAATGGAGGTATGGGACTGTATCTCTGCAAGAGAATTATCGAAGGTTATGGTGGAACACTTGAAATGTTGGAGTCTTCACCCTTAGGAAAAGGTGCTGCCTTTAGAGCGCGACTACCCATGAGAGACCCCACCGATATGACTCCTTAGAGATCTATCTTAACCCGCTTCCCGTGGTGCACACTACAGACGAAGATAATAATACATCATGAAGCGAATTATTCGATTAGTTCAAAGTCGTCCTTCCCTGCTCCGCACATTGGGCAGACCCAATCATCAGGCACATCAGCGAACTTCGTACCAGCAGCAATGCCACTATCAGGATCGCCAACGTCTTCATCATAAACCCAGCCGCAAACCATGCACTCGTATTTTGCCATGTTAATGTCTCCGGTTTTTCATATCTTATACGGATTAGTAATCCGCGCGATAGACTTAGCTAGATTGGATAAAAGCCTTCGGATAGGATGTAGAGGGTGAATAACAGCGTTAAGTATCACTCACTCTCTTCAAACGATTCGTCTGTCGTTGTTTCTTCAACAGCAATGTCCTGAAGTTCTTCACTTGCGTCTTCTTCAGGAGCAGGTAGTGTATCTTCTTCTTCGACGGATTCATCAAGTACTGCTGGTTCGTCCTCAGAAACCGGTGGCTGATCTTCGTACATTTCGGGTATTTCAATCGGAGTGTCTTCAATATCCAAGACTTTCCTTGACTTTCGAATGAAGTTCAAAGCCATCAGTAGGGCAACGAAAGGAAACACGATGAGTTTTACAATATCACCAGCTGCTCCTGCTAATGCAAGTGCTCCAGCATCAGCAACCATGTAAGTGAATAAAGCATCTACAAACATGAATCCTGTTGCTAAGAAGAACGTAAATGTTGCAGCAAATTCTTTGCTGAGTTTCCATCGTGTATCTAACTCTGCTCTGCTGGCTAAAGTTCGTCCTACACTACTCATAGTGAAGAGTATAAAGAAGACTGTAATTCCAATACCAACCAAATCAAAAGAGGCATCAAATCCTTTGAGTAGATTGTAGATGAAGTAAGCTGAATACAACGATATGAACAGACCGAGGATTGAGATGTTACTTGCTGTGGACCTGTTACGCTCCGAATTTAGGATCCAACCATTGAGAAAATTGAATCCCATAGCTAGGAGCATTCCAAGGACTGCGAACCACCAGGTTGCTGTTAAAAATATGGCTGGATTGACGAATATTGATGTGAAGATGAGTGCTCCAACAATGACTACGTAATTGAAGAAGTATATTATCATATACAAATATCTAACAAGTGCAGACCTATTTTCAATGTCCACACTTTCAGCGAAACCCAGAGCGGTTCTCGTTGAAAAGAAGGACTGGAAGCCAATCCATCCAAGAAACGCAACACCAATGAAGAGGAAGTTGAGTAGAGCTGGAGTGAACACAGTCATTAGTACTAATACAACTACACTGACAATTGTCCACACGATTGTATAGGTGAGAGACTTCGAATATGATTCATCGTCTGCAACGAATCTTGCCAACCCTAGAAGAGAGAGAAATGCAGTAATCATGAAGAAAGTTGGAAATATCGCTCCAATGATAATCGCTACTCTATCTATGATAAATGTCCAATATGCAATACGTTCTACAATCGTTATTGTTACAGCCCCGATAAAGAAGAGAAGTGTCAACCATCTCAATCTCTTTGATGAAAAGAATAGTTTCAAACCTTCGATAAAGTTACTGAAAATTGGAATATCCATTGCATTTTCCTCCTAAGATGCAGTTTACAAATACAGTAATCACTATTTATTCTTGACCACGTGAAGGATTTCAGCCTCAAGTGTGTCCTTGACTGTTGGCTTTTCGGTGATTGTTGCCACTTTGTTTCCATCGGAATCAAAGAACGCAAAGTACGGGATCGCAGTTGCACCCCATTCATTCACCTCAGGAGGTGAAGGAGGTACTGCCCATTGGAGGTCGGGATTCAGTGGCGCTGTCTTGATCTTGCTAAAGACCATGACTTCTAGTCCGAGCTGTTCCTCAAGATGTAACATCACAGGCATTGCTCTCTTGCAATCGCCACACCAAGCAGCACTGAACACAACTACAGTCATATCCTTGAGGATGTCCCTCAATTTGTCGACAACAGCAATATCAAGTTTGTATTCGTTGTAAGCTTCTAGTATGATACCTTTGTCTTTTTCGCGCAACTCATCTATGTACCCTTGTACGTTTGTTGTGCGAGACCTGATATCATTGAGGTCGACCATGGCTTTTCCTCAACTACGAGTCCTTCTAAAAGCTTCGATAGGTTCACTGACCCCAGACGCGTAAGCCTGATAAGAAACCAACACAACCAAGAATTGTTCATCTCAGGACTGGTGAGCTCTATGTCTGTTGAACTCTACAAAGCCATTATCGTAGGACCTCCAAATGTGGGCAAGTCCAGCCTCGTCAGACGATATCAAAGCGACGAGTTCCGAGAAACACATACTGCTACCATTGGTGCGAGCTTAAGCGCTGCGACGTTTGAGTTTCCAGAAGGACGTGTTGTTCTTACAATTGCTGATATTGGAGGACAAGAATCATTCTCAGGACTACGAAACCAGTTCTATCAAGGTGCGCATCACTTACTTCTCGTCTACGATGTAACTGAACGATCGACCTTTGAGCGAATTACGGAATTGCATGAAGCGCTGACTAAAAAAATCTGTATCCAGCGTGAAGACTTTCTTGGCGGTTCTCTTGTTGCGAATAAGTCTGATTTGATTGATGAGGCTCAGGTCACTGAACAAGAAGGAAAATTATTGGCAGACCTGCTGACACTGAAGTTTTTCTCCACTTCTGCAAAAACTGGCATGAATGTGAGCGAGCTCTTTCATTATGCAGCTGCAGAATCCAAGCGACTGCGTCATATTACATGATATCTCATTATTAAACCACATACTTCAAAACAAATCCAAACTTTGATACTCTGAGGTTCGGTGATGGTTGCGGAAGTTAAACGTGAAAAGATTGTAGCAATCTATGCTTTCTTGATTATGGACTTCGTACAAATTCTGTTTGTATCTCTTCTTTATCTGGACGAAACCACTTTGTTTGTTGTAGGTATCGATTTCTCAAGGTCAAATCCTCTAGTTTCAATTTCATTGTTCTTCGCAATCATTGTAATGCAAATCATCTTAGTCTATTTCACAGCTGTTCAAACCCTCCGTCAAGGTGATCTTGTCGAACTTCATCCCACCTATGATACAGAAACAGTTTGGAAAGGGAGATATTCCCGCGAGAGTATAGTAAACTGGACACTTAATCTTGCGAAAAAGAGTGGTGTAAGTGTTAGCAAGGTCTATCTAATGAATTCGCCTCTTCCAAATGCATTCACTTTCAGCCTTCCGTTTCTGGGTTCTGTAGTAGTTGTCCACAGCAATACACTGGAAGTTCTAAACGAGGCAGAAGTTAAGGCAATAATCACACATGAACTAGGTCATATCAAGAATCAGGATTCGATAATCCAAATCTTCACTAGAATGCCTTCGTTCTTTGTGGATCTTATTTACCTGTATGTCTACTTCCGAATTGGGCTTGGTGTAGTTAATGCTGTTCTTATTTCAGGGGATCTTTACCTAGCCGGTATTCGATTAGTAGCCCTTGGTGGTTTCTTCATGCTATCGAGAATCTTAGCCGCTGTATCCAGGTTCTTCATGCAAAAAGCCTCACGAGCTGCGGAATTATTGAGTGACTATCATGCTGCTTCTGTACTTGGTCAAGAAGCAACCATCAACGCCCTCATTCGATTGGGTCAAAGAGTTGAAACAATTACGGTGCTAATTGACGAAATTCGCTGGTTGGAGTCACTTAATCCAGAACGAACCAGCACGATTGCAAATGCTGAGCTGATGAGGATGATAACCCAATATCCTCTAGATGGAATAGACGAAGTGAACGCTCGTGAAGTAGCTCCTGATGTCTTTCTATCAACTCGCCTGACACATATGAGGAAAGTATACGGCGTTGAACTGTCCGACGAACAGATCCGCAAGGCCGTTGAACCAGCAATTCCTGGGCTTCATAAAAAACGGGCTAAGGCTGAACCTGACTCAGAACCTTTGAAAGAACCTCAAACTGTTGATTGGAGAAAGGTAGATTATGACAAAGATCGGCGCCTCTCAAAAGAAGAGCTAGCTGACCTACTAAAGCTGCTTCGTGAGAATCCTCAGAAAATGTTGTTTGATCGTGAGGTCGGAGTTAATTTTCATACGCTGGGTCATCCCGACTTCAGAAGAAGGGTTTTGTTCATCGCTGATGAGTTTGGAATGTGACCTGACTACGAAGGCGGAATGCTCTCGATAGATGGGTTCTCTCTTCTCTCTTCAGCAGGACTCATTCCCCTATAGGATGAGATTATCGCAGCTATCAATGCCAATGCACAGAATATCAAGATTGCAAACTGAAACGCTTGGGAATATGCAACGGAATATGCTAATCCTTCTGTTCTAAACATAGCAAAATAGAATCCAAACACTGTTGTCACAAGAGCAGTGGCGACAGAAAATCCGGTGGTCCTAGATAGATTTGTCAGGGCACTGACTACCCCCATATATTTCTTCGGTGCACTTGTCATGATGAAATTACCGTTCGCCACGCTAAAGAAGGATAGACCAGTTCCCATGATAGCTATTCCAATCGCAATAAGTATCACATTCGGGATACCAAATGCAATGAATAAGAGACCTACAAGTTGCACAATTAATCCAGCGACTGTCTGTATACGAGCTCTAAGTCGCTCCGATACGAATCCTGAAATTGGTCCAGTTATTGAAATCATAACAGGTTGCACAATGAGGAACAGACCTGTCATTGATTGGTTGAATCCTAATGCTTCCTGAAGGTAAAATGGCAAGAGAAAAACAACAGGTATCATTGCCATATAAGCCAAGAGAGCAGAGAAAATGCTTGTTGATATCCTTTTGTCAGTTAGAACTTCTATTGATATTATTGGGTCAGAGAATGATCTCTCTCTCAGAATGAATGCTATGAATGATACAAGAATTCCTGAGATAAGAAGGAAGGTTGTTAGACCATCAGATGATGTTGCTACTGTAACGTAGTAGATGAGGAGAAACAGGAAGCTGAAGAACAGTGCTGCACCTATTGTGTCGAACCGTGTTTCCTGTACAGCTTCAGTTTGGGGAACGACAAACTGGACAACTAGAAAACCAATAATTCCGATAGGCAGGTTAACAAGGAATATCATTTGCCAACCGAAGAACTGACTTAGAATACCGCCGAGAACTGGACCACTTCCAAGCGCAACAGCCAAAACTATTGAGTTTAGACCAATTGCTCTTCCTCGATTTTGAGGTGTTGTAAAGTAAGTGACAAGTGCAAGTCCGTTTGCTGAAATCATACCTGCTCCGAGGGCCTGAAACACGCGAGCAAGAACAAGCATCTCCAAAGTTGTTGAAATTGCACATACGGCGGATCCTGAAATGAAAACCAACATCCCGAGCTGGAAGATTCTAGTCTTCCCGAGACGGTCTCCCAATTTGCCCATCAGCGGCATTACAGAGGTCATGATCAAAAGGTATGCCACGACTACCCATTGAATCGCATCTATTCCAACACCCAAACTGTCTTTTATTGTGACTAGTGATACATTGACAATCGAAGCATCTAGAGCACTCAGAAAAACTCCAAAGCTAGTAGCGCCTACAATCTTATACGGGCCTGGTGTCGCAGAATCGTTTGTAGTGGGAACGGTTGAAGGCGTCGTCATCTATTGTATCATCACACAAGCAAATTCTCTGAGAGTTTCTTTTACCGTTATGACTCTCTTAATTGTTCTTGTGGTGCGGCTCGTGTTCAGTTTTAGCAGATTCTTCACTGGTAGCCAACAACGCTTTTAGGAGTATCATCTAAGAAACTTCGGGTCATAGCATGAAGCCGTATATGAAATTCTCTACAACTAAATATGAAGGTCATGAATCCACTATCTGTGATGACATTGTGACTATCGAATCAGTCCTTGAATTGAAACTTGACGATGAATTCATCGCTGCTTTTGTATGCACACCCGGCCAGGAAAAACAACTAGCAATCGGCTATCTACTCTCATCAGGTATTATTAGCTCCATATCTGATGTTGAGCAAGTCATCTATAGGAATAAACTATGTAACGTGACACTCAAAGAAGGAACAACCGTTCGACAGGGAAAGGGGTTCTCACAAATACGGAGGTTTGTGGGAACAGAATGTTCCGCACCTGAAATGCTCCAAGAACTCCGAACAGGTGGTGACATCCCCACGATTCAGATTTCTCTAGACATTCCTCTGAAGACACTCTATGAAACTTCAGCAAGTCTTAGGGATTATCAACCGATCCATCAAAAGACCCGTGGGACTCATGCAGCGTTGTTGACAAAGATACCAGAAAATCTACGTGTGTCTGCAGAAGATATTGGTAGGCACAGTGCGGTGGACAAAGCTATAGGCTTGGCAATTGAGAGTGATGTTGATTTGACGAAGTGTTTCCTGTTTTGTACTGGACGATTGACTGCTGACGTCGTAAGCAAAGCAGCATGGGCTTCTATCCCACTAATTGCTTCTCATTCAGTAGCAACTGATGCTGGAGTAAGATACGCCAAGAAAGCTAACATCACACTTCTTGCAGGATTCAGACACAAACGATTCTGGCAGTATCATGATGGTGCTGGTGTGATAATCCATTAAGCTCGATAGCATTTTTAGGAAGACCAAATGAAACCTGTCCATGCCCGACTACTCTGAGATGATGGAAAAGGCAAAAGCAGATACTCAATGCGCAATGGAAGTCTGGGGTGAAATTCTACCAAGATTCTTTGTGAGAAAGAATCGCTCGGGAGTCATTCCCGTTGTTTTGTATTAAGCATTCGAAACACCTAGAGCCCAGGGGGCAGGTCTTAGAATATGAATTTTTCCAGTGAAGTAGTATTAAAGAATCAGAAAGTTTTAACCTCTTTCCACAACAGATATTTGGGTTTATACACGCTTATGTGAGAAGAGTTTTAATCCTACTAGGAGAATATTATGATGAGAAAGCACGCTATAGTGATAGTTTTATCTTTCGTTCTTGTTGGAATGATGTTCTTTTCTGTGGATACACCACTGATCATGAATCAAAAGAAAATTTCACAGAGCATACCAACACCTCAAGAAGTGCCGCTGATTTCAGACGAACCCGATTCAATGGGAAATATGCGGATGAATGTAATAGATAACCCAAGTTTTGAGGATTGGAATGGGAATATTCCTGTTGGATATTCCCAGGCTCGTGAATCGGGATACACTGATGTGGACTACGCATATGCAGGTCCCGGAGTCACTGGTAGTTATGCAGGACTAATAGAGGCTCAAGGATCACCAACTGACTCCACTCAGGGAGGTATGAGCGTAAATCTGCCATCATCACCTAATCCCTTGATTGAACCTGGATTATCACTAAGTTTCAACTTCAATACACTCGCAAATCCGGATCTTCTTCAAGGATCTATGGTGCAGGTATTTGTTTTCATGCGGAATTCTAGTACCTCTAGAAGTATCTACTATGTTCTTTCATTTGGCACTTACTCAGGTTCAAATGACACACAAAATGCATACATCATGATGAACGATACACTCAACCAATGGAATGTCTTCAACATGAACATCACTGAAGACTACATTGATGCTTTCGGTGCAGGTGACCTCTCTATTACTCACTATATTGATATTGTTTCGATTCAAATTTTTTCTCCAACTGGGGCTACTGAGAAACTTCAGGTTGCTTTTGATAACATTGTCCTGACCAATGGTTCATATTCAGGGTGGATAGTAAACGGTGACTTTGAAACTGGAGCTCAGTCTCCATGGACTCATACAGTGAGTGATAGGGCATACTTTGCGCAGAGTATGGATAGCACTCATGGGTCCTATTCATTGAACCTGAGCATTCCAGATGTAACTTCGGGTAATGGTTATGCAATCCTCACAGAACAATTCGGATATCCTGGAGGCTTCCTTGCTCCATCCGTAGGAGTAACAGTTCTTCACTTAGACTGGAAGTATAACGATACACCTAGCGCAGGGAGTATGCAGGCTAGCTACCTCAACCTAAGATTCAGGAATCAGACGGCATACTATGACATGTATCTTTATTTCGGAACCCACAATAATATTCTACCAGGGTTCAACTCAACAAATACTAAATTCTTCAAGATTCCTGGGTTTGGTGTCAAAGATTCGTGGCAACATTTGAGTCTGGACTTCTATGAGTACATGACCTACGCTGGATATGAGGACACATCAATATATGAGATACGGATCTATGCAGAAAATAGTGCAATAGGATCATCTCTTGATGCCTTATTCGATGACTTCAGATTAGTTACTTACCCATTAGGCGATCCATGAGTCGAAGTGGATTG
>SOKL01000128.1 GCA_004376265.1 Candidatus Thorarchaeota archaeon
TCACCTCTATTCAACGAAACATGATACTCACGATGTGATATTCGTTTCCATTATTGTTGAACCTAGCGCAGCTGGAGAAGTGGATCGACAGCAAACCAAGAAGATTGAACCTTCCCAGAGTTTCAAAGGAAGTAGGTATGTCCGGGCTGATTTACCGGCCCAAGTTTAGCCGCGAACAAGAGTTCTGTGGACAGTCTGGTAAGAATAGTTAGCAGAGTTGTGGAATAGAGTTATGTTGATAGGTATTTCAGCTCACGCAGGTGTCATTCCATCTTGATCTCGGAGATTGCATATTGCTTTAATCGCAGAATCAACAACCTTTCTATCAGCTGTGACAATTCCAGTTTCCCATGTAATCGCCGCTTCTGCTCCCTTTGTGAAGTTCATCGAAGACACAATAGCGATTTCATTATCCACAGCTACTAGTTTTGAGTTGACTGCACCAGAGTCAGTACATGAATAGTACAGCTTAACTTTAGCATCTTTTAACGCATTGTACAGCTTCTGTCGTTCTGCATTATCATGAGGGTCTCCTGAGATCAATAAGACTTCAACACCTCTCATTGCGGCATCTTTTAGAGTAGTACCAATACCAGTTTTGTCCACAAATGGATGAACGATGAATATCCTGCTCTGAGACCGTTCCATCAAACGTTTCGTGATAAACTCGAGGGGTTTATCTTCCAAGAGGAAGTGTAGGTTATCCAGAGATCCGTCCACATCATCCTGGTCAAACCATGATCTTATCCATTCTGTATGATATCGAGTCTGCTCCGTGGCCATCTTACCAGATTTCTGAACCACATCGACCTGGTTTTCCATAGCTGATAGATATGCCCTGAACAAATCGTCATCGGTAACCTGCCATTCATATTTTCCATTGACAATAGTCATTCGGATGATGTTAGAATATTGCAAATCATCCATTACTTCCTTCAACTGCATTTGGGTTAAACCAGACTTATTTTGGATATCATTCAGCGTGCAAGTATTATCAAGAATAATTGTACGAAGCACTTTGCCCTTCCATGTGTTCCAATGTCTTGGTTTCTCGTACATCCCATTAACCTGTGATTTGCCCTTTACATATACAGTAAAACTGGCTCCTTTAAGGTTTGATAGGATGAAAAACGGGTAATAAAATGATTAAACAGTCGATGTAATTCGCCAGTCCAGATTTACCCGCGAACACGAGTACCGTGAACTTTCTTGTGCGCCCATTTGAACTGGCGGAGCTTGGCTGAGCGGCCATATCCACAAGCTGCGCAAGCTTTGTGTCTCACGTGATAAGACCTTCTGCCGCATCTTCTGCATCGTATGTGATGTGGGTTGTTCTTCTTACCTTTCGAAGGTGTGCCTTTACCCATCGTAGTTAGCTCCTTGGATTATTTTGGCGGAGGTGATACGATAACGACATTATCGCCTCTCACTATCACAGTCTTGACCACTTCGATGATTTGTTCATCTGTTTCTGGATCGGTTGTAATCTCTTCAGCATCTTCAAGGATGAGATTTAGATGCTGGTCATAGCCTCGCAGCTTACCCTTGATCTTCTTATTCCCTTTCAACTCAACCAGTACTTGGTCTCCAATCGAGGCCTGAAGTAGTTCCATGGGTCTGCCTGCGTTCATATGATCACCAATAGAATTCGTCATGTGGCCAACGGTCACTCGACGTTCGCGCTAGTCTTTGGACTCGGCTTAAAAACATGGTGATGGCGCTGGTCTAATCTGAAGGCATCTGAACTGCGCAGTCTTCAAAAGGGCAAACCGTTAAGGCAAACGTGATGCCAAAGATTGAACGTATCAAGAAACGCCATTTGTTGAAGAAACGTGAACATAAGGAAGAGATAGCGAGAATAGAGCAAGAGATTGGTTCCTCAATAACACAACTGGATACAAAAACCCAGCTCGAAGGTGGAATTCTCGATGATGGCTCGCGGATCCTTCTTCTTAATGGAGAAATCATTTTCTTCGAACATGAGGGACGAATGTTCCCAGCCCTTCGTGCACTTCTAGATGATTTGATTGATGTTCCCCGAGTGACAGTAGACATGGGTGCTGTCCGGTTTGTTGTGAACGGAGCTGATATCATGCGTCCGGGAATCACGGAGATTGATGACAGGGTTAAGGAAAATGGAATTGTAGTGATAGTTGATGAGAACCATGGTAAACCATTAGCAGTAGGAGTGTCCAAAATGTCTGCTGAGTCTTTGAGAGCTGCAAGTGGGGGAAAGGTCATCAAGTCAATTCATCACATCAATGATGACCTATGGATCTTTGGGAGATCTTGAAACTACTCGTCGTCATCGAGCTTTGCTCTTACATATGACAATGCTGCCTTGTAGACCTCTTTGGCAAGATCTGGCTCAAGTCCACAGTTCTTCGCAAAACGGTCTCTGGCATATCCCTCTTTACTTGCGCCAATGTCTTTCTTGACTACCTCTGAGATTGACGTGTATCCATTTTCGTAGAGACTTCTAGCAGTATCTCTAGACAGTCTATTGGATGGGGAGTCATCGCCGGGTAGCAATTGAAGTTCGAGCAAATCTGATCCAGCTAGGTCTTTACGAACGCCATACATTATCTGTCTACTGAGAACATTCAACCGTTTGGCCAGTGGTGTCCTCTTTGTGGTTAATAGGAACTGACTCAGATTCTCCGCACTTCTGCTACAAATTCCTAATAGTGAATTGAGGTCTCCCTCATCCAAACTGATTCCTCTTGCCATCTCTGCCGCCTCCTTTACAATGGTCGAAACATCCTGTTCATTCAACCATCTCTCAAGGACAGCTGTCTTCACTGATTGCCGTTCTGGAACTCTTCTCAGATACCACTCTTCTGGAGGGTCCAAATTCATGAGATTTAACTCGATCTTCGGAGGTACAAATGACCTCGGTCTAATGTACTGAACCATTCTAAATTGAAGTAGTAAGTCAATCAGACTAGACTCGTCTGCGTCCTCTTTCAGCTTCGAAAGTGGACCTCTGACCTGAACATAATCTATGATATCTACATTCGCCAAAATCGCATTTCGTGCATCCTTTGAGAGCTTGTACCCTTTCTCCACTTTTTCAAATACTCCCTGCTTCTCCAACCATTTGAATAAAGAACTGAAGAAGCGAATCATTCCTGCTGAGTACTCTTTGTCTACAGTCCCCTTGAATGTGCTCTTAACAAAATCCACGAATTTGTTCTTAATGTCGTCACGCGTAAACACTTTTCCATTTACTGTATTTCTTGTTAGAATGCTTATAGCTAAGCTTGGATACAACACACCTGGATTAAGGGGTTCTATTGGCTGATGAAGTAGTTTCTCTGCCATATCACCCACAATGGGTCCATCTCCACCTGGTGCATCAAACGCGAGATATACCCTTCCTCCTCGCTGGGCTAAGTAATACTCCCCAATACGACCTGCGACCTGAAGATACCTCGATCGTGCTTCCAAGAAATACATGCTTCGATCAAACAGAATGAAGACACAATCGAAGGGGAAGCTAATACCAGAGGTTATCCCTGTCGTTGAAATTACTGTTCTGACTGTCTTCTTCCTGATCTCACGTTCCAACCTCTCTCGAACACCAGCGTCCAATCCTGAATGATGAAACGCGACGCCATACTTCAACGTATCTGCCAATCTATTGCTCAGTGGAAGGTCTTCGCCAGATCCAACTATACGGCTTCCCAAATCAACGCTTGTGATTCTTGGATGAGTTCTAGCCAGTCGTCTAGCAATCCCCTGAGCTCTAAATCTTGAACTAACAACAATTAGAATAGACTTGTCCTCGTAATTTGTGAGGTGGTCCAAAACAGCGTCTAGGATGTCCTCTTGAAATGAACTGGCTCGTTGTGTACCATCACTACTGACTATCTCAAATTGATCGCCGACCTGACTTACAATGAACTCATCAGGCACAAGTCGTACATTTGGTCTGAATACTCTAGCATTGAGCCAAATAGTCACTTCTTCTGTTTCACCAAAACGGGAGGATAACGTAACAATCTGTGACTTTTCTTTCAGCAGTGTAATGACGGTATCTAACTTTGTACTCCTATCCGTTCCCAAGCTCTGAGAGGTTACTGCCATAACTGAATCGAGTTCAGTGAGTTCGTCCACTACTGCCAGTCCCAAATTGTCAGTCCATTTCCTTTTCTGCAAGAGCGCAGATGCAAAGGACTCATACATAGCAATAACTAAATCTCCACTCTCAAGTTCAGTATCTGTTGCTCTGCTTAGTCCATCATGACGGACTACAGAGTACCCCAACTCTTTGAAGAGAGTCCCATATTCCTCTACAATTTGTCTACTCAGAGAGGTGTAGGGACTGAGATACAGACATCTAATTCCGTTCTGCAATCGTAGTAGGACAATTATCATGGCGAGAAATGTCTTTCCGGAACCAGGTGGCATCTGAATTACTAGATTTCCATCAACATCTCCAATTTCATTGATGAATTTCTCTTGCGCAGGAAGTAGGCTCACAAAGTTTTTGTGTTTGAGAAGTATTTTTGCCGCTTTCTGCACCTCAGTACCAGTTCCAATAGGTCCTCCTAATCTTCCTATCGCAGCCAAAGCAAGCCTACCCTCGTGTGAAATCATAAAACCACGCTGTTTTCTCCCCTTGTCCCCCGTTGAGATCACAAACCCTGAACGAATCAGTTTATTCATTGTTTCGTAGATCGTACCGCCAGACATCAAAGCCTGACGT
>SOKL01000204.1 GCA_004376265.1 Candidatus Thorarchaeota archaeon
TTTCTTCTCTTCAGGATCAACTACTAAACCAGGTTCATGAGTTTCAATGAGGACTTCAATTCCTGAGTGCTCAACTCGCTTTACTCCATTGCTTGACAAAGCACGAACTCTAAGCTGTGTGGTATTGAATTCAGTTTTGTCAGATGTTTCAACAGATAGCGTCTCTCGCCGAAGCTTGGTCTTGGAAATCCGAACTTGTTCCTTGAGCTCAGCCACTTGCACCTGGAGCATCTTGCGTTCAGAGCTCTCTTGATCTAACTGAATCTTCATATCGTCATAGGTCACCCGAGGAACGAAACCCTTGGTCGTGTCAATCCAAGTAACAATTGTACCATCGAACTTCCGAGTAGTCGTGACTTGACCTAATGCTTTCAGTACTGCAATTACATCGTAGACACGACGTTTAGGGGTATTCAATATCTCCGCTAGAATATCGCTCCTTATTCCAGATTCCCCTCGCTCCTTCAGAACCCTAACTGACTCAATAGCCAGATCAAATAGCTTCAACTATGCACCCCACTGAAATCCGGCGGTCTACTCAAAGAGCAAACTTCCTTGATAACGGCCCGTCATCGTATATATTAGTTTGTAATTTACTCATAATACGAGTACGTTGCGCTGTTTCGAACGTATTACTCACATACTACATATTAAAGTAGCTAGTAAAACTCTTCGAGTACGTTGCGATTAATCGAAATTAGCATTATTCGACATAGTTTCCAATAATTCGTGATAAAAAGCTAGTTCGAACTCTCAATAATTCGATTTGACTAGACCAAAGATTTCTTAACTCAGATTTCTGGTTTGAAAGATTGAATCCCGCCATGTAGTTTTGGAGTGGAGGACACTTTGAGTAAAAAGAAAGTATTAATCATGGGAGCAGCAGGTCGTGATTTCCATAACTTCAATGTCTATTTCCGAGAAAATGAGGACTATGAAGTTGTTGCATTCACTGCCGAACAGATTCCTGGAATTGGTGACAGGATGTACCCTCCTGAGCTCTCGGGACCACTCTATCCAAAGGGAATAAAGATTTACCCGGAGGAGAAATTGCCCGAACTCATCAAAGAATATGAAGTTGAACAATGCGTTCTTGCATATTCAGACCTACCCTACGAGGTTGTAGGGAACAAAATTGCTTGGGTAAACAGTCTTGGACCAGACATTCGTCTGATGGGTCCTGATTTGACAATGATAAAGAGTAACAAACCAGTCATTGCAGTGTGTGCGGTAAGAACTGGTTGTGGAAAGAGCCAAACTTCACGTAGAGTGAACCAGATACTCTTAGACATGGGCTTGAAACCTGTCAACATCAGGCATCCAATGCCCTACGATCCAGATCTCACAACACAGATTGCTCAGAGGTATGAAGTCCTAGAAGACTTGGATAAGTACCGATGTACAATCGAGGAGAGGGAAGAATACGAACCAATGATTGACATGGGTGTTATCCTTTACGCTGGAGTCGACTATGGCAAGATTCTCGAACAGGCTGAGAAGGAGTGCGATCTGATTACGTGGGACGGAGGAAATAACGACACTCCATTCTATACTCCGGACTTACTAATCGTTATAGCTGATTCCCACCGACCGGGTCATGAGATTACATACTATCCTGGTGAAACAAACCTTAGGATGGCAGATGTTGTGGTAATCAACAAGATTGACACAGCAGACTATGATGATGTGGAAGAGGTCAGAGATAACATAATGTACGTGAACAGGGGGGCTGTAATTATTGATGCTGCGTCTCCACTTACAATTGAGGATATGGAATCGATAAGGGACAAGCGCGTCCTCGTCGTTGAAGACGGTCCAACTGTTACGCACGGTGACATGCCATATGGTGCAGGTTACATTGCAGCTAGAAAGGCTGGTGCAATCATAGTTGACCCTAGACCATTTGCAGTAGGAAGTATCAAGGAAACCTTTGAGAAGTACAGTCATCTGGAAGATGTATTGCCTGCAATGGGTTATAGCAAGAAGCAGATAGATGAGCTTCAGCAGACCATCAATAAATCTGATGTCGAAGCTGTTGTCATTGGGACACCTATCGACCTAAATCGCATTGTGAAGATTGACAAACCAAATGTCAGAGTCAAGTATGACCTTCAAGAGATTGGTAGACCCAATCTTGAGGATGTTCTGACTGAGTTCGTTAAGAAGCACAAACTAAAGTAGAATCGCTGGGGGAAAGTACTCCCCCAGATTTCTTCTTTTTCCGATTCTACAGTACATACTCTGGCAGGTCAGACCCAGCAGGACCACTTCGGGACATTAGATCTCTATAGAGTACTGCTGTGTAAATCAAGGGAGGAGCACTGAACAATAGTGCTGTAATTATCACCTGGATAACTATTGCATATTGATTGATACCTATTGTATATAGATTGGAAATCATGAAGATTCCAAATGGTACACTAGCAATCATGGTCAGTAGAACAACTGCAAGTCCTATGAGAATCTGGCCACCAAGAACATGAAGGAAATTCCCGCTTGTTAGTTCCCATGCTTTCTTCAGCGAATCAATCGCAGACAAATCAGTATCCACCACAATCGCTAACGCTGGAGCGAACCTGATTGTGATATAGAGTATGAATATCCCGCCAAATAGTAGCAGCATACTTCCCATTATCATTTGCTGAATAGCTTCGGGAGTGATGATAGGGTAGAACGGGTCCGAAATATCAATACCATCCAAAGCACTACTCATTATTGCTAGACTTGGACCTGTTACTGCAGACACAATGAGTGTCAGAATCACCTGAACAGTTACAATCCTTGCAGTTTTGCCAAATGTGTGGGAGAAGCTTGACCCGATTTCCGCTTCTTGTCCAGCATAATCATCAAGCGAGAATTTGATCGCGGCTCCGCTCAAAATGGCATTGACAACGAACGCAATTACCCCGAATATAACAGTAACAGCAATCAAAATCAAATCGGGAGTTGATGAGAGTGCAAAGATACCGAAAAGATAGTTTATCGGATCTGTTGATAACAGTCCAATTGTCCCGAATATCGTAAAGATAATGATAAAGGAAATCAATGTTGTTGCAATGCTAATGAAGCCAATAATGACAACGTATTGCACAAATTTGCGTTTCCATAGACCGAAAGTTTTCGAAACAAGTCCAGTCGCGCTGAGAGTATAGTCCTCATCACGCGGTTGCGATGGACATAACCTAAATCTTCTTCAAAAGCCACAGTTCTTCCTCCGTAGTATAAGACAAGTCAGTACTTTGTTATATTTTCTCCGCAGAAAATCATTTTCAGTTTTCGCTTTCTTTTTATCGTGCATTTGCTCCTTCCATTTCGATTCGAATCAAAGTGACATGAGAAACTTGCACGTTATGATACACGCACTTAAGGGTCTGAAGTAGAAACCCATAATAGACATAATCACAGTGACCATGTATCTTTGACTAGCTAGTCAGGAGTGAATCTGCGTTGTCAGAAGTTGACGATAAACTACAGAAAGGCATCATCGAACTCGACAAAGGAAATGACAAGAAAGCATTCAGTCTTTTCAAAGAAGCCTTTGAAGACCGTCAGGAAAGACTTCTGAAGAAAGTCCAAGATAATCCAAAATCTCCGACTCTAATGCTTGACGCATTATACATGGTCCATGGACTTGTGTGGCTCAGAGTTGCAGAAGCCGGGAAAGATAAGAAAAACAGAGTCGAGTTACTCGGAAAAGCAGTTGGTACCGTAGAAGCTGCCAGAAGCGCACTAGGTCCACTCGTTACAGGTCTTGCTCAATGGGCGAAGGAGAAGAACATCAAAGTCGTTCACAATAAAGCTCTTGGACTTCTCGCAGCTACGAAAGACCTCGAAGATATGGCCAAGAAGGCTCTCGAAGCCAGCCGTCAAATGAGTTAAGATGCAACAAACAACGCATTCCGATCAGTTGTTGTATCAATTATTCCATTCGTTCATATGTTTAGACCATTCTTTTACAGGAAACCGATCTTTCATTATTTCTAGTTCTGAGAGGACTGCAGATTCAAGATCAATCTGAAAGAGATTCGCAATCTGGGTGAAAAGATTGAAGGATTGAGCAAATTCTCGGGACAAATCCTCCTTCTTTGGAGCCTTGTGGCCAAGTCCAACTACTTTGTAACCTTCATGCACAGTGATGTGACGAGATATTTCACCGAGCTCCTCAATCAGATGAGTAAAGACAAGTGATGCTGGGAACTTATCCCATCCACGCTCCTTGTCAAACTTGTTAAGCTTGTCTTGAATTTCTCTCAGATGCATCTAGGTCATCCTCTTCATTATTTGTAGGACTTGTGCCCGAGCTTGATCTAATGCTGATGGTGGTGGAGTTTTCAATGGTCCTAGTGTGGTATCCTCAGGAAGTAAATCTCCTCCAAGGAACATTGCCTCACTTACGATGTTCATCATCTCAACAGGAGGAAGTATTGCACAAGCAAGTTTAGCTCCTGGTTTGAGACCTTGGATATTTGTAACAATTCTCCAGATTCGTGAACCATCGGTACAACGACACTCAGTGAGGTTCTTGGAATCAGGAACTGCTTGGGTCTGACTGATTTCGACCGCAATAATGTCCACAGCATAACCCGGATCATCATCGAACTCTAGGAGCTTGGACTTAAACTGTGCAATAATTCGAAATGAATAGAAAACCTCAGTCAGATTGAGAGTTTCTCTCACAGTAGAGGGTTTGTACCCAGAGGAATTGATAGCGTCCTCCAACATTTTTTTGAATGAAGATATTGCATCAACAATTCCCTGCGTTGCTTGATGAACGGCAACTTGTTGAGCTGGAATGTATGAATATTTAATCTCGTAGATGAGGCTTCCAGCCTGCTGAAGAGATTCAACAAGCTTGTAATAATCCACGTGTATCTTCAGTTTTCTACCGCCGACCACTTCATTCAACCGTCGGATAGAATCTTCCAGGACTAATATCCTGGCATCATTCGCAGTGTCCAAGATAGTCACCAAAATGTGTGAAACAAAGACTCTTGATAAACCTCTCTCATCAAAGAGGAGGTCACACGAATTGATATAAAGACACATACACCTAGCCAGTCTGATTCCATCTGAGGAAGATGCGCACTTTGATACAAGCCGTATACATCCTGATTGCCGACAGTGGTCTGTGCGTTCTGGATAGGAAATATGGAGAAGTGGATATGGATCCCAATCTAATTAGTGGGTTCCTTACAGCATTGATTCAGTTTGGACGTGAACTTAGTGACGGTAATCGAGTACATGTTATCGATTTTGGAGCGTTTGATATCTGTCTCTCAATGAAGGATAACGTGATTGTTGCTGCTACCGTGGACAAAGTGGATGATGGTAATGCTGCAATGGCTGTTCTTGGTGAGGTGAACACAACCTTTTCTCAAAAGTACGGCAATATGTTGGCTGAGTGGGATGGGAACCTTGAGCCCTTTGAATCATTCTACTCGAAAGTAGACGAGATAACTAAAGAAGGGCGTGCCTCTGAAACCAAGATTGTTGTCCCAGTGCTCAAGGGTAAAGTCAATGCTATGCTTGTGCGATTAGGGCAGATGAGTCAGGAAACCTATGATATTGCAAAGAAATGCAATGGAAAACTCACAACAAGGGCTATCGCAGATCAACTTGGAATGCACATTAAAGAGGTTCAGAAGTCACTTATTGCACTTGAGGAAATGAAAATCCTAGAGTGGAAAGAAATCGGATAGAACCTAACCTTTTCTCCTTTTCCGTAAATACTTCGTTAATTGAGTGAGAAGTAGGTTCCACTCATAATTTACGATGATTGTCCCCATTCATTACCAGCGGCTATTAGAATTAGGCCGATTACGATCAAACCAGGTGCAAGAACACCAGGAATCGTAATTGAACCAAATACCATGTCACTTAGAACGTAGCGACCTGCATGAATAACTCTTCCCGCAAATAGGACAAAGAATCCTAATCCCAGGAATAGATTGGACTTTCGTAGATTACCACCAGATTGCCAGGCAAGATACCAGAATAGAAATGGTATGAATAGGGCATATAATGCGCCTGCTGAACCAGAGAGAAGAACTCTTGTTGTTGCATCAAAGGGAATAAATCCTAGAAGAATCCCGATTCCCACTGCAGGAATGGCAAATAGGATTTGAGCCCATTTCTTTCCGAATATCATGAATCCTGCGGTTGCAGAAAGCAAAGCAAGTGCCATCCATTGGAAGAACGCTCCAGCCATAAGCCAGAATGGCGATTCACCAAGGTATGGAACCAATGGGAGAATAAGACTCTGTGGATCAGCGTAGAAATCACCTATGAAATAGAAACCTCGACCAACAGCTAATAGAAGAAAGAATAGTGACATCGCGAACTGGAAAGGATTTCCACTTTTCCTCCATCTTCTTCCCATGAATATGAATAGGAAGAAAAAGTATCCAACTACTAGGAACCATAATCCTGCATGAACTTCTCGAATAACCATGTCGATGGTCTGCATAGTGTATCTCCGTCCTGAACCTTCTGAAGTCATTAGAGATGCGCGCTAACAAATAAAGCTATTCCGCGCCTGTACAAAAGGAGCGATACGCCCAAATAACTTCTATATGAGCAGATTAGGAGTAATCTGATGGTGTTAGATGAGCTCTAAAGATACTTGGAAACTTCAAAAAGACGATTCGCCTATAGATGAATTCACAGATATTCGTCGGAAGGTTGGAAATCAAGTCATACGTGCCTACTTACTGGACACAGTGGTTGATAGAGGTAGTATTGATCGAGTGCCTGGTAGACTCAGAGGCCCAAAGAATGAATTCAAAGACTTTGCCAAATTTCTCATACTTCAACTTTCAGTCGATGGTTCATCGGTGAGATTTCTAGCTGAATCCGGAGTGTATGAAAATCTCCGAATCGTTGCTGTCGATTCGAACGACTTTGCAGAGCGAGATTCCGAGGACCTCATCAGAATCTTCACCGATGCTTTAGATAAGCCCGAACAGTACAATACGAAGCTAGTCCTGAGTGATGATTCGAAGGTCCGATAAGGCTGTGGAAGATGTTGGAAAGATATGCGAAATGCCCAATCTGCTCAAAACGAACAATTCTGAAGGTTCCACAGGATATTATCAAGACTGCCAAACGCTTTCCCTTCACAGTAAAGGTCAAACATGAAGACCACTATTTCTACATTAACTTGGATAGCAGAGCGTGGATCACTGACATTTTACATCCAGAGGTAGTTGAGTAGATTAACCAATGTACCTATCTGATGGACTTTCTGTTTCTTCAGTAGGAAGTCCTTTCTGAGCAATCTCTTCCATAGCCCACTTGATGAATTCAACTACTTTGTCCACTTCTGCATCAATCACATCGAAATGAGCCTTGATACCTACAAAATTCGCAAGTTTTTGTAACAACATTCTTGCTGCTCTATAATCAGCCTTGATCACTCCAATTGTCTCACCAAGGAGGCAGGCTCCTTCCATACTGTATACTGATGCAGCCCATGCCGGAATGATTCCATTTGCTCCGATAACCACTCCTTCCTCAGTTGCAATCATTCCATCAGATTGAGTTGTCTTTTGCAATAGTTCTTCCGAACTCGCAGAGATATAGATACGTGGGGGTAATGGAAATTGTTTGAAGTACTCGTTGTAACCTTGCTCGTAGGCAGCCAAGGCGAACAGTTCTTTCACTCCAAACTTGGCGAATTCACTAGCAACATAATCAGCATACTCGAATACTCCAGTACCTGTAGCTGGTTGAAAATCAGCTGTGAGTAAGAGAAGATCATGTGGTTCATCTGGAGCTGATTTGTAAAGATGAATTGTCGACTTTGGACACCGAGAGATACCTTTC
This sequence comes from Candidatus Thorarchaeota archaeon, assembly GCA_004376265.1. GTDB lineage: Archaea > Asgardarchaeota > Thorarchaeia > Thorarchaeales > Thorarchaeaceae > SMTZ1-45. Next base: position 7,825 of record SOKL01000204.1, read on the forward strand.
TGAACAATGACGCGGGGTGGAAAATCATTACTAAAGAAATCCGCAACATGTGTGGCATCAAGGACATGTGTCAATGTTTCAATTGCTATCTTTCCTACATTAGCAATTCCGGGTAATCCGACTATGCCAATTGGAGCCTTGAGTGAAGATTCTTCCAAATCGATGAAACGGCGAGTATACATGTATATCTATTCTAGATGAAACCATTTGGCCGTTTTGGTTAGAGAATTTACAGTCTATAAAAGCGAATAGCATTCTGTGTTGTAGCACTTGCGATTTGGTCAATTGAGTCGTCAAGAAGTTTGCTCAATGCTTCAGCACCGCGGATAATCTTGCAAGGCTCATTTCGTTCACTGTCTGGAGAGAGGTAGGGACCGTCTGTTTCAAGCAGAATTTGTGAAAGGGGAAGAATTTTCGCAGCAGCAATTCTGTTTCGATGCTTGCCAAAGTTTGCTGGAAGCGTGATGTACCAACCATTATCAGCTACTATCTTTGCTACCTCAGGAGGTCCATCGAAGCAGTGCATGACAACATCTCCGGAGAAAGAATTCTCGAGGATCTCAGTCGCCTTTGCTTCTGCTTTTCGTGAGTGAATGACGAGTGGTAAGTCCAATTCTGTTGCGAGTTCTATGAACATATGGAAAAGAGGTTCCTGGGCTATTCGACCCTTGGGATCCTTAACCCAATGGTAATCCAAGCCAACTTCTCCAACAGCTACAATATCTTTGGCATATTTGCGTGTGAGTGTGATAATTTTCTCAGCTTCGTGTCGTGTAAGTCGGGATACTCCACAACCTGCTGAATGGAAGATGAAACCCTGATGTTTCGAAATGAGACCTAACGTTTTACGAAAGGATGCATCACCAATTGAGCTTGTCACCATCCCTACAAGACCAGCATCCTTAGCTCTTTGAATGACTCTCTCGCGGTCACGTTGAAAATGTTTCATGTCTAAGTGTGTATGTGAATCGAACAGTTCCATTAATCGAACTCCGTGTTATTGCTATCTAAACGAGACGCCTTTAATTATCGATAGATATGGTCTTTAGATTAGGGACAAATATGTCTGATGATATTAATGAACGCCTCAAAGATAAGACCATGCAAATTGTATCTTTGAATCAGAAACTAGAGGCATTACAGGCACAATTAGGGGGATCACAGAGAAGAGCTAATCAGTTAGGTGATCATGTCACGCAACTGGAAACCACACTTGTCCAGAAAGATTCAGAAGCTTACTGCGGATCTATCAAGAACCGAAGGAGCTCTAGATACTGTGGGTAAAGAAGTCCAAGGGATGAAAGCAGAACAGACGCAACAGCTCTTGAAGAAAAAACCTACCGATGGATACTCCACGAAAGATGAACTTACTCTGGCTGAACAACGTGTTAAGAAAGTACAAGAAGATTTGAAACGGTTTTCACAAGCAGCGACGTCTGTTCTGAACAATGATGAAGGAGCTGACGAAATGCTTCGCCAGGTACTACTCGAAGTGGGCGACCCAAAGTATCGAATTCTGAATATTGTACTAGCCAGAAAATCTGTGAGGATAGAGGAGATTGCATCCTCACTCGTCATTGATGTTTCAGCAGCTCTTCAAATCGTAGATTCATTACAGGTTAATGGAGAGATTGAGATAAAGGATGGAAGCACAGTCATCCCGGCTAAGAAATATCGCGAACTTCAAGTTCCGAAAGATCAATGGAACACAATGGAACCAGATGCTGTGTTCGCAGGACTTGAGGAGTTCGTTAGAAAAACAGATGACACTTCGAGTATAGTAAATGCACTTGAAACAGCTGTCGAGATACTTGAACAAAAGCTTGCTCGCGGGGGGGCTTTGGTCTTCCAGATGAGACGCACTGCAGACTCTTGGAAGAAACAAGAAGGTAATCTTGAAGAACTTCAATATTCTATCAAAGATTGGAGAGCAAGAGCCCAGTCGATGACTTAATCTTTCTTAGACTTTCTGTTACTCTCTTTGATGGCTTCTTTCACATAAGATCCGAAATCAGAGGTTTCGCCATCACGCTGGATTCGTATTTTTGAGGGTTCACCTTTTACTTGGCGTTCAACATATCGAATGTCTAATTGCGTGATTGTTTGACGCAAGCCACGGTAAACAATCAGATGGAGAATAATTTCCTCAACTCTCCGTCCAACGGTTTGTTCATGCGTCTTTAAAGCATCCAAGTAACTTCGAGCTTCAGGAGCTAGAAACCGCTCGAGAAGTTTGGTACGCTCCACGTCGGTCTTCTCTTTCCGCTCTCGCTGTGCCTGCATTTTTTTTTCGCGTGCCACTAGCTCAGCCATCTTCTTCCGTCGGATCATGGCCAACTCAGTGTCATCGTCGCTCAGTATGGATACCTCACGATTTTCTCCCTTATTATCACAGTTAAAGATAACGATACAGCGTGGGTTGGTTTTTTAACTTTCACGTAGAATAATGATATAGATACCAGAAGAGTTGTGGAATATTTGGATGCGGATTACAAGTGTACTTGGTTAGGCACCTCAGAAGAATCAGGTGATCCACATTGCAGATTACGTGGACAAATACTCACAAAGGCGGAAGTCGATGCCAAATGCCAAATACCAGATCTTGCAACAATATGTATCGATGCCTATAGCTCACTTGCTAGAGGGCAGGATGCAATTGAATCCAACAGTACTGACGCTTTCCCGTGGTTGACCGAGGCTGCTGTTCAGTTTGAAAACTTGGGTGAAACAGACAATGCCATTCTTGCATATGTGAAAGCCATCGAGTTTGCGAATAAGAATGACCTAACTGAAAAAGCATACGACTTCTTTATTGCAGCTAGACTTGTATTTGAGGACGGATTCGCAGAAAAGGATCCAGCACTGAGTAGCCCATCCGTGAAACAAGATCTTGTAAAAGCTGGAAAATCCATGATTGATGTAGCCAGAACAGTAGCAGAACGGACACCAACTACAGAAATGCAAGCAGAACTGAAAGCTGCTGTCCTTGGCGGTGCGACTCTAAAGAAAGCAGAGAAGTCAAAGGCGACCACGAAAGATTTGATTTTCAGTCACGGACGTTCTCTGTACACCAAGAAAGCCCAGGAGTATAAAGATGGAGCGGCGTCATACATCAAATCGGGGATGGTGAAAAACGCAGTATCACTTGCCTGTATGGGAGCACTGGCGGATCTCATGTTGGGCAAACCAAAAGAGGGAATAGCATACCTGACAAAGGTGACCGCCGAGTCTGGTGACAGTCAAACATTTCATGAACATCCCTGTTTTGAATGGACTAAACTAGTCTTCAAGATACTAATCAGCAGAGATCAATCCCTGATGATAAATGCAAACAAGGACTTCCTTGAAATTCCTTGGTCATTCAAAGATGACAGGGAGTTCGCCAGAAGGGTGCTTGAATCCGTAGAACGCAGAATCAATGCTTGATTCCAAGCCGCGCAATAAAGAATCCACTACAACTGTGTCTGTGTGGGAACAATCTCCTCACTAGTTTTGTACAATTGAAACCAGCATACCCGGGATCACCATATTCAGGTGGTGGAAGGAGTTCGATATTGTGACGTTTCATAGCTGAGTCAATTTGTGATTCGCCCTCGTGTGGAAGAATCGAACAGGTCGAGAAGACAATCTCAGTACCAGGTCTATCAGCATAATCGGTGAGGATTGCATCTAGTATCTTATTTTGGATGGTCATTAGAGCAAAAAGCGTGTCCTTATTCAACCGCCACTTGAAAGAAGGATAAGCCTGCAAGATACCCGTGGATGTACATGGAGCATCAATCAGTATTTTATGAGCATCGAGAACCTCAGGTTTAGTAGCATCAGCATGAATCCATTCAACATTTGTAACATTAAGTTGCTTGGAAAGTGCACTTCCGATTCTAACACGATTCTCATAGACATCACTAGCTACTACCTCTCCTTGGTCCTTTAGTCGCTCAGAAATCAATTGGGTCTTCATTCCAGGAGCAGCACAAGCATCCCAAATTTTCTGACCTGGTTGAGGATCAAGAGCATTTATTGTAACAACACTAGCCTTGTCCTGAATCAAGATGCGTCCATCTTTGAAGAGCTGGGACGTGACAACTGAATCAACACCCTCAACTATTCTGGACACTTCAGGTACATCAGGGTCTTTCACTAATTGAGCTTCATTCAATGAATCGAAAACAGAATCATAACCATCATAGAGCTTGTTGGAGCGGAGGTAGTATGTCCGCTTCTGATTGTTTGACTTCAATAATTGAATTGTTTCCTCACGTGTGATTCTATCCAGGAGTGTCTTCACCAGAAAAGTAGGATGGGAATGTTTCAAGCTTAACTGGTTCAGAATAGGCATTCCTTTTGTAACACTACCTAAGTCTACTGAAATGGCACGCTCAAATACATCTCTGTACAGCGATTTAATTTTGGAATAGTGGGACATCATTGTATCCAAATCAGCTTTGAGCCAGTAACCCTCATAGACTGCGAGACGAAGGATATTTCGATCTTGTGAACTAAGATCTTGAAGCTTCTTTTTTCCGAGTGACCTAGTGATAAGATAATCTATAGTATTTCGAAACCGAATGACAGAGAGAGATATCGATTGTGTTTGAAAAGAAAAATCAGGATTGTCTGCTGAAGCGGTTTGCATCTCACGCAAAATAGTCTTCATTGAAGTTGTAGACCGTTCATATTCAACTAGTGCATTTATTGCATCTGCTCTAATTGAAATCTCGGGATTCATGACATAGGTGCTTGAAACTTGACCACTGTTCAATCTTGTGAATATAGATCAATTTATAGAAAATCGGATTCATCATCTAGAAGTCGTTCATACATTTGTACTAGCATTCCCTCGGATTGGTGGAAAGGTTCACCCCATGGTTGAAATCCATATTTCAACATGAGTTTCTCACCAACTTTTTGTCCAACAAGAATGTTACAGTAATTCCTTTTGCAATTATTAGCTCGTCCATATTCAGCAAATTGTATATACATAGCTGATGCTAATCCTGTTGCCCTGCAATCTGGGTCCACAGTCTGGTGTTCACCGAGTAATCCCTTTTCGGTTATTTTGGCCTTATAGAGACCCACAATCTTGCCCTGCAAGCGGCTTCCAAAGTAATGATACCCTAGCCGCATCTCCTCTATAATCTGTTCAGGAGAGTACATCCGTTTCTTTCGCCAGTGTTCAGGATAGTCGTTTGCTTGTGGCCAAACATGTTTGAATATCTCAGAGATTTCTATTGCGTCTTCTTCTCCAAACTCAATAATCTTAATCTCTTCTGCAGGAAACTCTTCCATATCTCTCTCTTTATTTTGTGAAAATACAGTACTTTAACTTCTCGGATTCAACCTGATTTTGACATCTGTTCCGCCCAGTCATATGCTTCTTGAATCGGAGTGCATCCTCCACAACTATGGCACCCTGCAACTGTCTTTTCAGGGTTAAGTCCATGTTTATAGAGAATTTTTCCAATGCTCTTATACAAATCAACTGAACCATCTAAATCATGAATGTATGTAGGATTATAGTCGGCGAGCTGACTACCTCCTGATGGGCGTACGGGAGCAACAATTGGCATTACTCCAACTTCAGCTAACTCATCGACTAGTGATAGTGTCTGGCTATGGTCTTCTCCTAAACCATGCATTATGTATGTGCTCACGCTTCCCTTCTCAAAGAAATCAAGTGCGTTTTGCCAACTTCTTTTGTATAAATCAAGAGAACCATGTTCATGTTTCCCTGGACATATTTCCTCACGAATGGTTTCATCAGCACTCTCAATATGCATGCCAACTGCATTTGCTCCAGCGTCTGCTACTAGTCGAATCGTGCTTTTATCAAATGGAGGTTCGAACTGAACTCCAATAGGAATCTTACTTGATTCACGGATTGCTTCTATTGTTCTAACCAAATTTTCAATGCCCATGTCAGGGGATTCAGTTGTACCTGTTGTTAGAAGCACATCGTCAATCACGCCTTCACGTTCAGCTGCTAATACTACTTCGGCAATCTGTTCAGGTGTTTTTTGAAGAACTGTATTTCCTGCGGTATATGAATGCGGAATTGTACAGAATTTGCATTCTGTGCCAAAGGACCAATATTTGCATGATTGGAAGACTGTCGTTGCCAAAGTACGTGATCCATGCAACAAGGCAATTTTTTCATATTCAATTCCATCGCTCGTTTTGAGTTCATAGAACTTGGGTTTAGGAATTAGTTTGAATTCGATTGAATTGTCATAGATCCAAATTTCGGGGTTGTCAGTAGGCTCAAGTGGAGCTGAATTATATCTCTTAGCCATATCACCTGTTCGAATAGGAATTCCACATGAACGGCCATTTGGAAGTTGAAAGTATCTTCCTCCAACAGGACCGGCTCCTCCTTTTCTTCCTTGGGATATACCCTCAGGTAAACTGGCTCCTTCTGTGAGAAGCCGCACTTTGAGTTGGAGTTCTTTTTCAGCTTTCATGTTGTTCACTCTGAAATCAAAATTCTTGTTTAATCTATCTTCACATCACGGCGCTTCCATGCTCGAACAACAAACTGTGGTAAATCTAATACTGTAATCGATGAATCAGACTGTGATTCAAGCATATTCTTGCAAAATGGGCACGAGGTTATTAGATATTGTGCATCGACATTCTTTGCATGACGGATTCGTTCAGCTCCAATCTTCTTTGCCTGTTCAGGAAATAACGTTCTCAAACCGGCTCCATTCCCGCAACAAGTTGAATTCTCTCGATTTCGCTCCATTTCTACGACGTCAGACCCTGAAACGTGAGCTATTACTTCTCTGGGAGGGTCAAATATACCACAGTGCCTTCCAAGGTGGCATGCATCGTGAAAGGTAATCTTTCCATCAAAAGAAACAGTTGGAAGTTTATCAAGTGACACTGTAAGAACCTCACTGATATGCTTCACAGGTTTGTTGAGCTGAAGATCATTTTCGGGGTAATCTTGTGTAAGAATACGATAGCAGCCAGGACAGGATGTCACAATCTCTTCTACATCAATAACGTTCAAAACATCCACATTGTGACGTGCTTGTTCCAGACCTGTTTCCACATCGCCGGTTCGAAACATAGGAGAGCCACAGCACCATTCATCATCAGTAACAATGACTTGATGACCTAGCATCTCCAGGGCGGTAATAGTATCCTGAACAATCTCTTTCTCCCTATAAGATGCAAGACACCCCGCAAAGTATAGAATTGGGATTCCTTTTCCCTTTTCTATCTTGACCCAGTTGTTCCTCTTAGCGTGGAGTTCTTCGAATGGATTATGATGTTTTCTGATAGATTCTGTGAGTGTCTTGAGCCCCTCTGGTTGTCTATTCTGTTGGACAAGATCACGTCGCTTTATCTCCACAAGAGTTGCAATATCTATCTCAGGTTTACACCAAGTCAAACAGTGACTACATTCAAGACACTGGTATAGAACTTCAATACCACGATTATCCAACTCGTGAGTTCCAATAATCTCCTGATGCAAAAGTAGGGCTCGACCATGCGGAGTAGGAGCATCAGAGCGCCATGCAAAAAATGTTGGACACACATGCCTGCACATTTTTGGACAAGCTGCACACATTCGCACTTGTTCTGCAATCTTATCCGGGTCAATCATTCTCGCACCCCCAATCCAAGCTTTCCAGGATTCATAATACCATTAGGATCCAGGGCCTCCTTGATTTTCTTTAGAACACTGAACCCAGACCCTAGTTCATCTGCAATGTAGGTACTTCGAGATAGACCAACACCGTGTTGATGACTCATTGTACCTCCTTCGCGGAAACATGCTGCAACTCCATCATCCCAGATTTTCTTGTATGTTTCCCAGGCAGTTTCTGCATCAGGTTGTGATGTGAAGAAGATCATGTAGATACTACCTCCGTTCTGATACATGTGGGAGAAATGAGACATAACCAGTGCTTCATGTTCCTCCATCGCTTCTTTCATCGCATGATACACTTTCTCAAGCTTATCATAGGTTGCGACAATATCGATGGTATCACCGATTGAATAACCCCCAGTTGTTAGAAGTGTTGGATAGTACATGTCATAACGATGCTCCCACCAACGTTTAGAGGGTCCTTCTCCTTGATCTGAGCCGCCTTCAGAAAGACATAGCTCGAGAGACCGTGCTTCATCAATCTCCACCTTCCTTGTTTCACCATCAAAAGCCAGGAGAAGCATGCAATGGCCTTCTTCAAATTCAAAATGTGTAGAGAAGCTTAAAGCTGCATCTTCCGGGTCATAGAGTCGAACCACTGAAGGAATAATCCCTTCTCGGAAAATCTTCCGTATTGCTTCGAGACCACAGTGAACATCAGAAAAACTGACACTTCGAAAGCGCCTCTCTTCAGGAATCAGAAACAATCGTAATGTTGCTTCAGTGATTACTCCCAAAGTTCCCTCACTCCCTATGAATAACTGCCGAAGATCAGGACCTACAGATTGGCGAGGTACAGCTTTGGTTGAGACAATAGACCCATCAGGAAGGACTAATTCAAGACCGAGAGTCATGTCTTCGATTTTACCGTAAAGAGAGGACATTGATCCTCCAGAGCGAGTTGCAATGAAACCACCAACATTTGATGCACGTAATGAAGTTGGAGTGTGTCCAGTCGTATATCCGTGGCGATTGACCTCTTCCTCCAGATCAATACCGACAACTCCTGCTTGAACTCTAATTGTCATTGAAGAATGATCAATATCGTAGATCCTGTCTAACCGTTTGAGGTCGAGTTGAATACCTCCGTAAATTGGAACAGTTCCACCACAAGTTCCAGCCCCTCCCCCAACAGGCACTACAGGTATCTTTAACTCATTCGCCACAACTAAGACCTGTGAGATCTCTTCTACATTTCCTGGGAAGACAACCAAATCTGCACGAGGTAACATCTCGCCTGCGCGTATTTTCGCCGCATTCAGTGGCCATGCATCATGTGCGTTCAAGATTGTATCTGTTTCGAGCTCGGTTATGTT
>SOKL01000100.1 GCA_004376265.1 Candidatus Thorarchaeota archaeon
CTTCGGCATTGATAGCATCACTCAGATGTCGAGTACCGTGTCTTATGAAACGGGACTCCCCGCAGTGGTCTCTTACTATTACCATCATGGACTTGATTCAGAATATAACCTGACTCTTCGGCAGATATGAAACTGGTATTGAAACTTCCTCAAGAAGCCAGAGTTTATATCGTAGACAAGTAGTTTCTTTTTAACTGTGAAATCCAATAGTTCAATTATTCAATTTGTCAACAAAGGTGAAAAAGTATGATTTTCATGTTAACAGCATGGTATCCATATCCCAAAACAAAAGAGGTTGTAGAGAAGACCGTTAGCGCTTCTCAGTTACCAGATTATATTAAGAAATGGCAAGCATTCGGCACTCCAGACGGGAATAACGGGATGAAAGTCTATAATCTTATCATGGTTGAAAAAGATAAGACAGATGAGGCATTAATCTTTATTTCAAAATTACAGAGTGAGTTTACAGTCATTGACGGATATGTCTGGAAAATAGAACCTTGTATGGGAGTACAAGATGCACTGAAAGTTTTAGAGATAGATTGAGGTTTAAAATGTTGTAAATTGCACATTCTTAGACGCCAGAGTGAAGTACTCCCAGAAAACGTGTGGTCACAGGCGTGAGGACCATGAGGACTTCAAGGATGAATTCGCTGAATGTGACTGCGGTGTGTTCCACAGAGGTATGCGAATCAAGTATAGTTGCAACCACGTCGGTCTTTCAATTCGACCAATTCATGAACTCGGAAAAGTAGGTAATCTCTTTGCTACAGAGAGTGATTCAAACAAAGACTGTAGTGGACTATTCATTCAATATAGGTCAATACTCCATAATAAACTGCATGAACCACTACGATGCTTCCAAAAAGGGCGTTTGCTCCTTAGCCCTGTATAGACGGCAAACAACAGCCATCTCGAAAGCCTAATAAGCGGTCCAAAGGCACGAACCCGAGTCAGGTGTATAACCGATGAGCTTTGATATTATCGCTGAGCCTACAGTAAAATCACCAAGAGATGGCCGCCCCAAAAAAGGTCGCGGCTTCAGTATTGAAGAGACCAAACAAGTCGGTCTCACAATAGATGATGCTCGGCGTATGGGCGTACTAGTGGATCTTCGAAGGAAGACTGCACATCCTGAGAATGTCACAGCATTGAAACAATACATGAAAGATCTTGAGGAACTGGTAGCAAAATTAGCCAAAGAAGTAGAACCTGTGAAGGATGTCGACGACGCAGCAAAAGAACTCTCATCCCTGAGAGCCGTCAAGGTTGCTGAAGCCAAACTCTTAGTTGATGCTGGTATTCTATCGTTCTCCGACCTAGCGTACTGCGACATTTCGAAAGTTGCGAAAAAGACGGGTATCGAAAAAGATCGCATCACCGCTATGGTCAAGGCTGCACTAAAGAAGGTCTAGAACGCTATACGTTTATACCTAGGGGCTGAGTGAGTTGGACTACTCTCGACTCATCTCTATTCTGAATAATCCAAAGGACGTTGGATATCCAGTCGTACTGCCTGATTTCTTTGTGGACCACTTTGTGACGTTCAAGTCCCTTGACAAATTAATTGATGGCTTGAAGGGGCTTGCGGAACAAGGTGGGGGCAATCTGCTTGAGAATGAACAATTCATTCGAAGAGGTGGTAATGCAGTAAACACAGCTTCAGCTCTTCAAACACTTGGTCTCAAGCCTAAGCTGATTGTTACTACTGATGTCCATGGAGTATCTCTACTTAAAGCACTAGCCAATCCCGAATTGGACTTGAACCACGTTCATGTTGATGGTCGTTTGTCTTCAACGGTTTCAATAGAGACGGAATATCGCGGACGAAAGGTCAACCTCATGGTTAGTGATAGTGGGTCTGCTAAAGAGTTCTCATTTTCAGAACTCACTGATCATGATATCAATGCTATACGAGGATGTAGCCTTATTGCTCTGGTGAACCTGAATCACAATCTGAAGGGTTCTGAACTAGCGCATGACTTGTTCCAGATGGTGAGAGAAACCTCCAATGCTGTCACTTTCATGGATATTGGTGATCCATCAGGAAATCCAAAATTAGTTGGAAAACTCATCAAACGAGTTGTTTCTCAGGGTTTAGTCGATGTGTTTGGTCTGAACGAAAATGAGGTGAGATGGGTCGCACAAAATCTGTCAAATGATTCAAAGCGCTGGCAAGATATTCAGTCAAAACCATTAGATTGGCTGAAGGCTGCACAGTTTGTATCTAGGGAAACTGGAGTGCGAATTGACCTTCACACACCATACTTCGCAGCGACTATTCACAAAGATGAAACAACCACAGTCCCATCTTTTGATGTTGAGAGTCGAGTGGTGTGTGGAGCGGGCGATGCCTGGAATGCTGGCAACATCTATGGGACTCTTCTCGATCTGTTGCCTGAAGATCAACTCATTCTTGCAAATGCAGTAGCCTCTCTCTATGTATCGTCTTCTGCAGCAAGTCATCCAACGCTTACAGAAATAGTGAAGTTTTTAGAGCGCAAGCCTATGCTTTCAGGAGATGGCACCAAGTTACTTAAATCGGAATGATTGCCGTGTCATGGATACTTGCTACATTAGGTTCGGTGTATGACTATTGGAATTAGAGCGCGTCCTGACAAAGTTAAAGTTCGATGAGTCGGTTGATGGATATGCTCTCATCACCACTGATGGTCATCCTTTTCTCTCATTTTCTTTACCAGATGATGTACTACCACTAATCAAAGGTACTCTCAAGATCCATGCTGAAGACTTGAGATTAGTAAACATCCTGACTGACAAAGGGATTGTCATTCTTTCTAGAGTTGATCCCAAATGGGTTCTCGCTGTACTCTTCGCACCTGATTTTCAACTAGGTGGTGCATTGTCGAGGACCAAAGCTGTGGTTGATTTACTCATGAAGGTAGACCTTCCACCACCGCCGATTTCAATTGAGGTTGAAGATGAACCGATTGTTATTGAAGATGAACCCAGAACTGAACCTGATCTTGAAGAATTTGTGGAAGCTGTCGAGCCCATCGAATCCGCATCATCTCTAGAAACGGAAATCGTTCCAGAAAAAGTTCTACTTCCCGAACCCGAGATTCTACCACCTTCTGAGCCTGTTGCAGAAGAACCTGAAGAAGAAGTTGTTGTACAACACAGATGCGTGGTTCATCGTAGTGCAAGGTATAATGAAACTATGTCGCTCGGATCTGAATTGAACACTCAGATCAAGAAAGAGTTCTCCAATTTAGGCGTTGACATCCTTTTGATTGTAGACGAAAAAATGACTGTGTACAATATCGCTGAACATCTGTCCCGCCCAGTGGAAAAGACCATCGCGATTGTTAGTTGGTGCGTTTCAAGGAATATTCTGCATGTGGAATGTCCTGAAGTACAACAACCAAGTCAAAAGGAGATTATTGAACTTCCTCTTTTTGAAGGCAACATTGACAAGGTAAAGAAAAAACATCGAAGCATAATAGAATTATGTAATGGAAAGAGGACATTACAAGAGATTGCTACTGAGGTTGGTATTCCCTACTTTGAAGCGCTGCAGAGTATACTTCCCTACCGTGGCAAGACCCTCAAAATCATTCATACTGATAAGTCGTCCAGATTCTGATAGATGAGAGTGCGGATCGGTCATTTGATAGGGATGATACCCTTCACTTAGTTGCGTTTGTTCTTGGATTAGACGTGTTTCACTATTCGGAGAAAGAATCTCTCTTGTGGATTTATGAATGCGGGTCTATGTCAATGTATGAGTAAGAATTATATCTGTGAGATTGATAACAGTGTGACTCACAATAGCATGCAAGGTTTGAATGGATTATGGGTATTAAAGGAAAGATCGCCTGGAATTTTATGACACCGAAAGTTTCCCGAGTATTGTTTCAGGCCAGTTACCGCGAATTGATGAACCTACTAATGAGCACGAGCGAATCAGTTGAAATGATCAATTTCAAGATGAAGGATATTGGTTTTCGTGTTGGAGAAACATTACTTATGGACTATGCCGACCGTATTCGTGACCATGCAGGAGCGTTTCACGAATTCGCAAATACACTACAACTTGCTTACAAGGTAAACTCAGGTCAATTCTTTTCTAGTATTTCGATTAGTGAAGATAAGCAGACAATCAAGTTTACAGATGATGACTGTCCAGTATGTGCTGGAGTTCATATCACAGATATGGCCGGTCTGCAATATTGTGCTCTTGTGAGTGGTGTATTTGATGCTGTCATGAAATTGCGAGGATTCCAGGCAGAGAGTTTCCAAGAGTCGTGTAGAGCTTTAGGTGATGATGTCTGTACTTGGACATTGACTCTCAGATAGACGTTTACAACTCATCCGGCATAGGTATAAAACACGATGACCGAATATAGAGTTGTAATACCATCATACATGGAGGACCTCAATTGGGTCAAGGTTTAGGCACGATATTAGGATTGATAACGGCGTTCGTAATTGCGTTCATAGTACTGACTTTTGGGGATTTAATGCCCAATGATCTTGTACCTGGAATCGTTGTTGCTGATTTTCTGAATCACAGTGATCTAGAACTAAGACTCGCGGTTGTGGGCACTGTTTTGTATCCTTCCCCAGGATTTCTGGGTTCAGCCAGTTTAGGGGAACTC
>SOKL01000388.1 GCA_004376265.1 Candidatus Thorarchaeota archaeon
GGGGAAAGCCCACTCTCTTGCCTCTCTTCCTCCCGCGATGATGGTTCTGGAATGCCCTGTGTATGTCCCTGAGGGCTTCTTGAGGTGCGCACTTGGAGACCTCGTACATCCAGGGATACTGTGTCTTCTTCAGGGAGTTGAGGAGTTTGTGCTGTCTCATGGCATCGGTGAAGCGGGCCTTGCCCTGATTGGTCTTGAAGAGCTGGATGCGTTGGTCAAGACCCCAGTTGTATGCAAAACGTGCAACTCCAGCATGTCGGTGAAGGGATGTCCTCTGATGGTTGTGGGGATCTAGTTCGTATCTGTATGCCCTGTGGACCAACATCAGAAGATGGTCTTTGTGGATGAATATAAGCCCATACAGAATTCAGTACATTACTTGCGACAACTCTCTGACCAGTGTCCAGGATTGTCTAGGTTTTTTGCAGCTGTTGTCAACCCTCTTCGCTTAACCAATGCTACCGCACCCACCACCAGAATTGCAGAAATTGGTATGAGAATTGCCAACATTAATGGGTTGATCTGAAGACCAGGTCCAGTTGGTTGAGTTCCAGTCGGAGTGGTAGGAGTTATTGTAGTCACAAACACATTCATCTCAGTCGTGTTCATTGTCACCTGAAAACCAGCATCTGCAAGAACGCTTCTGGATCTATTCAGATAATTATGGAATGACTCATCCATCTCTTCTATGCCAAAGGCTTGATCACTTAGAGGGGCATAGTCTGGATCGAGTGAAGAATGTTCTGTGTATCCAAGGTATTCCGCAGTGGGAACCAGTATATTCTTTGATGCCCAGTAATCAAGCGCTACTGGGTCCTGACTAATTCCAATGATATCCGTGAAGCTCGCAGAGGAATATGTGGACCAAGGACCTCTCAGGGAGGAGTTTTCCATTGGATGTGCGTTCACCCAGATCATATCAAGAATATTGAGAATGGGCATTCGTGTTTCAGCCATGAGAGTTCCCATACCACCAAGTGCAATTGAGAAGTGTTCGTGGGGTATGCCTGGGTCAACTGAAGGTACAATATAGCCTTGAGGGACACCCATGTAATTCTTGATACTACCAGTCACACCATATCGGAAATGTGATTTCATGACTGGCATGTTTATGACTTTCAGTCTGTCTGAATCGAAACCATTCGTGTTATCCCAAACACCATTCTTGAAGCTGACATAGAAACCTGCATCCGTAATGAATTTTGGATACGACGTGAAAATCTCTGTATCAGCGTCCCAGCTACTGCTTCTGACATATCCTTCACTGAAATCACCCAAATCGTAATCATCTACCGTATCGTATCGAAGCATATCCCAGAGGACTGTTGATACATTGTAATCTAGAAACTGGTTCGCAACATCCTCAACTGCCTGGCTGTTATCAAAGGCATTAGCGCTTGGCCAATTCAAGCGGCCTAAGCCCTGTCCATTATCCGCAATAACGACCTCTCCAATGAATCCATCAGGATGGTTAACTATAGCCTCTATGACAGCCTTAACGAGATCAGTGTTGGTACTTCCTCTTTGGGTCCATTGACCGTTCACTTTGAGAAGAACAACATCATCACGTTCTATGAGCCCAGTTGGTTCGAAGGTCGTGTTATAGAAATGCAATCCTTCAATCTCCATTAGTTCAAAGAGTGCACTGATTGCAGGTGTAACATTACCTTCGACACCTGTAACATTCTGGGCAAGGAACACATCTGATGTGTGCTCAGAAGCAAGTGCGACGTTTTCTTCTAACTGAATGGGAATCCGATTGTAGTCTGAAGTATCCTGAGCAAAAGTGAAACCAAGTGCTTGTATTCCTGAATCACTGGTGATGAACGCAGAGCCCACGAGCAGTAATACGAGGATTCCCACAGGTTTTAGTGGACTTAGTGTTGAACGAATTGTAGTCAGAGTGGGTATTGCAGTCAAGAGCATGAGTTTGAATACCTCAATATTCGTTAGTGCAACCTGTTGACACGGATACGCGATTCTGGAAGGTTTCCATCCCGTTCTTAATAGAAACCAGATTGCACTTCCAACACCAAGAAGTCCGATTGCCCACACGTGTTTCTTTGATTTCTTGGAATTACATTGTTCTGAAGAATCGTCATGAGGCATTGTTACATCTCCAAGAAATCCAAAGTTCCAAATCTGAGTAATAACGGTGATGTTCTCAGCACAAACAAAACAGTCACACATATTTACAAGCTATTACGAGCCCAGTATAGATTCTATCAGTTATCAGAGGTTGTTTACTATGGAGATAAAGAAAATCGCAGTGCTGGGTGCAGGGCAGATGGGCAATGGAATCGCCCATGTTTGTGCTCAGGCGGGTTATGAAGTATCGATGCGTGACATCGACCAGAAGTTTGTGGACAAAGGTATGGCCACGATCAAGAAGAATCTAGAACGTGGTCTCAAGAAGGAACGAATAACACAAGAAGAGTTGGATACCACTCTCGGACGAATCACTGGAGTGCTTGATCTAAAAGAGGCAGTGAAGGATGCTGACCTAGTCATCGAAGCAATTCCAGAGATTGTCAACCTCAAACTTGACACTTGGAGAGAGGTTGATGAATCAGCACCTGAGCATGCCATTCTTGCTTCAAACACTTCAAGCATTAGCATCACTCAAATGGCCGCTGTCACAAAGAGACCTGAGAAGTTCATAGGAATGCACTTCTTCAATCCAGTGCCCGTGATGGGACTCGTTGAGATAATCAAGGGTCAGGCCACAACTGATGACACTGTGAAGGTTATCAAGGAGGTATCTCACAAGGTAGGCAAAAAGACAGTTCTTGTGAACGAGGCTCCGGGCTTTGCAGTGAATCGCCTACTGGTTCCTGCTATCAACGAAGCAATCTTTGCTATCCAAGAAGGAGTTGCCACCGTAGAGGACATGGACCTCGCTATCAAACTGGGACTGAACTGGCCCATGGGTCCGCTGACACTTGCAGATTTTGTCGGGTTAGATACATTACTGTATATCAGCGACTACTTTGTAGATGAGTTCAAAGACGGAAAGTATAGAGCCCCTGCACTCCTGAGAAAAATGGTCAGAGCTGGATGGGTCGGCCGTAAGTCAGGTATGGGTTTCTACGACTATTCCGGAGAGACTCCTGAGCCAAACAGATTCTAATTATTTCTTTGAGACTGGTCCATGATGGCCAGTCCCTCTCTTCTTTTGTATAGACAAGATAAATAGCGGTATCAGCTTCCAACTATGCAGTGGTGTCCATTTTGATTTACAAGGAAAGCAAGTACATCGGCTTTGACGGAACCAGGATGTTTCTGGCGCTTTGGCGTCCTAAAGATGATAAACCAAGAGCTCTTGTTGTTGCACTTCATGGGTTTGGGGGTCATGCAGGAAGCATGTCGGGTATTGGAGAATATCTCGCCGAGAAAGGAATTGCAGTCTTTGCACCAGACCTGCGGGGATTTGGACGCTACTCGGGGACGAAAGGTCATGTCATGAGTTTTGAGGAGTACGTGGAAGATATTCAGAACTTGATCATGCAGGTGAAGGACACATATCTGAACAAAATAACATACCTCTTTGGATTTTCACTAGGAGGAGTAAACGCAATTCGTTATGTCGCAAAGTATCCAAGGACCGTGGATGGACTTCTTTTGCAGTGTCCAGCAGTAAGTCAAAGCATAGGTATTGGTGCCGGCGTGCGAATTGCAGGAAGAATACTGTCAATCTTGAATGTGAAGAGATACTTTTCTCTTGGATCGAACTATTCAGACGCTTCCAGAAACCAGGAGCATGTGAAGAGATTGGAGAACGATCCTCTGAGATTCAACATTGTGACTCCTCGATTCGGGACAGAAGCGTTGAAAGCTTCGAAAGATGCGTTTCGGTCTGCATCAAACATCGTTATGCCGGTCTTTCTTCAACAAGCGGGGGCAGATAAATCCGTGATACCAGAGAAGAATAAGGAGTTCTTCGAAAACCTCAGCTCCGCTGATAAGACTTGGAGATCCTATGATGGTCTCTACCATCAACTTTACGAAGAGCCAGAGAAGGAAATTGTTCTCAGCGATTTATACAATTGGCTAGACACTCGTCTTCCATCTTAGTCGTTCTTTGATTTTTTGTGGCGAAATATGATATGAGGGGGAATTAGAAGAGCTGGAATACAAGTCAGTACAATCACACCCCAATCTATCGCATTGATTGGTACCGTCTGAAAAATCGCAGCCATTGGTGGGAAGTAAATTGTCAAGAGGGTCAATATCAATGATAATGCTACTGCAACCATTAGGACCTTTGAGTCGCGAATTTTAGTTTTCCAGACAGGACGGTATTCATCCCGACAATTCCACACGAATAGTAGCTCAAAACAGACCACACTGGCAAAGACTGCAGTACGCGCGTGAGCAAGGACGTACTCCCAAGAAATTCCAGTTATTGGTGAAATATCCAAATTCCAATCAACTACAGGACCTGTAAGGCCTGGAATCCAGCCACCGTATACCTGTAATGACCACATAAACACAGTAAGGGAAGCGAGAAAAGCTGTGAATCCAGCAATAATAATGAAAGATGCCATTCCTCGATCCATCATCTTAGCTCCAGGTTTCCGAGGTGATCTAT
>SOKL01000371.1 GCA_004376265.1 Candidatus Thorarchaeota archaeon
ATAATGGACCTCACAAGCGATTCGCTCTACATAGTAGATGGTCACAAGCAATATTACGACTACAACGATGTGACCAGTGACCATAACTTCCTTGACCCTGACTCATCAGACGCGTGGGCGTCTTCACGTCGGTATCGCTACACCTTCGACGAGGGCTTCGAGATAGAGAGTGGGAAGGAGTATACTGCTGAGTTCTCATCAAACGGTTTCGTCCTATACAAGGAAGTATTTGGTGAGGATGATAACATCTATTCTGATGCCAGCACTCGTTATCTCTTTCCGCCTGGCGATATTGAGATAGAGATAGCAGTAAGGTCTTGGAACGCGATTTTGCCATCACATCCCGGTTTTCTAGATACAGATTTTGATGTTCTCGCAGCTGACCTGTATGGAACTCATGTAGAAACCGGGAGTCCTGTGGACTACAGTGATGTCGCCAATCCTGACCTCACTAGAGAAGATGAGTTGACACCCGAATGGCTTGCATATCTGGAGTCGTTCCGGCGTCGGTACGATCCTCTTGGACCCAGTCAAGAAGAAGCAAGTCGGTACAATCAGTACTCTGGTGTTACACTATATCGTGTTTCACTGAGTCGGCTCCAGACAACTAGTTTGTTCACATCCGAACTTGATTTCCGCTTTACTCATACTTTGAACGGCGACCCAAGGAAGTACAATGCCGAGATTCTCTACATAGAGATACAAGATGTCTTCAATGTCCATGTTGATGATGACCTTGCATATGACATGATTTTGCCTGTCGGCAGTAGTGGGTATTTGTTTGATATGGTATTCGACATAGCCCCGCAAGTAACGTCTGTATACACTGGTCCAAACATTGATAGAGGATTTCATCCTCGTAACTATGCCTTATGGTATGGTAATCTAGTCCAGCTCGAACTGGACATCACTAAGCCCGATGGCAACCCACTGGCATCTGGTCTGGTGGCGTCTACATCAGGTCTAGGGTCAACTTTCAAGACAGGTCAGGTTTCAGGCGATGTCCTTCTATCAGGTACCTACTTCGATTCCGATGATGGAAGTCCTGTTCCAGAGTACTCGGTTAATTTCCAGAAGTTAGCGGGGAGTGCGCGTGGAGGAGTATGGATAAAGTACCTCTGGAAGTATCGTGATGATGGCGCACTTGTGTATGAGGTGACAGCTGAGACATCTAACAGGTGGGCGGTTTCTGTTTCTATCGGACTCGAGCGGCGTTCAGGTGCAACATTCCCCACAGACGTTGGTAGGATGTTGCCAGCTGATCTGGATGATTTCGTGCCTAGAATAGCTTTCGACACCACAAGACTACTTCAACAGGGCCGGAAGTTCATTGATTATGCGGGGTATGGTGGTACAACCACACAGCTCGCTAATCCTGTTACCTTCCAAGCCGACAATTCTGGAGGTGGTATTGTCAGTTATGGTGTGTCAACGTCAATCACGTATGATCATGTCATGACATCTGCAAACACTTCGTACGCGGGTGCCTATATGCAGTTTATCGCCTCAGGCAATCAGATGAATCTCTGGGGTGCTGCTGCAAAGAAGGATGCCATCATCAACCCTCGGATTGGTATCCGGCAGTGGGATGAATTGCAGGTCCTCTCGCAACAGGGTTGGATGGAGGAATGGTTAGAGGGAGATGGCGAACTGGACATCATCACAAAAAGCGAGATTCATGACACTGGCGGAGCAGATTGGTTCACCACTGACACCTATGATGGTGTGGAAGAGTATGCCTTTGGAGACACGTTCTTTGTGCGTCAACCTACTCAGGAGGTTACTGGTTGGGAGAGCGCGGATAATACAGGTGACCTGAGTAATGACATCTTTGATTACCCAATGCTACGCTACCCACAGGCAAGGGCAAGCTATATCGAGTTTGATATTAACACTAATGACCTAAACTTAGCAAATGGGCCATATTTCATGGAGTACAACGTGACCTTCAATTGGGGACTTGACACGGAGGTTCGAGTCCATCAGGTATTGGTCCTTAACGAGAGCTCAGACACAACAATCAGGATAGACTTGGATAGTATTTTCCACCAGTCCGAAAAGGACTTTGCAAACAAGTACTCTGTTGAGATTGTTGGCATAAGCTCCTTAACGGGATTGGTTACAGAAGTTACTATTTCCACTGATTTCAAGCGGTCTGAGGCTCAAATCTTTGAATCAGGGCGAGAAGATGTTGTAGTCACTTCACCGGTCTTGACCCTCCAGATATGGAATAATGACCCAGCAACCATAGCAGCGAATGATATTGTTGGTCGAATTAGTAACCTAGTGTTCTATGATTATCAGTATCTCCACATGTCTATCGATAACGCATATGCTTTAGAATATCAGGATAAGTGGAACCAACAAGAAGTAGATCATGCGGTATTGAAGCCCGTCATGATACTAGTTGGCATAGGGATGTTGGCTGGTGGTATCTATATGGCGGCCCATGGTGCATTTGCAATGGGTGCTAACACCGCCTTGTTCGGTCTTGATATATTCATGAGCAATGCGTTTGGTTGGTCCCCTATCTCTTGGGCTCTTGAAGTTCCACTAAGAGCTGGCTTCTCTGCCTTCGGTAGGGATACGTCCTTCATGGATGAGGAAGGGTTTAGTTTCTTCCAGTTCACGAGTGACCATCTGACGAACCTCATCCTGACACAGCTCACCTTTATGATGATAGGTGGTGCTTTCCGCGCAGTATCGACAATCAGGACTGCAAGAAACTTGGTTGCGTATGGAGCGGAAAGTCAACCCGCTGGCGGAGTCGCAGGTACTGTAATATATGGTCAAGCGGCTGAAGTCATTATAGATATTACCGAGGTGACATGGTTCCAAATAGGCGCCAATTGGTTGATTCATCAGGCTTCTCACCTAGTTGGTGGCGCGGTGTTTTTACTCACATTCCAGTTGATAGGCCAACTGACTGATACTACAGGTGTTATCCCTCAGTTGATCCTTCAGATGCTAATCCTTGCACAGGTAACAATACAAGCGTATAGTTCAAGGTTATATTCGGGTGGTAGTGCACCAGAGGTGGGTAGGGCCTTCGCCGAGGCGCGGACACACGGGTTCTTGTTCGGAGGTTTGAGGTGGCTATTCAACGCGCTTAAGAGCGGCAGTGCGTATGGTCACATAAGGCTGTTAGCCGCTCTAGAACTGGCTATGTTAGGTCTCAAGATAGGGATTATAGCGGCTAGCGCACTTGGGTGACCCACATGGACATTGAGAAGGCTATTTCACGGGCTGAAGAGATAGTACTCGGTGGGTATTCCGTTGAGAAGGACTGGGTAGAGCTGCAGGGTGTCTTACGAACAATTTCAGAACCAACCGAACCACACCCTCACCCTCCTACTCATGAACAGCATATGCGACTGTACAGGATGTCCGTGGACTTGATGCTTAGGGGATTTCCTGTTCTTAGTCAGAACACTTTGACTCATGATATTTTCGCAGATATCATGTTTCGAACGGGATTTGACTCTCCATTCGATAAGAGGTTCAGAGGGGAAAAGTTCTCGGACATCCCTGAGCGTTACTTTCAGATAGCTGATGTGATTTTCCATATGATGAAGGATGTCGTCGAGACTGTGGTGGAGCACTCAGAGTCAGTTATGTTGGTAGATTCGGCGGTTGTGGAGATCGGTGGGTTCAACCGACGGAGGGGAGGATTCGTAGCAGTCACAGAGAACCGGGTCTTCTTTATCGGGTTCGAGCATGTTGTTGACAAGAAATACAGTGAGAGGCATTACATCTTGTATCCTGACCTTGAGACCAAGCCCCACTATGGGAGTCTTGATTACATCTACCTTAACAACATCAAGAATGTAAAGCTGGACTATGGAAGAAGGGATAAGCTCGTCATTGACCTGCATACGATTGAGTATACAAAGATGAAGCCTCGGTACTTCTTTGGACCTCTCTTCTTTAAGACCCGTCTAGATGACAAGGTGAAACGGCGGGTTGGACCTTTCCGCTTGACGGTAAGGATACCAAGGCCGAAGGCGCAGAGTAAGGAGTTTCATCTAGGTCGTTACAAAAGATTACTTTCTCTTCTTCAGCGGACTTCACAATGTTGAATCCTAGTAGTCTGGAAGCCCCGTGTCTTCACCTTCCGGAATAGGTTCCAATTTGCTAGGCGGTTTTACCTATGTGTCTTTGCAGATAACATTGGGGCGTATATGGTCACAAAGTTCATACGTAGTGGAGTAGTACATTTCTGCGTAGAGTGGGTATAGGAATACCAGATTACGAAGAGGGCGAGTGGTAAATCACCATCATGGTTCCCGTCGAAGCGATTGTGCTCTTCGGGGACCACTACTTCTTCTTCTTGTTGGATTTCTTCGTATTGGTCTTCCTACTTGTGACAACCTTTGACTTGGATTTTTCCTTCTTCTTATCATCCTTCTTTGATTTCTGGGATGTTGCTATAGACGCAGGCATTGTTGCTTTCGCCCAGAGTTCGACATGCGCGCGGTCTTCTGTTGATTGAATTGTGGTTGGTCTCTTAATCTCCTGAATCTTTTCTTTCCGAACAATTTTAGCACCCAGACGTTTTGCAA
>SOKL01000159.1 GCA_004376265.1 Candidatus Thorarchaeota archaeon
CTAGATGGCATGTTCAAGAAAGACCCCTCTTTGTTAGAACCTTTTGAAATTGTTCTCATTAATGAGGTCGATACGCTTGTCCGTAGGTCTGGTGGGCGGACGGCCATTGTTTTCCCCTGGTCGACGTTGCTCATGTCCCTGCAGGGTAAATGGCTCATTGGTATGAGTGGGACTCTTCGTGATGATCATGCAGTATTTACACAGGAGCAAGTCGAAATCAGGAGAGAACTTGATACACTCAAACAACACTTCCCCGGTGCTGAGGTTTTCACCATGGAAGACCTCTATGATACAGATGTGGAAGAATATCTGGAACCAACCTTTCTTACAGTGAGTACAGTCAACGATAGTCGGATTCGCTCGATATCTAAAGTCATTGATGAGTTGATTCGGAACACACGAGCAGACATTATGAGTGAGCTTGCTGAAGACGATAACCTCCATCTTGTTGATGGTGATGCCAGAAGAGTTCATCTCATGATTGAACGACTACCTATCACAGAGGAGCTGAAGGGTCGTTATTCCGGTCTTTTGATGCTTAGAAAATATGTCTACGCTATGCCTCCGAAGCAGTTCCTCAGGATGTTTCACAATGATTATCTGAAACATTACTTCAATGTGAGCGAGCTGCGTAAAACCCTCCCTACTATCTCTGCTAAAGTTACAAGCGTACTGAAGATTGCCGTCAAGTACAAGAAATCAGTAGTTTTGACCTCCTATCTGGAAATGGTGTCCCAAGTAGAAGATGTATTATCCAAGGCTGGTTTGAATGTCCTCACAATTACTGGAGCAACACGCGATAAAGGTGAGGTTCTCAGATCTTTCAGAGAGGATGACAATACAAACGTTCTCGTGATGTCTCCAGTTGGTGAACGTGACCTGGATATACCTCAAGCAGAAGTCATGATAGTTTGTGATTCGATTAATACAAGCAAGACAATGTACCAGAAGTTCAAGCGTACAAGAGGTGGACTTGTTATACTCCTCGTATATTCAGGAACCTCTGAAGAATTGAAGGTAGCCCGTCTGATGGACCGGATTATAGAGCGTTATCCCTGGTCTACCGCACTGCTTGAAACGCAGTCTGACAAGCTGAGCTAATCGTATCGTGTCTAATTGTTTGGGTGTCTTAATGCTCTAGGTTTCTTGCGTTTCTTCTTTTTTGCAAAGTTATTGATGTCTGTCATCCACCGTGTAAGCATGAATGGATGTGATCTATACCTGGAGGGAATTGTGTTACCAATAGGTGAAACCTTTGGTTTCTTGTTTCTCCGCTTTCGATTCATCTTGTTTCGAATACAGTATGGTTTGAAATCTCATCAACCTTTCGTTAGGGATGACGACATCATCTGTGGAAAGTGAGCATCCCGGTCCACTCACTACCTGTTTTCTACTACAAATACCTTTGAGAAGAGGTCGAATAAGGGTTCGATATATTTAGTGTTCATCTGGCCGTACACATGATTACACATGGAAATAAACTTGTGAGCGCGTTCATCAGCATATTCGTCAATGCCAATGATTTTCTTTGTTGTTTTAGTAAGATCCTTGACCAATCCTTTTGCACCCTTGTCTTCTCCAAAGAGTTCAGTCGCTTCCTGTTCGATACGCTTTAGTTGGCTCTTCACCCTGATGTCTGAAACATCATCAGATCCAAAACTCTTGACAACATCCATGAGGACATCCAATACTCCATTATGAAGTCCAGCGACTAACGCCTCAACCTCATAGGCTGTAAAACGTATAGTCGTACTTGCATCATCAAGTTGCCATTTCAAGTCGCTGCTTCTGCTGACAATGAATTTCCGGTTTCCGATTGAGATAGGTTCATTGAAGAATCTGGAATTGATACTGCTTCGAAGTGCAGTCTGTATTATGGCTGCCTCAGGGAGTCTGACATTGATAGTCTTCCCTCCATTGGTGATAGCCAAACACATACCCTCTGACGGCTTGATTTTCTTCACATAGTCTGAGGGAGGTGCAACTTCAACAGGTGGCAAGTTCTTTAGATGGTCTGCCATCTGTCTGATTTCATCCTCAGTGCAGATGTAGGTCTGTCTGTCCCCTGAGATTGTAATCGTACCATCATCAGCTCGATTAAATGTGATTTTGTTTCCTCCACCGACATTTGTAGTCTTGAGGTATTCTTGTTTATAGCTACGTGCTGTCTGTGCGAGTTTTTCTAAGGCTGCGGATATCATGTGGGCCTCTCCATAGCCCAATGTTATCTCTTCAGCTCCCTCGGTTCCGCGGCCAAGACCAAGAGATCCATCACTTCGTATTTTTATATACACAACCTGTCACCGAAACAAAACGTGTCCTCTTTGTTGAAAACTCTTCTGGAGATTTATAGAACACACATGAAACGGTAAAGTGCCCTCTGCAGTGTCTTGATTTAGATGGAATCTGTGACATCGAAAGCAAGTACACCTGCTTCTTTAGTCGTGAGTGAGAGGTCTAATTTATGCTCACCTGCTTGTAATGGTTCACCCTTGACGAATATCTCTATTTCCACACCTACTTTGATAGGAAATGTGTTATCTTCTCCAACTTCCGATCCCAAAATCTCAATATCTTCAGATCTGATGGTGGTAGCATCTAGAGCGTATTCAGTATCATTTACTTTGATAGGTGCAAAAGCAGTGGTTGTCCCTGGAGCCAACGAGTTTTTCAGTTTGAAGGAAAATCCGTCGTCAACATTTTCGAGGCTCCCTTTGATGTAGAGCTTCCTTAGCAAGAATACAGGAATTTGCATTTGTCATTTAGTCTCCTTCGATTACTGTCTTTGCCAGCAATCTTAGGCTCGTTTTATAAGTTCCGAAGTCGGAGCTATGGTAATTTTCAGTCACAAAAGGTAATAAGTCCTCAAGATTCGATGGGAACTGAACACAGTTCCTAAGGAGAGAAATGGTTGCAGTTCGATTTCTTTGATATGATTGGCAATATGTTTGGAACCTTCACAATGATGTTTATGATTATTCCAATAATTATGGTTGTTGTCGTGATCATCGTCATAATGAAGGTGTGCAGAGCGGGTTCAGGAGTGGCTACTAGTATAGCTCGTGGATTTACAGTCGAGGCACCTTCTTTCGTTATTCCAGAACAAGAACGTGGTCAGCGACATTCAGATGGTAGAGAGATGACCACAGTGAGACTACCTGAAAAATGCCCGTCTTGTGGCGCTGGATTATCATACGAAGGAATTGACTGGACTGGACCATTAGAGGCTCAGTGTAATTACTGCGGTAGTACAGTCAGGGCCAGTTTCGAGCGTGTCTGATTACCTTTCATTATTTCAATGCCCCGGTAATACCTACACTCTTAGTTTATCATGTCTAAATTGGGATTGAGATAAACCATTGAGCAAAGTATTTCAAAGATGAGTTACGTATTAGTGTTTCAAGAGGAAAACCACATGGTCAATGCAGTAGAGATGCAGGAGGATGGCACAACTCTAGACATTGACTTGACAGAAGAAAGTCTGCAACCTGACCGTGTTTTCTGCATTGTAGATGATGCAAACAAGAATGTGTACATCTGGTTAGGAAAAGAGGCTAATGTACGAAAGCGGTTCGTAGGCGCTCAGACAGCAAGCAAGATTCGCGGAGAATTGAGCACTGGTTTTAGGGTCCGTTCGTTGGACCAAGGAGACGAACCTCCAGATTTTTTCAACTCTTTGAAACGTGAATAGGCTACATCCCGTTCCGTAACATTCTATAACACACTGAACATTACACAATAAGAGGTCACTAGATTGAGAGGTTTAATGAAAACTGCTCGTGGAGTTGGCAACCTAGAACTCCGAGAGATTGATATTCCTAAACCCAAGAGGGATGAGGTTCTCATAGAAGTTGCTGCCGCTGGGATCTGCGGTACGGATATTCATATCAAACACGATCAGGCGTTCTATACACCTCCAGTTGTCTTAGGGCATGAATATAGTGGGAAAGTTGCTGAAGTAGGTGAAGATGTTACTTCTGTGGCAGTTGGCAATCGTGTTGTTTCTCCAGCCACTGCTTATTGTGGAAAGTGTCATCAGTGTAAGACTGGACATATGAATCGATGCACAGCTCCTGATAAGAGAATCCTTGGAACTTCCAATGCTAATGGTGCGTTTGCAAAGTATCTAGTAGTACCTGATTATATTGTCCATCAAGTTCCCAAGGGTGTTTCACTGGAGGAGGCCGCGCTTGCAGAACCCTTTGCATGTGTTGTACACTCGGTGATAGACAAGACTCCAATCTGCCCTGGTGACATTGTAGTAGTCCAGGGACCTGGTACTATGGGCTTAATGGCAACGCAAATTGCAAAGTCCATGGGAGCTGGTAAGATCATTGTAACTGGTGTGACTGCCGATAAATGGCGTCTTGATATTGCGAAAAAAATCGGAGCTGATTTGACGATTGACGTTCAGAGTGAGTCCGATCCTGTAAGTATTGTGAATAACGAAACTGATGGTCAAGGTGCTGATGCGGTCATCGAAGCATCTGGTGCTTGTGTGGCTTGTACTCAAGCTTTAGACTTTGTAAAAGTTGCAGGACATGTGACACT
>SOKL01000214.1 GCA_004376265.1 Candidatus Thorarchaeota archaeon
TCTCAGGAGAACCCTGTCAAATTCACGTGACACATTCTCACGTTTTGACCTTAGTCTTCTGAGCTTCAATAGGACTTTGTCCATTCCTTGTCCATTGTTGCGACGTGTGTCAACCTCTCGCTGAAGTTCAGCAACAAGACGGTCGTATTTCCTAATGGAATCCTCCTTATCCTTCTGCTTGAAGAATCGAGTTTCTCGAACTTTCTCAGGTGTGACTAGTGTTGTGCAAGCAGCCTTCTCAATACCTAGGTCGATACCCAAGACTGCTGGAGGTCGCTGGAAACCTGTTGGTTCATGTTTTGCGATACGAACCGCAAATGTCACCCACCACTTTCGAAATCGATCAGTGAAGATCTGCATAGCCTTCACCTCACCCTTGTGAAACTGGTTGGTATGAAATGGTGACACCTTCAAAGGAATCACTAGTCTATCATGAACTCTTTTTCCTTCTGGTGCGGAATCAAGAGAGTCACGAAGATTTAGCCACCACCGAGTTGATGAAGTGTGATTGTACACTAGTTTGAATCTCTGAGAGAACACCCATCTGGGTATTCTTCGAGTTGAGCTAGCTGCACGGGGACGAGATGCATCCCATCCTTTCTTATCCCTTAGGGCAAGATAGCTCTCATAGAGTGCAACAGCAGTCTGCCTGCACTCAGTCAACTCGTTTAAAGACATTCTTGGAAAGCGTGTTTTCATGTCATGAGGGACAGATGTTCTTTGACCAAAACCGGTTTTTACTCGGAGCGCGGTCAATGTGAGCTTGTCCAAATTTCCATCATGAATCCGTTTTTTCTTACGACCCGTCAGCAACTTGTTTTCATGGTGTTCAATAATGCCAAGGAATGCGCGTATTGCTCTAGTATCCCTCCCAACAATCTGTCTCATCCTCTGTCTAGACCTTTTAGTCATTGAATCCCAATCAACAGGGACTTTGACACTGATTGTTGTTCCTTGGGACCGAGCCATCGCATTCGCCTACCATATTTAAACTTCTGACCCGTTTCGGTCAGTTGAATTCACTCCCCTTCCTGTTCAGAAGGAGTCTTTTGAACTCGTACTAGTATCATATTTTCCATATTTAAACTTATTAAACAAAAAATTTATGAAGGCTTATTTTTGTCAAAAATGGCTTATGAAGACTTATTATTTTGAATAAGGAGTTCCAATATAGCGAGAATTACTTATAAATAATTAATCTGATAGTATTATGAGGAGTCTATAATGGGGCGGAAAGTACAGGAGTTCAGACCGAACGTGGTCTTAGCTACTGCAATCTACTCTGGATTATCCGCTCTTGTGAACCTAGCATACAAACGAAAGAATAGTCAGACAGTCAATTTCTATGAGCAAATTGAGAGCATATGGGAAAATGTTCGTAGAGAAAAGAGATTGGACAGACAACAGGGTTCCCATGACTTCGCCTCAGTTCAGAATGTGGAGTCTGTGTTGAGGAATCTCTATCTTAGGATGCTTTGGAAGAGCACACGACTATACGGTAACAAAGAGTCCAAGCGGGTGTACAGCTGGCGAGAGGGAACTGTTGGTCCCCTCAATGCATTGCTCAACTTTGCAGGGTCTGTGTTACGAGATATTCTAGTTCCTCGATATCCATTTCCTGATTCAGACCTCTATGAGATCAGAGAATATCCAAATGGTTCGAAGAAGATTCTTACAAAGAAAGTAGCTGACAAGACTCCTCCTAGAAAGAATGTCAAGACAAACATTCGAGCGGGATATCGCGGGAACTCTAGGAATCCCCGTGTACTACTCGCTCATCCAACTCTCCCTGCGCTTGATTTCGGCGATATGATCCGTGCCCATCTTGTTGAACTCTGTAGACAATGTTTCATCTACAATGTCCCTCGCATTGACTCACAGAGATATATTCGGCTTCTTGTTCACAGACTGATTCCCTACCTAGATTGGATTTACACTCAAGGAAAGACTGGTCGAAAGAATTTCTATCCTGGTGCTGACAAAGAGCTTCGTAAAATCGTGTTAGAGATACGAACTCATTATGGAACCAAGTCTGGAAGAGAAGAGGGAATCAGTCGAAAGGTTGAGAGAATATCCTCAGACATTGGTGTTGAGTTTCTCATTGAAAAGATAGAGTCGATTCAAGCAAATTCATATGAAGAATACATCAAAGAAAAGTGCGAAACTATCCTGAATCACATAGAGAACGGAATAGTCACAGATATCGAGATATCCAAGTTCATTGAGGATGTTACCAAGAAGTCCGCACGAGAGGGAAATGATTGGCATAGAGTACTACTCTCGGGTTTCTCTCACCCACGGTCTCTCAGAGAAGTAGTCTTTGCTGGAGATACTCTTCTACAAACACCCTCTGGATTGCAATACCTCGCAGAGGTTCCAGTAAAGGGAAAGAATGGATCTGGAAAGATTGACCTGACACTCTTTGCTCGAGCAAAGAGAAAAGCAGGGAAATACATCTGGATTCCAATAATGATACTTGAAATCAAGACAAAGGTAGGGTTCAATTTCAATCTATATGGAAAGAGACCTCGCACCAAGAAACCTGAGGTCTTTGTTCCGGTTCTTAATGCATGGAAGAGATTTCTAACAGAACCTGAATGGAATAGTATGTTGGAATCTGTTCCGCCTAAACCCCATCTCACCCAGCTTGATGCGTACGAGGATGCACTTCTCTCTGAATATAATGCACTCGTTGGTGATGTCATTGAACTAAAGCACCTCTGGAAGGGAGTAGTAACTCTGGATGTTACTCAAGATTTCAGCAACACAAAGATTGCTTTTGACCAGCTTGTTGAACAGCTTACAGAACGAATAACAAACGGAGAGTTTAACGGTCAATGGAAGACGCTTAGAGTCGAGAAAGAAGCTAGTGATGAGCCAGCTCCTCGTATAGCAATAACAATGACTCCAGCTAAAGGTGATATTTCTATCCTCAAGAGTATCAGTCCTCCAATTTCTGTCAGTCTTGAGAATCCTTTCAAAGAACGAATGGAAGATGATGTATTCTTTACTCAATATATCTCAGTTCCCTCTCCAACTACCTCTGGAAAGAGTGCAGCATGGTTGGCAAAGAATTGGCATCTATTGAACCACCTTGCAGAGTTAGAGGAAACAACATCAAAAAGCACCCTCTTCTGGGTAGACCTTCTAGGAGATTATCCCAATGAAAAAATAACAGAGATGAGGTTTGGACTTCATGCACTCCGGAAGAAGAAGCTAATTACTAAGATTGAATATACCAGACTTAGTGAATTGTTAGCAAGAATTCGATTTGTTAGTGTACGAGATGAAACAGATAGATTTCTCTTTGAGAACGACTCCGCTGGAATTGAAAAAGTACGAGATATGATTCTGAAGACCACAGATATTGATACTGAGAATAGAATCGTTGTGGTAGATGGTTGGCCTGATCTTGAGAAGATGCTTCCAAATACTAACAGAAAGAATCTGTCAGTTCTTGAGATAACGCTACTACAGATCTTGAAGGAAACAGCTCAAGAAGTGATTTGGGTTGATAATGGAGTAAATCACCCACAGGTGAGCAAGACCTACCAACGTTCCTGTGTTAGTCCTATATTCTATCGCTCTCCCAGAAAACGGATTGTTGATGAGATACTCTGGAATCTTCCCACAGCCCCTCGAAAGATGGGGTGGCTCTCACCGCAATATGATGATAGTCGTGTGATAATCCAAGACCTTCCTACGGAACATCCTCCATGGGATACTGTAATTCATGTACCATATCTGAAAGGATGGACAAGGAAGTTCAGTGCTGCTACGATAAGAGATCCAGTTATTGCTGCAGCACAATATCTAGGGGACCTGAATCAGCAACAAAGTATGCATGGAAGATCATTTCAAAGCACGTCCATACAGGTACGCTATGATGCCATTGGAAAAGAAAGTCTAGACTCTGTAAAAGAGCAAGCATTGACTCTTATTCCAAGCTTGAGAAGACGAAAACAACAAGATGATACTTCAGAAGATGTCTCTGATGAGTGGGTACTATCATTCATGCCTGTGGATTCTGGGCTTGTCCAACCTAGTCTGACATCCAGATTACAACCTGATGTAATCCGACCACCACCTAGCCCGAATAGATCCGATCCCTCCATAGAACTCTATGTTGCTGCTGAAAATATCACACGAGGATGGATCCACAAAACACCCACTGAAGATGATGACATATCATCAGTCATTTCTCGAAGAGCACCTCATGCTTATTCTCGAATTCGACCAAATGTTGATACAATTGAAACAAGAAGAAAGGAGATTCTGAGAATAGCAACTGCAGCAAAGTATCTGGCACGCACATCACCCCACTATGATTCGCTCTTTCGTGAGATTGTATCAATCTGTGAATATGATAGAAGCATACCGGTTGATGAAGAATATCTTCTCGCAATTCTTCATGAGATTAGAGAAGCAATTCTGCGAAAACCAGAACCTAGACAGTTATGGAAGCTTCTCCTAAACACTCGCTTAAGTAGTGCAGACCTATTGAACATTGACAATCAACGTTCTCTTCGACAGGCTCAG
>SOKL01000026.1 GCA_004376265.1 Candidatus Thorarchaeota archaeon
AGCCTTGGCAAGAACCTAATCCCTAAATCCTAACCAGGCTAGACTATGGCCGCTTCGGAGCAATGTAATCGAGGTATTGATAAAGTGGACTCAACTGGGCGGGTCAGGTCAACTAAGGTCATCAGATTCTTCACGTGCATCTGGAAATGGATCCTCCGTACTTGTTTCCAACACATGTCTACTAATCCTCAAGTGCCTCACGCCAAAGAAGATAAAGATAACAAAAGTGGATAGAAAATGGAACATGAGAAAGATAAGACGCTGGAACGACGAGAGTTCAAGTACATTCATCACAACTACATTAAGTATTGAGAGAATCAGGTACAATGCAGCAGCGGGTATCACAAATCGACGACCCCAGCTTCCGGTTGCTATATCCTTTGCTCCGTATCTGGTGAGCCAATTGTCAGTTCCAGATGCATTGTCTTGTTGAAACCATAACATGCCCTTTGAATACATGAATGCCATGAAGAAGACAAAGAAACCCAAACAAATAACAAAGAATGTTAATGGATTCCACGGATTAACTTGCACGACAACACCTCCTGATGCAATCCATCTCTATCGTTAAAATTCTAACGAAAACTGGGTTGTGAAGACAATATGGAGCGTGAGATTCTTCTGGTTACTTATCCATTGTAACATTCTTATGAATTAACATACAATATGTTGGTGACAAAAAGATGAGGGGAAAGTCGAGAATTCTGGCTATTGTAGGATTAGTCATTGCTCTGAGTGGTTATGTATTCAATGAGATCTTTATGCTTGCCTACGGTTGGATTAGCTCGCACCAACCTGGACCATATCCACACTCAGTTGCGATTTTAGCTGGCACGATCTGGTTGGTTCTAATACCACTTGGAGCAATGCTATTTTTCCTGTCAATCGTTGTTGAAATCCAAAACAGATATCGAAGAGAAAAGACTGATGGTATTTGGGACTAGATTTCAACGATAAACTTCTCTACTCCTCAAATAACAGAGTATCGTGTCTTGACAACACCCACCCTCGATGAATATGCCCACAGCAGTTCTGCACAAACATGCCAAGCCATCATGACATCTTTGTCAAATTCTAGCTTGTGCTCAAACAGTGATGTTGTCGAATCAGGTAAGTCGCCATGGGGGAAAGCGCCCACTCCCACGATGATCGGAACTGAGGTGTCTGTTGGAAGTGATTCTGTGAGATCATGAATTGTTGTCTTCTGTCCTCCCTCAATAGCTAGGATGGTCTGTTCGGCATTTAGGTCCTTGACCAGGTCACCCAGTGATTTGTCAATAACATGAAGTAGTGCATCTCCTTTAGGTGGAACACGACCAGTTAGAAGGAGTTGTTCCATCAGACCGACAAATCGCTCATAATTGCGAGGGAGTCTAACATCTGACCTCACCTCAATGATCCTTCCATCTTGAAGATGGAGAAAGACATTGAGTAGACCTTCTTTACAGAGAGGCGTTTCTAGAATGGACATCAGACTAAGGAAGGTAATGTCTGGCCGCCCTCGACGTTCACTCTCTGAGAGTTTTGTCATTGCTCGACCGTGATGCGTCTGATCCAGGAGCAGCTCGGTTGGTTTCTTACCCCTACGAAATGCATGTTTCTGAACCTGCTTCATACTTGAGATTTCGCTGGGAACAAATTCGAGTGCACAGTCTAGAAGTATGATGTGTAACATCAGAGGTCTCCTTGAGGACGTTCATCACGAACGATTTAAGCAGTTTGTCCTATGATACAACCTGTCAGGGGAATGGTCTTGACGAGAAAAAGGAGTACAAGAGCAAAGGCGAGGCGTCTTACTCAGGCAAGGGTGAATATCCTTTGGGAACAAGCCCTCGAAGAGGTGAAAGAGGGACGTTCAGATGTTGCTCGACGCCATATGCTCAGTGCTCGAAAGATTGCGCAAAAGACCAGAACAAAGCTGCCTCGTCATATAAGTAGAAGAATCTGCAAGGCGTGTGGAACAATCCTAGTTCCAGGGGAAAACTGCAGGGTACGTATCAGACACAATAGGTCAAGGCATATGAGTGTCACATGTTTGAGCTGTGGAGAGATGAAGAGGTACTACATCAAGAACAAGACCACAAGCATAGGTTAATGAGTGATACAACACCAGCAGACCTGATTTCGGATGAAAGATGTAAAGGACCAAAAAAAGATTCAGATCACTTGGCAAGACCCCTCAATGATGCAGATTGGAAAAGGCGGTGTGTCAACCAATATAGTTGAGGAAGCAAAGAGACTTCTCAAGAGACATCATTACATCAAAGTCCGCATTTTACGCAACGCAATTGGTGATTCTAACAAGCACGATATCATGGAGCTTCTGTGCCAGAAAACAGGGGCAAAACTTGATGGTATCCGTGGAAATACCGGTGTGATATACAAGACTCGACAGATGCGAAGTCTGAAGAAACAATCAAAACCGGCAACACAACGATAATATTTTAAGCGGACTCTAGACGGTGACTCCAGCCTTATGAGGTGGGTCGTTCGCCAAATGTAGGTGAGGTGACCTGTTCTCAATGAGTTTGGTGACTGACATATGCCTACAGTCTACGATATTCCGGCAAGCATTCTGATAC
Organism: Candidatus Thorarchaeota archaeon; assembly: GCA_004376265.1. GTDB lineage: Archaea > Asgardarchaeota > Thorarchaeia > Thorarchaeales > Thorarchaeaceae > SMTZ1-45. The sequence goes on from SOKL01000026.1 coordinate 2,583, forward strand.
GCCGGCTCGCACAGGACCTTAAGTCCCGAGAGGAGATTGCTCCACCCGAATGGATGCAGTTTGTGAAAACTGGCACCCACAAGGAGCGAGCACCAGATGATCCAGATTTCTGGTTTGTCAGGTGTGCAAGCATTCTCCGTAAGGTTTACCTTAACGGACCAATAGGGACCGAGAGATTGCGTATCAACTATGGAGGCAGGAAAAGACGCGGTGTCAAACCCAATAAGTTCCAGAAGGGTAGTGGTGCAATCGTAAGGACCGCTCTCCAACAACTCGAGAGAGCTGGCTTCATCAAGAAGCGAGGAACTAAGGGTCGAGAGTTGACTGACATTGGTAGGTCGTACATGGACAGACTGTCATCAGCTTTAAAGAAAGAACTCTCAAAGGCAATCCCAGAACTGGAGAAATACTAAGTCGGGTGAAAAGGCACAATGAGTGATGATGAACTCGAAGCTATCCGCCAACGAAAAGAGGCACAACTTCGAGAACAAGCACTCAGAGAACAAGCCGGTGAACAGCAAGTTGCTGAGGCGCAGGCACAGAAAGAGGCTCTGCTGAGGCAGATTCTCACTCCTGAGGCACGCTCTCGACTTACGAATGTCAGGATGGTAAAGCCCCAGTTCGCCGAGCAGATTGAGTTACAACTCATCCAATTGGCGAGCTCAGGAAAGCTCAAGGATCGAGTGACCGATGAGCAACTGAAAGGCCTCCTGCAACAACTCCAGGGAAAGGAACGTGAACGAAAAATATCGTTCCGATAATAGCTGGTAAAGGTGAAGAAAAATGGCACGAAATAAGCCACTAGCAAAGAAGCTGAGAATGGCTAAAGCAATGAGAAGTAATTCCTCAGTTCCTACATGGGTCGTCGTCAAGACTGGCGGTAAACTGAGAAGAACACCTGCGCAGCGTAACTGGCGGCAGACCAAGCTTAAGCCATAGTCAGGTGGGTATAGATGTCGAAAAAGAAGAAGAAAGATGAAGAGGTCAAGGTTTCTGAAGATGAACCTGAGATTGAAGAGATTGAGGAAACCGAAATCGAAGAGATTGAAGAAGAGGAAGAAGAAACAACCACTGACGCTAAGAAAGATGAACCAGTTTCTGAAGATGTAGAACCCGAAGAGGAAGAAGAGATTATAGACGAGCGGATTTACACAGTTCCCCTGAGAAAGGCGTACTGGACGGGGAGTAGACTCCGTAGATCTAACAAAGCTATCAGAGTGCTCCGAAAGTTTGTAGAGAGGCATATGAAGCCCGAGGAAATTCTTATTCAACCCGAAGTTAATGAACGAATCTGGTCAAGAGGAATTCAAAAACCTCCTAGAAGAGTGAGGATACGAGCGACCAAGAACTCAGATAATCTTGTGCGCGTCTACCTTGCGGAGGGATAGTCCAGAATGATCGCCCGAACCGACTTTGAGGGCGATTCTAATGTTGGAGCCTATGGAATCGCCACTGACAGATTTGTATTTACCAGCTCAAACATGTCTGAGAAGGCGTTAGATTCAATAGAGAAGGCGTTCAATCTACCTCTCATTCAATCAACGATAGCAACACTTGATGTAATAGGTCTAGTTTCAGTGGCAACATCTAATGGAATTCTTATCCCATATACAACTACAGATGATGAATTAGCACAGATCAAAGCAGCCTCTGAGGTCAATGTTTGCTGGATTGACAATAAGATGACCGCACTCGGGAACATTATCATCGCTAATGATAATGGTGCTTTGTGTCATCCTGATTTTGATTTCAAAGCTAGACAACAAATCGCGGATACGCTTGGAGTTGAAGTGGTTTCAGGTAGCATTGCGAAACTGCCAATTGTGGGGGCGAACACAGTGGCAACAACCAAGGGAGCAATTGTGCATCCTTTGGCTACTGCTGGTGAGATAGAACTGCTAACACAGTTGTTAAAAGTAGACGTCGAGGTCGGAACAGTGAACAGAGGAAGCCCGTACACTAGTTTGGGTATTCTGGCGAATGTCGATGGAATGATTGCTGGGACTGACACAACAGGTGTTGAATTGGCCCACGCAAGTCAGGTCCTAGGATTTGTATAATGAGGTGTAATTTGGATGTCGAAAATCTGGCGCGCATCAGGTGCTTACACGAAGTTGAAGAGAAATTTCACTTTCAGCCGGGAATTACTTGCTGAGAAGGAATCCCATGCCAGAGAGAAAATACTCTCTGAGCTTGGTAGCCGTCATAGGGTGAAACGAAGAGAGATTCAGATTGAAGAGATCAAGGAGATAAAACCTGAAGAAGTTCAAAATCTGGATCTTAGAAAATTACTAGGACTGGAGACCGAGTTCTGATGGCTGAAGATCAGCAGAAGCTGCTTCAAAAAATCTATGCTGAACAGCAAATGACCGAATCAAATCTAGGTCTCATGCAGCAACGTCTAGAAGCAATTCAGGTATATCTCACAAACTACCGCTCCGGTTTCATGGTCCTTGAAGAGATTGAGAAGAAGGAAGAAGGGGAAGAGATGCTACTCAACGTAGGTGGAAGCATCTTCGTTGAGGCGAAGCTCGTGAATCCTAACAAAGTTACCAGAGGACTTGGGAGCGGCATCAGAATAGAACAGAGTGTTACAGCAGCGAAAGAGGTTGTTTCCGAGGCTCTTGAGAGTCTTGAGAAGCAATATGAAAAACTGGCTCAGGAGTATCAAACCCTTCTACAACGCACTTCTGTTCTCAACACACAATTTCAACAATTAGCAGCACAGATACAGAGTACAAAGCCCCCTGGTGAGGAGGAGTAGCTGATTGTTCGATAAGCTCAGAGGAGCTATTGATTCAGCGGTTACAAAGGCCACTACAAAGGAGCTAAGTGAGAAGAATCTTGCTGATGCAGTTTGGGAACTGCAGATGGTTTTGATTCAGAATGATGTAGCTGTCGAAGTGGCAGAACACATCTGTGACTTAACCAAGGAAAAGATTCTTGGGACTAGGACAGGAAGACTCGATAATATCAGCAAGTTCTTCAAAACAGCAATTCACGAATCAATCCTTGAAGTACTCACCCCTGAGCATCCAATAGATCCAATCGAGTTTGCGACTGAAAAAAAGAAGAAAGGCGAACCTACCACTATTCTATTTGTCGGCATTAATGGAACAGGTAAGACTACAACCCTCGCCAAGCTGGCTAGTGTCTTCAAAGACAAAGGGTTCACTGTGGTCATCGCTGCAGGAGACACATTTCGAGCTGGAAGTATTGAGCAGCTCGAGAAACATGCAGAGATACTGGATATACGAGTCATAAAACAAGATTACGGGTCAGATGCCGCGGCCATTGCATATGATGCGATTGCACACGCAAAAGCCAGGCACATTGACATTGTATTGATTGACTCAGCTGGTAGGATGCAAAGTAACAAGAATCTGCTTGAAGAAATGAAGAAGATAGTGCGTGTTGCTGAGCCTGATCTCAAGATTTTCGTTGGTGACGCACTTGCTGGAAATGATGCACTATCTCAAGCAAAGGAATTTCATAAAGCCATTGGTATTGATGGTGCTATTCTTACCAAAGTAGATGCAGATCCTTCTGGCGGGGCCGCTCTGTCCATTGCATTTGTCACAGGAAGACCTGTGATATATGTTGGAGTAGGTCAGAACTACGCGGATCTCAGAAGATTTGATCCAGACTGGTTTGCCCAGAGACTCATCGCGGATAATTGAGTAAGAGGGCAGTTTTTTAAATGGCTCAGCAATGATTGGTGCGATAGAGAGTCCCGAGGTGCGACTATTGAATCTGAAAGGTAGAAATTTCGTTGATCTTATGGACTTTGAAATATCTGAACTTAGACATTTCTTAGAAACTGGTCATGACCTGAAGCAAAAACAGAAACGAGGGGAACCTCACGAACTTCTGAAAGGCAAGTCCATGGCAATGATTTTCATGAAATCTTCAACTAGGACTCGCGTATCGTTCGAGGTAGGCATGACTCAACTTGGAGGACATGCACTCTTCCTGCAACCAAGCGGTACTCAACTCGGAAGAGGTGAAACAATCGCTGATACAGCACAGGTATTAGGTAGATATTGCGATGTTATCATGGCGCGAGTGTTTGGGCACGAAGAAGTTACTGAACTTGCAAAGTTCGCGGGTGTACCTGTAGTCAATGGACTATCAGATCTACTTCATCCATGTCAGATTATGGCAGATATGATGACTATAGAAGAGCATAAGGGCAAGCTAGAGGGATTGAAGATTGCATACGTTGGTGACTCAAACAACGTCAGTAATTCAATCATGCAGGGCTGCACAATCATGGGAATGGATGTCACCATTGGCTCTCCGAAAGGATATACACCATCAGATGATATATTGAAGAAAACGAGCGCACTTAGCAAGACCCACGGAACCACCTTAACTGTAGTGAACGATCCAAGTGAGGCAGTCAAGGGAGTTGATGTTATCTATACTGACACCTTCTTCAGTATGGGTCAAGAAAGATTAAAGGAGAAAGAGGACGCTCTCATGCAATTCCAAGTAAATGATACTTTGGTTGGAAAGGCAAAAAGTGATGTCATCGTCATGCACTGTTTGCCTGCACATCGTGATGAAGAACTCACATCAAAAGTGATGGATGGTCCTCACTCAGTTGTGTTTGATCAGGCAGAGAATCGTTTACATGCGCAGAAAGGAATTCTAGCTCTCATCGTATAAGAGGCGGAAGATTTGCCCGGTGATATAATCTCAATTGGCAGGATCAATATTGATGTCAATATGAGAGTGAAAACACTACCGAAAGTAAACGAACATATGATTTGCGAGAAGGGACGGATTGCTATCGGTGGTTCTGCAGCCAATTTTGCCACACAAAGTGCGAGACTGGGCTCCAAGACCTCGCTTGTGAGTTGTTTGGGGGACGATGCCTACGGTCAGCTTGCTATGAAAGAGATTGCAAATGCAGGTGTTGACACAAACTGTCTTTTAGTATTAGAAAAACAACCTACGGGGATTTTCTTCTATGCTCATGATTCAAAGGATGAAAGAATTGTCGTAGTTGAACCAGGTGCGAATAGATTTCTTGAGAAACATCTTTTTGAAGAAGACAGTCTCGTTGATGCTCAACTGGTGCATGTCGCAGGATCATTTCCAATGATGATTAATCGAGTTTCAGACGTAACGACCACTCATGGTATGATTTTGTCTTTAGACCCAGGACGAGCTGCAGGCAATCTGGATTATGAGAAGATACTTCGTCGAACAGACCTTCTTTTTGTGACCCAAAGAGAACTCAAGGACTACTTCAAAATCACTCCAACCGAAAAGCAGCTTCGAGCATTGGCCAAGACATTCCCAGGGATTGTTGTACTCAAAATGGGGGAGAAAGGCGCAATTGCAACAGATGGATTCGAGTATTGTACTTCTGATGTCTTTGAAGTGCCTGTAGTTGATACTCTTGGTGCAGGAGATTCATTTGCTGCTGGATTTGTAACCGCATGGATGAGATCTGAGAGAATCGAACAGGCGTTGAATGTGGCAAACGCAGTAGCAGCACTCACAATAACGAAGGCAGGGACACAAAACGGTCAGCCAACTCTGGATGATGTGGCTAGACTTCTTCGACGCCATCAGATTTCCATTGATTCAATCCTAAAGACATTCAGACCCAAGACTCGACGTAAACCAAGGGGTAAGAAGACCAAGAGTCGACGTTGACGAGTAATACCGGGGTAGTATTCTCCTTTTTGTGTCAATAATACCTGGATATTGACAACAGCTAGATGTGAGTGGTATATATGCACCCATTGTTAGAAGAGGTCCTCAAATCGTCAGGCGGAAAACGCGAGGCACAAGCAAAGAAATCCCGAAGAACACCAAAATCAGCCACAACTGATGAGCAACTTGCTGAACTATTAGAGTCAGTGAGTGCTAGAATATTAGTCGTCGGAGTTGGTGGAGCAGGCAACAATGCGATAACTCGTCTTATGGAGGTTGGTGTAGAGGGAGCTGAAACTCTTGCTGCAAATACAGATGCTCAAGATCTCTACTTCTGCAACTCTCATCACAAACTGCTTCTTGGAAGGGAAACCTGTGGAGGATTGGGTGCAGGAAATGACCCTGAGATAGGAGAAGCTGCAGCAATTGAAACCTATGAAGATATCAAAGATGTAGTCAGAGGTGACCTAGTATTCATTACTGCTGGAATGGGTGGAGGAACTGGGACTGGCGCAGCAGCTCACATTGCAAAAGCTGCGAAAGAGAATGGCGCGTTGACTGTTGCCATTGTATGTCTACCATTTGATGTGGAGGGTGCCACAAGGAAGAAGAACGCAACTCGTGGTCTCAATGCACTGATGGAGCATGTAGACACTCTTATTGCTATACCAAACGAGAAACTCCTGGAGATTGCTCCGGATCTCTCTTTGCCAGAGGCATTTATGGTAGCTGATGAAGTTCTCGTGAGAGCAGTGAAAGGAATTGCTGAACTCATTTCAAAGCCAGGTCTTGTGAATCTAGATTTCGCTGATGTGCGTACAACCATGAAGAACGGTGGAGTGTCAATCATTGCTCTTGGTGAGGCGCAAGGTGAAAATCGAGCGGAAGAGGCAGTTATCAATGCACTTCGTAATCCATTGATTGATGTGTCAATCGAGAATGCACGAAATATCCTAGTGAATGTTAGTGGAAATGCGGAATTGCAGCTTTCAGAAGCAAAGCGTGTAATCGAGATTGTCACAGAACAGGTCAATCCAGGAGCTGAGATTATCTATGGTGCGCTCATAGTACCAGAGCTAGAAGACAGATTAAGAGTGACAATTATCGCTGCTGGTGTGAACTCGCCCTATGTGTTCGATAAGACCGAACCCTTCCTACCACTCGTTGAAGACCTGAAGAGTGATTTAGGAATCCCAAAGCTCACCTAGTCAAACTTGGATACTCAGCAAACGTTAAAAGAGAACCAAGATAGACTGCAACCGACTCCTATGACTGCTAATGCAGTATATACAGGGATGTGAATAACAATGGGTGTTGGTGACTTCATCAACGATAGTAGACGTATCATGAAACTGGCTACAAAGCCATCCAGAAAGGAACTCTGGATGAGTACTAAAGTCAGTCTACTTGCCATGATCCTTGTAGGGGCAGTCAGCTTCATAATCCAGATAATCATGACCTTGCTCACGAGCAACTGGGGTGTCAATTAAAATACCCCCCCAGGAGAGTGAAGCTTCTAACACTTGGAGGGTTCTCCCTTGGAAACCAGTACCAGTATCTATGCAGTGCGTACGACAATCGGACAGGAACGTGGTGTCACTGACCTCATCACAACAGCTGTAATTGGTGAAACTGATGTGTGGCAGTGTCCATTCTGCTCAGAGGATTTCTCGTCTGAGAAAGCCACCTTGGAGCACATGAAAAGCTGTAAGAAAAAGAAGAAGAAGAAGAAAGGGGAACCAAAGCTAATTTCCACAAATCAACTTCTTGGACGTGTCAAAGCAATTTTAGTGCCTGAGACGCTAAGGGGATATGTTTTCATTGAAACCACGGAGTTCAGAGATGTTGAGATTGCTATCTCAGGTGTTCCTCATGTACGAGGTCGTGTTGGGGGCAAAGTCAGTCTTGAAGAGATTGATCGATTTCTAGCACCTCCACCTGCTGCAGAAGGTATCTCAGAGAATGACGTTGTCGAGATTATCTCTGGACCGTTTAAGGGTGAACGTGCGAAAGTCGTTCGAGTTGATGCAGGTAAAGAAGAACTGATTCTTGAACTTCTGGACAGTCCGTACACAATCCCCGTCAGGGTTCACGCTGATTTCGCAAAGATCGTCGAGAGAGCTGAAAAGAAGGAAGAAATAAGCGAAGAAGATGCAGACGATAAATCCGAAGATGCAGACGAGTTTAGTGAAGAAGACTCGTTCTGGGCTCATAAGCCTGATGATTAGATCAGTTGCTGTGTAGTAATCCTTAAAACGAAAACATTCTCGTGCGAGTGTATCCTCTTAATCTGACACGAACGCATAGACGTCGTGTCCGGGGTGAAAAAAGTGACAAAGAATGCAGTAGACCTAGCTGGATGTTGGAAGAATTCTATCTTGCTGGTCGACCATATCAGATGCGTTGCGTACGCGCTGAATATACTGCATCAGGAGTCGTGTTTGAATTGAGCGAGAAATCAGTAATAATAGATGCGATGGTTGAAGGTGGTAAGGCTAGCGGAGGTCCTCCAATTGGTCCCTCGCTTGGTCCTACAGGTGTCAACATCTTTCAAGTTGTAACAAAAATCAATGAGGTCACACAAGCATTCTCAGGATTGAAGGTGCCTGTGAAAATAACTGTCAATCCAAATGACAAGAGCTTTGAGGTGGAAGTGGGTACTCCGCCAACAAGTGCTTTGATACTGAAAGAAGTTGGTGCAGCCAAAGGTTCAGGTGAGCCAAACACAAACATCGTTGGCAATCTCAGTCTAGACCAATTGAAAGCAATTGCTAAGGGTAAGGCTGATGACCTCTCTGCCCAGACTATGAAAGCAGCAGTCATGATAGTTACAGGCACGTGTGGTCAGATGGGCGTTACAATTGAGGGTAAGACAGCAAAGGAGTTCCAATCGGAAGTTCGAGAGGGCACATGGGATGTCCAGCTGGACGAACCTTTCAGGGAGTGATATTAAATGTCATTTAGTATCGAATCAATTGAGGCAGCAGTTGCTGAGGCAAGAACCAAAGGAAAGAAGAGAAAAATCAAGTTCAAGGAGAGTTTTGACCTCGCCGTCAACTTCAGAAAGAAAGAGGTTGACGTTACAAAGCCTGAAAACAGATTCAATCAAGAACTGGTCCTTCCCAATGCACTGATCCCACCTCCAAAGATATGTGCTTTTGGAGATGGCGAATTTGCGGAGAAAGCTACAGCAGCTGGAGCTGAACGTGTCATCTCCAAAGATGATATTCCAAAGATTGGCGACGAGAAGAAAGAGCGTAAATCACTGGCTAAGAACTATGATTTCTTCATCGCAGCCGTTGATGCAATGCCCTTGATTGGTCGTTATCTGGGACAGACTCTGGGTTCAAGAGGAAAAATGCCCAGACCATTCCCACCACAAGCGGATCTTAGCGTGATAGTCAATCAATACCATCGGACTGTTCGTCTCAAAATGAGAAACACACCCACATTCCATGTGAAGGTGGGCCACATCAAGATGAGCGACCGAGAAATTGCAGACAACGTGAGTGCTATTCTCAGCTTCGTGGAGAGTAAAGGCTTCTCTGAGAGGGTGAGCAATGTCAAGATCAAAACGACTATGGGACCAGTAGTAGAGGTGTCAAAATAGGATTGGGGATTATAGATGTCCGTGTATGAAAAATCAATTCCACAATGGAAGCAGGATGCAGTTGACGCTCTTGCATCGACCATCAATGAGAGTAAGATGGTTGGGCTCGTGAACGTTGAGGGTGTTGGAGCAAAACAGCTTCAAGGAATTCGTGATAGTCTACGAGGATCTGCAATCATAAAGATGGCACGTAATACCCTGATGATCAGGGCTCTGGAGAAATCCAACAAGAAGGGAGTCAAAGACTTGATTGAGTATGTCACTGGCCCAGTTGTGTTTATCTTTAGTGAACAGGACCCGTTCATGCTTAGTAAATTCCTTGGCGAAAATAAGACAGCAGCTCCAGCAAAGGGTGGGCAGATTGCACCGAAGGAGATCATCGTACCAGAGATGAACACTGGCGTGGCGCCTGGACCCTTCATCAGCGAACTGGCTGGTCTTAAGATTCCATCTCGTGTCAAAGGTGGTGTTATACACATCATAGCGGACACAGTGGCTGTCAAGCCAGGAGATGTCATTTCAAATGCAATGGCCCTCATGCTTTCACGGCTAGGTATTGAACCCATGGAACTACAGCTCACACTGATTGCTGCATACAGCGATGGAGAAGTTCTCACGAATGAATCATTTGACCTTGATCTTGATTCACTATTTAGTCAGGTCGTTTTGGGTCATCAGTATGCAATCAATCTCTCAGTTAATGTAGGAATCCCAACCGAGGTTACTATCCCACTCATAATTACAAAGGCCAATATGGAGGCCAAGAGTCTGGCCCTAGAGGTAGGGTTCTTCGTACCAGACTTGATGGATGTGTTCTTGGGAAGAGCTATCTCAGAGGCTTCTGCACTGATTGCAGTAGTCACCGAGAAAGACCCCGAGGCACTACCTTCCGAGATTGTCGACCAGGTTCAAACAGCTGCTGCGGCAGCATCAACAGCGGCTGCACCCGCCACAGACGCGGCTGAGCAGCAAGAACCTGACGAACCGGAAGAAGACGAAGAAGAATCCGTAGCAGGCATCGGAGGCCTGTTCGGTTAAGAAATACAAGAGGTAACAACAATGGAGTACGTATACGCAGCACTTCTGATCCACAAGGCGGGTAAGAAACTCACAGCCAAGGCTATGGAAGCAACACTGACTGCAGCTGGCGTCGAAACTGACAAGGCTAGGGTCAAGGCCCTATTAGCAGCCCTGAAGGGTGTCGACATTGATGAGGCGCTAACAAGCGCTGCAGCAATGCCAGTAGCAGCAGCTCCAGCAGCCGCTGGTGGTGCAGCTCCCGCTGAGGAGAAGAAGGAAGAAGCAAAGGAAGAGAAGGAAGAAGAGGAAGAAGTCGCTGGACTCGGAAGCCTCTTTGGTTAGATGGGACAACCTGTCCCTCCGAACCTTTTCTCTAAAATCAGAGGGTGGATGGGTCGCGAGCCTGTCTACCCGCTAAATCCTTTTTCTCTGACCCATTCTTACAATTTGATGAGCAATCATAGGTGTAAGAGTTTTCTGTGTTCCACCCTTCCCCTGCCAGTGTCACCACCTCCTCGCATTTCCGAAGAAATCCAAAGATTAGCAGGAGCTTTGTCAACGTTCATCGGGATGGGATCCCTCCTGAAGACCTGGCCTCCTTCTCCTGTTTTTCTGTCAGTACATCACTCCCGACTACAGAGAGAGTTTCCACAGTGCTTACCACGGCGGGGTCATTATCACTCTCACCAGCTTTGTCACCAAAACTGACGACATCCGACTGGACAAAGTGAACAGCCGCGGACTCTCCCGAACCTGATGTTGGTCCCTTCCCGGAGAGTAAGGACTTCCCTTTCGAAGAATTCTTAGAACTCTTCTTCCGGGCTTTCAGCCGCGCACGTCGGACCTTGTCCAAGGTCTTAGTCCACTTACCTAGTCCTTTCATATTGCTTCATACTGATGCTGCATTATAACCTCATACAAATTCTTTTTCCTGTGCTATCCTTCTAGTAGTTAGTAAAGTTATAGACACATACAAATCCTACTTTTGTCTGACAACAGGTCGTGAAAATCGTATATCACACCTTGATGCAAGAGACCTATGATAGGACTCCTGCAGGGGCACCCGGTAGACTCGATACAGCTGTCGAAATTTTGGGCAGCAATCCTGATTACGAGTTCGTGGAAGCAAGACCTGCAACAGAGGAGGAGATTCTGCGAGCTCATGGAACTCGCACACTGGATTCAGTGAAGGAGGACTATGATTCGACCAGAGCGGAACTTCTCTACCAGATGGCACTCCTCGCAGCAGGTGGATCCATACAGACGGCTGAAATTGGAGTCCAAGGTGAGCCTGCGTTTGGGTTGGTCAGGCCGCCTGGACACCATGCATCCAGTGACTCATACTGGGGTTTCTGCTACTTCAACAACATTGCAGTATCTTTGCTTCATCTTCGAGCAAAAGGACTCATTGAAACAGCTTACATACTTGACTTTGACCTTCACACTGGAGATGGGAACATCAACATCTTAGGTGATGATCCCAGTTTTGTGATTCACAATCCCAGAGGGAATGGGGACAAACAATACTTAGATGAAGTCAAGAGGTCACTCAAGGCAGCACCTGATGTTGACATAATTGTAGCCTCAGCCGGGTTTGACGAATATGAGGAGGATTGGGGAGGGAATCTCTCCACAGAAGCATTCCAAGAGATTGGGCAGATAATGTCAGAATTCGCTAAAGAGAGATGTCAAGGCCGTCGGTATGGTCTTCTTGAGGGTGGATACAACTTCGAGGATTTAGGCAAGAACGTGCTGGCATTTTGTGAGGGTTTACGAAGCTGAGGAACCATATCCCTTCTTCTATTGATGTCAATCGGAAAGCTTTATGTCCTCAGAGCATCGACGCTGAGTGAAGGGCCCGTTGCCTAGCCCGGTACCTTACGCAATCTGCGTTGTGTGGGAATATAGGGCGCCAGCCTTCTAAGTTGGAGTTCGTGTGTTCAAATCACACCGGGCCCGCCACTGTATTCTTGATTATTCAAAACTAAGTGTACGCTGGAACCAATCTGGAAGTTCCAAGTCTAATGTCGATTGTAGATGTTTCACGTTTTCTATCGGACCAGCTGTCTTGGTTCTTGCAGCACGTTTTGCACCAATTCCCGGTACTTTCTTCCATTGAGCCAGTGATGCCCGTTGAGCATTGAATGGATAGGGGAGAACGGTAAGAGACCTCGGTCCATGATCGACTACAAAGACATCTTTTGGTATACCGATTCCTTGTGGCATATGACAAAGGAGCGGATACGTTCCAAGTGGGCGCAGAAGGTAACTGTTTCCTGTCTGACCATCGGAGAAGACAGATTTGATTACTGTACCATGAGGTGCAACTCTCTGTATCATTTTGATGTCAATTGTATCACGGATCTCCTCGCGATGTTTGAAGAACTGATTTCTTTTGATCCTCTTCCCTGAATCCTGTTTCAGTCCAGTCCCTGGTAGACCAATCACTTGCCGAACATTGATTCGTCGAACTATCAGACCCTCATCAAGAATCTGTTTCAGAAAGTCCATGTTGCATTTTAGTGTCTTCTTAGACTCTCCAGGTAATCCATAGAGCAGATTGATACCGGGCAAGAGGTGTGGAAGTCCCCAAGGTTCACGAGTCCCCCCTACCTCGTTCAGAACCCGAACCGCTTCAATCACGTCATCAACATCAGCCTTCAGGTTGTTTCTACGAATCACCTCAGGATCAGTGGATTCGACGCCAAATGCAGCAACATCACCAGGAGTGTGATACTTCATGATAGATTTGGCAACTTGTTTAGATTCCTGAGGATGACGGGCAATTGTACCGGGGTTGACATTGTCAATATGAAGCACTTCCAGGTCTGGGGCACTGTTTCTGATCTTTGAGAACAGGTCTTCAATCGCTTCTGGATTCGGTGTGGGAAATTCAATCTCGCTCATCTCTCTTGACCCGTATGTGAAGAGATCAGCCTGGTGCCCGATTCGAAAAGCGCGAATACCCTGTTCATATAATGCTTGAATCTCACCTGCAATTGCAGTTGGAGTTCGTTGTTGAGGAGGACCATATGATGGTTCAACACAAAAGGAACACCCTCCCGTTAGAAAACGAGGACACCCCCGATAGGACTCAATTTCACAAATGATGTGACCATTTGGGAAACCAGGGTGTTGTTTTACGATTGAAACCCCTCTCTTGACAAAGTCTTCAATCTCTTCCGCACCTTGACGAGTCAAACTGAGATCTATTGATTCGAAATCATTTCCAGACTCAAGAGCCTCAGATACTACCAGTTCAGGGTCGCCTCGAACGATGTAATCAAAGGGAGGTGAGAGAACTTCAGAACTTAGAGCCAGTTTTCCACCCTCAAGCCCACAACCAAATCTTGCCCATGGTCCAACAAGCACCTTTGGTAT
>SOKL01000228.1 GCA_004376265.1 Candidatus Thorarchaeota archaeon
GGAGATGAGTGCTTTCACACTCATTTTCCTTAGATTATGATCTCTTTCGGAAGATTACAACTACTCCGATAAAGACTACTGCACCTACACCTATCCCGATATAGAGAAGATTATCCATTATCCAATCTGGGATTCCGTTACCGGTGGTTGCAGCAGTGGTCACATTGACTGATACCGAGTCCGTAACGTAGTTTCCTGCAAAATCATAGACTGTGATAGTACAGTCGTATACTCCAGTATTGAAGGAATCCAGATCCAATACAATTGATATAGCAGAAGTCCAAGAACCTGAGTCAACCACAACACCATTCACACTGATTTCGAAAGTGGCAGGATAGTCATCAGTTGGGGTCCAGATTATTTCAAAACCCTCACTACCTTCAGCGAACTCAATATCATCGGGGTGATTTATTGATGGTGCAGTGTCATCAGTATATTGTTCTATACCGGTGCGTTCAAGTGAGAGTGTTACAATGACCTCGGAGGTAGTGGTATTCGTGAATGAAACAGTATGACGAGCTAGGAATCCATCAACCTAGAGATAGTCAGTGTGGAACTCACGGAGAACTCCCCCACTCGTTTCATTCCGCGAGTAGCCCCAAAACCAAGTATCAGAGCCATCAAGGGTGATATTTTCTGTGGGATTCAGACCTTCTACCAAATCACCAAGTAAAGTCCAATTTCCTATTGGAACTGCAAGTCTCCATGAGTGTGAGAAAATTGGATCAAAGAAGATTGTATCGTTTGCCCAGTACAAATCTCCAGTAAAAAAGGGAATATCATCAAATTCCGTCATATTGGAGGGTATGATCTGTAGACCATCATCATCAACTTTGACATATAGTAGCTCATCCAAGGCAGAGAATCCCAGTTCTTCTCCAGTCATGACCATATGAAAGTCGAATCTATCTCCATCGTTGAATCCCCACCTCAAGTTGTGGTACGAGAAACGGTTTACTTCATATTGAGCTATCATACTCTGAGTTGTGGTATTGAAATGTTCAACATGGTAATAATGCAGAAACCCATCAAACTTTGAGAAATCAGCCCACACTTTGTCTTCAGTATCAGCTGAGCTATTGGACGTATACGAGTATCCCCAGTAGTCATCACCTGAGGTTATTGAAAGGTCACGTACGTCTGTGAAGAATAGACCCTCAAGATCTGTTCCTGCAAGAGTTGTTATCAAACTCCAATTCCCAACAGGAAATTCAATTTGTGCAAGAAATATGAAGATAAGAGCATAGAAACCCATATTTGTGCCATTCTCAAAATAGAGACTTTTGTCCAAATGCTCGAGGTCACCCAAGTCTGTCAGAGAATCTGGTATTGGTTTGTTGGCGTTAACTATCTCAAGATAGATGATTTCATTGGACCAGGGGATACCCTCATCTTCTACCTCCATTGTGAAATAGAATCGGTCACCGTTTTCCATTCTGTAAAATAATCCCTGATTTGTTGCAGCCAAAGACTGTGGAATAATCATCGCTGCAACTATCAATGCAACAAGAGCAATAGTAGCGCTTTTCTTCAAACTTCCACCACCGTTAATGTACTATATGTACGTGTCAAAAGTCTATAAACTCTGTGAAAAATCACATCAGTCATTCGTTATTCGATTAACAAAATCCCAGTGAGGTGACTGGGTGTTCAAATCTCGTCCGGTCCACCATTCACTTTTACTACTATTTTCAACTGCGTGTTATTGTGATCGTTGTTCCACCCCAGTCAAATGGAAAATCTCGAATAACAGCTGGAACTCCATCTTCCAAGGAGATTTGTGCATCCCAGCCAGGTGTACCGACACATGAAATGTGGACTTCCCCAAATCGGAAGACTCTCCCTTCAAACCGGGAGAACCAAGGATCTTGCACTGGTGCTCCCAATCCACCTTGTGCTTGGTTATAATAGAGAGAATCAATAAACACCCAATCGCCAACGGGCAAAAGACTGTTAGAGAACAATGTCGTCAGAACACTAGATTGGCTTGAATTGAGACTACTACCATTTTCAAAGATTACACTTGCTTTAGTCATTTCAACAATGGAATCAAGGAACATTTCTCGATCACAGTATAGAGGGATATTGGGCAGATTCAGAATCTCGAAGATAACAATTGAGTTGTTCAGCTCAGTGCAGACATGTTCATACTCGATATAGTATTCTCCCAATGCTTCGATTGTGTATGAGAATTGATCACCTTCATCAACCCCCCATTGAAGATTGCCTGAATACATCGTTTCGTGAACTATTACAAATGATGTGGCCACGTTGATGATTATTAGTAGAGCGATTCCTTGACGCATCCAAGTTCCGAATACTGATTCTAGAATCTGCTTCGAACGTGTTCGATTACGATAGAGCCAAACGAGAGAACCAAACCAAGCAACGGCAACCAAGAGGAAGTTGGATATCAAGAATATTGGGATTAGTGAGAAACAGAGAACTAAGAGTACTATTACATCCCAGTCCCATTTCGATACATTATCAATGCTGATTCTCACGATGATAACTAGTTGAGGTTCCACTTCACTCTTTTTGTGTTCGAAGAAACACTCTGGCACAATCAGAATTCTCGTTTTGAATCAAGTTCAGTGGTCATCTCTCCTAGTGGAAGAGAATCATCCCTGTTTGGACAACCCTCACACTCAACATATTTGCCACAGTTAAGTTTCAGAATCTTTTGATCCACTAGGAACTTGGGAAAATCTTGGTATACAGCGGTATCAATCTCATCTTCAATTCTGTATGAGAATGAGTCATAGATATCAGCAAAAAGCTCTATGATTTTGGTAAGGACTATACTGTGCTCTTCTGAGTTGTCGTCATCAGCAGATATCGCAAAGATGAGGTCTGTTCTAGACATAAGTATGAACCGAAGGCCACTCAGTTCAACCTGGTCAAGATTATCTGAAGAGAGATACTTGCCAAAGCTGCTCAAAGCACTGATGAAACCACTGATCTCTTCTGCATTATCAGACATTGAGTGACATTCACCGAAATTCGAACTGAGTAGAGTACGGCCAGTCTTGTCAATTATGATAAGGTTCCGAATCATGGAGTTCAACTCGATAGGAGATGTAATTGCTAAAGAAAGCTATTCTATAGGCACATTCCTTTCAGTCACAGATCTGTGCCACATTTTTGGCAAAATGATTCATATTCAGAAGTACATTCCAGCGCGCTCAGGGAATCGTTTTCTGAATGTCCTCTCAGCCGACCTGTCGAGGGATATCTGCCTTTTCAATAACTCAGGACTTAGTGAACCCAAATCGGGTCTTGTGAGCACTGGGCCTCGTAGAATATGGCTTGCCTTGGGGGAGATGTCTTCAATTGACTGGGGAGCTCTCTTCATGATGTCTTCTATATTAAGACCAGGTTCTGAAGACCCGGTCAACGAATTGATAATCCCATGTAGATCAGACTCATCCAATGGGCGAAGTCCGAACTCAGGAGAGGCACGAATCGACTCAGCGGTCTCGCTGGACTCAGGTAACTCAACTCCAGCGCCTGTATATTCGAAGGGATTTAGCGGAATTAGCTTCAACTGAAATGCAGAGTCAGAACTGAGAACGAGCATCTCTCCTCTGGGTGTGTTCATTATATGCCATCCGCGGGAGCGTTCTGAATATTGTTTCAGAATTCGGGGCATTATCTTCTCAATCGGTTCTGGATCTGTCATAGCTCGTCAAGAAATACTCGACTTGAACCTAAAAAGCAGTATCGGTAGTCGCGAGATGGTTTCAGTCCTCTATTTCTAGGACATTAGACACCTAAGGCCAAGCAGCAAGTAGTTCTCCCATTGGTCTTGATTCGTCGATTAAACCACGTACAACGGTGCCACGCTTTTCTAGATCCACCAGAATCTCAGAAGCAATTCTGTCCAGATCCCGAACATCATCAAGCACATATCTAAAGGTCAGTGGAAGACCATTTCGAAGTACCCCTACTGCAGAGAGAGTGATTCTTCGTATCATCTTATGATCATCCGTAAAAGGCCCCTGGAAGTATTCTGGGCTGTATACAATAACAGCAGCCTCATCTGCAACTTCCTTGAAATCAGCCAGACTGTCTAGCTGCACTGGGGGAATGAATACAGTTTGTTCGTCACTCATGTTTTCCATCTCGCTTTTTTGATTTTTGACGATATTTTTTGACGATATACCCCCTTCGCTTCCGATGGAGATTTCGACAATTTTCGAGTCAGTATCGTCTCTTGTTTGCGGCCTCCCGGCCACTGAGTATGTATGTATATCAAATGTATATAAATGTTTCTAAGCTTTTATTCTTTTCAATATTTGTCTAATTAAACCATTGGAACACGTGTTCCAAGTTAGTTATTTACAGTAAGAACGAACGAGAAAATTCCCTAAGTTCAGAATGTGACACAGACTTTGCGTAGCTTCTCAATCTGCTCAGACTTGATGAAAGCAAAGTATTCGAAAAGACGTTTGATGAGCTCGGACTTGGCACGGGACTGAATTGATTTGTAGAATGTATAACCTGAGAATTCCATCTCCAGCGCTTTATTACACACATATAATCTGGGTGAAGTATCAGGATTAGAAGCAGCGAAGGGTGTGCGATCCATACCAAAGGGAGTCGGGTCAGGTTCTTCGTAGGAAAAGGTTTCCTTGGCAACTTCCTCAATTGCCTCCAGAATTCCAGTGGTCATCATGAGTCGTATTCTCTCAACCAGTTCGCCCTCTGTTTCTGCCAAGACCATGAGTAGAGCTTTGACATTAGGTGTTTCAGCGCCATCTGCAGCTCTTAGATAGAATGAATAATGATTAGCTGAGGTAGTAAGTGCAAGCTTAAGCATTTGTTGATGAGAAGTAGCTTCGCTCATTGAGAAAAACTATGCATCAAAAGAAGAAAGCACTTTCTATTCCATATTCATCTATGAATTTAGAATGTGATGCAAACATTCCTGATTTGTTCAATCTGTTGTGATTTTATGTACGCTAGATACTCGAAAAGACGACTGGCAAGTTCTGTCTTTGCTCGAGCAGCAATGGATAGGTAGAATGTGTAGCCTTTGACTTCTTGTAATAGTGCCTTGTTGCAGACAAAAATGCGTGGGTCAGTATCGATTCTTTCAGGTGCAAAAAGTGAGGCGTCTAGTGGGTCATCGCTCACCTCAACTCTCCCCATAGCTTCTATTTCATCCAGAACCCCCGTCACCATCATATGTCGTATGTGTGCTATCAGATTGCTCTCAGTCTCAGCAAGAACAAGAAGAAGGGCTTTGACCTGAGGAGTTTCAACATTCTCTGCTGTTTTCATGTAATACTCAAAATGACGAGTTGACAAAGCCAGTGCCATATTCAGCAGTTGGTCCAAGGGATTCTTGCGGCTCATACGACTCATAGAGTGTGTATCTATAATGAAATGGCTTTCTATGATGGCTAAAAGATTACATTAGGGTTTCTTGAAACCAACCGGGTCTGCAAGATATTTAGACACCATTGTGAATTCCTCATTTGTCATCAGGTCCTTGACCATGGGAAGACCTTCATCAACCAGATTGATCAATGAATGGAGGTTGAAATTGAGGTCACTGGCTCGTTGGGACGCGCCCTGCGCTCTATCGATAATGACTGCAATGCTATCTACTGTATAGTTTTTGATACCACGTTTTTCTAGTTCTGCGATGACCTGACCCCTAGCAACTATCTTGCTCTCCATCCCTGTCACAAGATCGTCAACTAGACATATCGCATCACCCTCTTTGATCTCACCTTCTAGAAGCGAATGTTGTCCGTACTTACCAATCGCTTCATGTAATTCAGCCTCTGTTCTCACACCCACGATTTTCCGAGTGTGACATGCTGGAATACCAGTTGAGAGTGACATTGCAGTAGCGATTGGAATTCCAGCGAATGCGATACCGACTAGTCTGTTGATGTGGGGTGCTTCTTCTTTCACGAGAGTTCCCAGAGCGTGACCGACCTTTTCGAGGGTTTCTGGAAAAGAAGAGAGAATACGTAGTTGAATGTAGAAAGGACTCCATAATCCGGAATGCAAAGTCCATCCCTCAGCCTTGTCACGTGACGCAGTCAGAAGCATTCGGTTTTCGTAGATTTCCCGCATGATGTTCTTCTTTAGAGCTGTATCCACCAACCTCAGCACCACGAAAGATAGAGTGTTTCGAAGTTCTTAACTCTGTCCGTATTTGTCAAGATTGCAGAGATTACTTATGGAACGAACATGACTATTGAAACATGAACCAAAGAGATCTGAACTATTGGTTGCTTGATAATGCTGGACCAATCATCAGGTTTCGTACTATCGTTGATCTCGTTGTAGAACAGGATGTTGGCGTGGTTGCCAGTGCACTCACTGAGATGAAGGGAGACCCCGAGGTGACCAAGTGGTTCAGTTTACTGAAACCCAATCTAGGATTCAATGAGATTCATTCAAGCAAACAGGACGCATATGAGAATGTGATGGGGAAACTTGTACAGCTTGGTTGGCGTGCAGGCTTACAACCGTTTGATACCAAGACCCTTCCATTCCGAGTATGGTTGTCTGAGAACATAGACAGACCGCACATAGAACCACATGCAGTTTTCAAGAAGACAGTGATTGCATCGATACTAGCTCGAGCTGGATATGATATGGTCAAGGCTGTAGAGAAACAAATGGTGAGCCGCCTTGTTACACTCTACAAGTTTAGTGCAGCTCCTGACTTCTCACAAATCTTTGTTGAGAAACCAGATACGAAGAGAATGTCAGAAACCGAACACGAGCTGGTCAACCCAGAACTCTATCCCAATCAGCAATTCATGCTCCCCTGGGTCCATGATGCACTTGCATTCAGTAAGATTGGAAATATCATGAATCAACCTGAAAAACGGAAGATGGTCGAGTCTATAATGGAGATGATTCTCTCTCCAGAGTATCAAGCGCTACCTTGGAGTTATGGACTCGCAAAGTATGGCAACCAATACTATGCAATTGGGTGGGCAGTTCATCTCCCGGGGTATGACTCTAAACCAGAGGGGAGGTTGTTCGCAGAGATGCTTCTGATGCTTGAGGCTCTCGCCCCCTTCAAATGCATCCAGAGAAGCTCATGGTTCAATGACTCATTGAAGTATCTAGATGATTTTCGTGCTACTGACAATACCTATTCTTTTCCACGGGCATGGCTCTCTGAAACCAAGACAGGGTATTGGGTCGGAGGTGTTCGGATGGCCTATGACTCAAGAACAGGACGAAAGAATGCAATCGAGGTTGAATCGACCTTCCGTGTCCTCATGATCAGAAAACGAGCTGGACTGTAAAGTCATTTCTTGTTTTTTCCTGTGAATATCAGAGAGAGAACTCTGTTCCTGAGCACAAGAAAGACGAATGCAATTGAGAGTACAAAACCAAATACAAAACGCATCGGCCAGAACATTGAGATCAAGGCGTCATACTCAGCAAGTGACCAGCCAAGCAGAACCATTGTAGCTGGAGCGAGATAGAAGAACACTGGATGAATCTCGTAAATGATTTGAGAGTTCACTCCGAGAAATTCCATTCTCTTGCTAGGTGATTTGAAGAGGCTTGAGAGCATGAATACAAGTATTGTTCCTGAAGTACCAGTGATCAGATAGAGCCACGCGTTTGTACCGAAACTGTCTTCGACTAAGTTTGCTAAGCCATTATACTGAGAAGCAATGAACAAGACCAAAGAAAGAATCAGAAAGATTCCTCCATCCCGTATCCGTGACCCTGTACGCCAGGATTTTAGACCCCTGTATCGGGTCATCTCCTGACCGACTATACAAAATGTTGTTGCTAGAAGAATGCTATTCAGCCGCCATGGAACAAGTATTGGTGAAAATACATCTGTGATCCAAAAGGCCAGAACTGGAAAAAGTACTATCAGCGGCCAACGCATTCTAGAATCGATGTTATGTGTTGCCGCCTCAATCACTGTAAAGAGAAGTAGCCCAAAGAAGAGGACAGGTAGAAACCACAAGTATGTGGCTTGACCAGGAGGGCCAGCCCCATAAAGAAACCAGAAGAAGACTTCACCTGGTGTAAGGTACGTATCAACTGAACCTGCTAGGGGAATGAATAGAACCATCATGATGATGTAAAGGACAAAGTATGGAATCAAAAGCTGGCGGCCACGGGAGATAGCGTACTCTTTGAGATTATCACGATGTTTGTCACCATTATATGTCACCCCAGCTAAGATGAAGAAGAGAGCTATTGCAAAACCAGCCAGAAGTACCACTACTGACTCCAGGTAGACATCTTCTCCCATTGGGATCATGGAATGAACCAGAACTACAGCGAATATCCCAATGCCTCTTGCTATGTCAATCCATTCTAACCTATTGCTAGAGACCGGCTCAGTCAGTACAAAGCAGCTCCATCTTGATTCGTATTTCACGTAATGCCTAATACCCTTGGTAAGCTTTTTAACGCTCTCTTTCTCGGTCACTTCGCAAGCACCTCTTGTGGGTGTGAGAGCAATATTGCGCTCGTTGTCTAGGGGCTATGATGGATCCCTGCCATTGTGCGGGGGTTTATCCCTCGGAACCGTAGAACGGATCCGGCCCGGGTTCAAATCCCGGCGAGCGCACCACTTCTTTTCTGTTTCTCAAGAATGCAACTTAGTGCATTTTCCCACCTATATCAATACATATCTTGATTTAGTTGCAATAGATTAAGCATGGGAGGAATTGAACGATCGCATAGAGTGGTAATCTTAATTCTATTCCTTATTGCCATTCTAACTCCAAGTACTGTAGAATCAGAAACCTTCGGTGCAGGAGAAAGCATGGTTCTTGATGCAGTTTTCTCTCAATCAAAATTCGCAGGTATTTGCTGGGTTATTGAGTGGAATAGCTCACTTGCTCTGGCTTCAATCCCTGATACTTTTGAGTTGCTTTTTCCTTACATTGATCCGACTACACTTCTGGTATCAATGATTGGTTTGCTATCACCGATAATAGCATGGCTAGTTCTAACCAGAAGATTCAGTCTTCGAAAGGGACTTCTGATTATTGTATTGAGCACACTCCTTCTTGTATCAATTCCAGACATCAACATTCTCAGAGTGGAACAGTTCTACACTTATAGGATACGACCACTTCTTTTGCCGCAAATTGTTAGTTCTCTTGTCCTCCTTTGGCACCAGAGAAGCAGAAAATCAAAGACCTCAAATGCTTACTAGTTCTATCAAGATTGATGCTCATGAAGGGAAACTGGGTTTCGATTATTCTGACTTTCGTATGTATTGGGTTCATCGTTGGTTCCGCTCTTTCATTCATAGTTCCCTACCAAAAGGATGGAATGATTCTAACGGGGT
The DNA here is from genome assembly GCA_004376265.1 of Candidatus Thorarchaeota archaeon. GTDB lineage: Archaea > Asgardarchaeota > Thorarchaeia > Thorarchaeales > Thorarchaeaceae > SMTZ1-45. The sequence goes on from SOKL01000228.1 coordinate 9,311, forward strand.
CAGATTTCGGTATCCGGGGTGGTCTGACAGCACCTTTTCACGCTAGTTTTCCTTTGAGGTCTTACAATCAGTCTATAGACATCTTCCTAGATTGCAGAAATGGGTCTCTTGACATTGTGGTATTGAAATCTACTGAATGGGATGCATGGTATCATGGGGAAAATTACTCAGCATATTATGAGGTGAGAAATGTGACGAGTGTCATGACCACTGTTGAGATCAATCCACCATCTATTCACTCGATTGATATCATTTTGCAGACAAATTACGGGGAAGCATGGATGAGCGTGAGTATAATCAACCACTGTATGGAGTATGACGAATCAACTGGAGTTAACTCTCTATTAGTGGCAATACCCTTTGGTTTGGGTTCATTCTACTATGCCTCTAAAAAGCCAAAGAATGATGACAACTCGATTGGAGCAGATATTTCCTGAATCAAAGTGTAGCCAACCGGGTTCAAATCCCGGCGAGCGCACCACTCCTTCTATCCAGGTTTGCCGTAGATTCTGATAGCGTTCTTCCAGTATAGTTTCCGAAGGACCGAGAGGGGTAAATCAAGTCCATTAATGAAAGTGCCGCCAGAATCCTTGGTGTCAGCATCTTCAAATGGCAAAGGTTTCCCTTGTATATTCGTTTCCCAGAGAATTCTCTGAGCAAGGTATCTTTCACCAAAGTATTCCATATTGCCGCGATTTGCTGACAAATCTGTGCCGAAGAGGATTCTATCGGAATACTTCACCAAGAACTCACGTGCCTTTTGCACATCTTTGCTTAGTTCCCGAGCCATCCATCGTGAGGATGCTGTGTCGAGAATGACGTTAGGAAATCTGTCCAACCACCTGGCAAGATTCGGGAGTCGATGGATCTCAGGTTGTGCTCCAAAGTGTGGAATCTGAAATACCGCCTTACTATGTCGTTCTAGCACAGCCTCGAGTTGACTCAAATTGTCCTCTTTTGTGCCATACTTTGATGCATCTTGATAATGTAGAACAAAGTAAGTGTCTGGGTCTGCAACATGAATCAGAAGAGGGAGTTCATTGTCTTCCAATGCTTGAAAGACAGGTTCAAGTCGAGGGTCATCAATTCTGAATCCTTTAGGAACATCTTTGATATAATCCAACCAGCGAGGACCGAACCATGACTTGGCTAGTGAATAACCCTCTTCTTTTGTCCTTGAGATTTCATCGATGACTGGATCAACATTGTAATGAGCAATGTCACTTAGAGACAAGTATTTCGCAAAAATAAACCTCTCAGAATGTTCTTTCTTTGCGGCCAAGAATCCATCTTTCGAGTGTACAATTCCAATCTGTGCGGTTACACCGAATTCAGCTTCTATCTCGAGCATTTTGTCAAGGGTATCAAGTTCACCAATATGCGTGTGTGCGTCGAAGATTGGACCATTGTACTTCCATTGTTCTGTCAAGATACACCTATTCAGCGAGATATCACGCATTGAAAAGGGATTCCGTATTGAGGCATGAGAGGAAATTGCTCATGAACTCGGTTGCTCTTGTGAAACACAAACAGAACTTCAAAGAAACCCTTGAAGAAGGACTTGATGGTCTGGGTGGTTTTTGTGATTTGATATCACCGATTATCATCAAGCCAAACATCTGTACAATAAACGATGACACAGGATTTTCTGTGACAAATGTTGAAGTCATCAAGGCTCTTGCTGAAATCATTTTGGAACAGGATGAAAACATTTCAATCAAAATAATCGAATCAGATAGTCAGAGCAAGTTCGCTGAAGAGGCATTTGAGAAGTTTGGTTACAAGCAACTGTGCAAGGAGATGCAGAAGGCAGGGTTTGATGTTGCAACTGTGAATCTTAGCAAATCACCTCTTGTACAAATCGAGTTTATTGGAGATTACTTTGAGAATCCAGAATTACCTGATGTGATTGTTGAAAAAGGATACTTCATCTCAGTAGCAGCTGCTAAGACTCACTACCTATCATTCATCACTGGTGTCCTGAAGAACCTCTTCGGAGTATTGCCAAGAAAGAATCAAGCGTTTTATCACCCGAAGATAGACGAGGTGATTGTAGACCTGGCTCGAATTATCAGACCGAGTTTCAACATTGTAGATGCCAGAGTAGGTGTTGAGGGTTGGAATGGTCCAAAAACAAGGAGGCTTGATGCGTTCATTCTTGGTCGTGGAGCAGTTTCAGTGGACGCAACTATGGCACGAATCATGGGTTTCAAACCTGAGCAAATTCGTCACATCATGAATTCGTACAACTACGATCTAGGTCCAATTGATCCTACTGTAGTAGGTGAATCAATAGAAACTCTTGCAGTTGAGTTCAACCCACCACGAAAGTAGAGAGACTCTATTTCATACACATACCCTTGAAAAGCATTGACCCACCCGTAGGAGTATGCAACGGATTCTCTTTCTTTGTACAGGAAATTCTGCCAGAAGCCAAATGGCTGAAGCGCTTCTCAAACACATTGGAAGAGATGATTTTGAGGTATATAGTGCAGGTACTGAACCTCAGTCAGAAGTGAATCCTTTTGCTTTTGAAGCCTTGAAGGAAAATGGGATTCCAACTGATGAACTCTACCCCAAATCAGTGGACCAATTTGCCAGCTTAGAGTTCGATATTGTAGTGACGGTTTGTGATGAAGCCAAGCAGGTTTGTCCTTACTTTCCAAGAGCAAAGATGATGGAACATTGGTCTCTTGAGGACCCAGCTGCATTTCAGGGGACCTATGAGGAGATACTCTTCACGTTTCGCGAGACCAGAGATGAGATAGAGCGAAGAATTCGAGCTAGCATTTTGGCTTCGTGAGGTTACTTATCGATCCAACCCTCAAACTTCCGCTGCAGGGTCTTTGCATACACCTTTCTCCAGTCATAATCGACTCTCTGAGACCACTTGTATACAATCTTAGGATGAATGTATGACTTTAGTGAGGTTCCTAAATTCCAGGTCCTACTGTCTTTTGCAAGAGCAAGATCGAGCTCTATTTTCCTCTTCGCAAGTTCAGCCTTTTTCACACGTTCCTTGGCGATGGTTACAGTCTTCACTACATTGGCAATTCGCTTTGCTGATTTCTCCTTCCATTCTGAGATTGCCCGTTGTTGTTTTTCGAGTGAGGTTTTACTCTTTTGATAACGCAGACGTGCATTCACGAGACCTACCTCTGTGTTATCCAACCTATCTCGCGTACGCTCGATTCGTTCTTGAGCCTCCTCTAGACGTTGTTTCTTGGTCGTCTTTCCCTTGCGCTTGCTTGATCGTGTTGTACTTTTCCGACCTCTTGAATTATCCCAAGTGATCTTAGCCTTGTCACGTTTTTCACGCCTGGCAATCACAGATGCTCTATTCTTTTCAACAAACGCTTTCTGTTTTGTAATCCGTTCCTGTTTCTGGTTTCGGATTGTGGCTTCTTTCTTCTTTATCTTCCTTAAGCGGGACTGTTTTTCCTTTTGCAGTTTCTTCGCTTTCTGAACTCTAATTTCTGCCTTCTTGATTCGATCGCCGTATCTGTCAGCAGTGCGACTCCAACCCTTAGGAGCCTGTTTTGTGTGGTTCATCACACGAGCAACCTCAAGATTTGCTCGCTTGAATGCCTCTTTCTTGATGAAATCCGGGTCAGCCTTCTTTGCTTTGCTGGCTTTTAGCTCTTCTCTCATTATCACTGAGGCGTGATATGTTCTAAACACCTTGGCCGTTAGCTCTGGATATATCTCGCTCAAGAATCGATTTACATGGGTGCTTCGAATACTGGGAAAAATCTGAGCTATCTTCTTCAGGTCTGCACCGGTCTTCCCACTCTTCCTTTTCTTGAATGACTCAATTCTTTCTAGAGTCTTGTTGTGGAGCTCTTCTAATTCTTCATAAACATCGGCTGGTAACTTGATCTCCTTATGCCAAGCCACACTGTCCTTTCCCAAAAAATCAAAGACTACCAGACCATTCTTGAAAGTAAGATGTTCAGCCCGAAGAGTAGTAGCACCTACAGTATCAGCTTCTTCAGGGTCTTTCTCATCCCCAACTCTTAGACTAAGACTATCAATCAAGTAGCATGCAGTTGCAACCATTCTTCTCTGGGGTTTCTCTGAACTTAACCCATCCATGATGTGTGTCCGAAGTTCATCAATTCGCCTTTCTACCTTGAGGGCTTTGTCAAACTTTGCAGCTTCACGTTCCTGTTTTATTGGAGTGCTATCATGAAGCCAGATGTACTTCACACTTCCAGTTAGCTTATCGGTCCACTTCGCGATCCACATACTTTCAGGAGTCCAAACAAGCTCTGCCCAGTGTCCCTCAAGATTCTTAGCGGCTTCTGGGTCAATATTCAATGTGATGTCCCTCTTGGTGGCTCCCTGTTTCCACCGACCCCTAAGTGGGTGTTCACCTCTACCCATGAAGATACCAGATGGCTCGGTCTGATAATTACCAAGCTCCATCCGCTCGTCATCCACTATCGCATAACCGTACTCTTCTTTCAGACGTTCTCGAATGACCTTCCTTTCTTCACGAGCAGCCTTCTTTTCTTCGGAGGTCATATTCTCCTTAGTAGAACGTTCTTCATCCACAACCCGAATGACTTCGGTGAAGTCTACGTCTTCTACCTTCAGCCTAGGACGGATTCCAAAAGCCTTGCTAAAATCTTGCATAAAGTTCTTTGCAAACACTGGGTCCTCTACGTATGGAGTGCCAAGCTTCCTAACCCATGCTACAGCCATCTCTTCCTGTAGCTGGGACAGGACAATATCTCTGTCCTGTACTCTGATTGTGAGTCCACGTGGTTGAGGAGGTTCGATGACTAGAATGCCATTGTGTTCCAGTGTTTCCATGTAGGTGTCCTCGCCTGTTATCGTGTGCTGGTAACGATAACAAAAGGATTACGCTATCGAACTAGGCAAAATAATGATGAATGGTGCGGCCAGCGGGATTTGAACCCACCTCAGTAGCTTGGAAGGATTTTATCATACCTCATATATGACCCATTTTTATCCCCCTAAATCATTGAATGAGATTAGATAAACTCTATAGATTGCTAGTGCAATCCTTATTATTACAATGATGATATGAGTGAACTATTATCGTTGGTTTCGAGGGTCGATTATGAAGCGTGGTGGAAAAATCTGGGTCAGTTCAATGCCAGTTTACAAAATTACTAGTTACATTGGTGCTGCAGACCCCTTCGAAACTATGGAGGATGAGTGATGGAAGTGTCAAAGATCCTAAGATTTTGGAAAATCGGGATACTTCTTGTGTTCATACTCTCATATTTCCTGACTATAGAAATCGCAACTGCTCCTCCAATCGGAGCGCCACTTGCTGAGTGGGAACCTCTGTCTGTTTCTGATGAGTACTACGACCACTTGGGTTTTTCAGAAATAACCTTCCTCAATGAAACTCACGGTTGGTTACTGGGACACAAAGCATTACTTCAGACACGTGATGGTGGTGACTCATGGAACGTTAGTCTTGCACCTGACGATGGTGCTCTCTACGGACTCTCAGTTATCACACCATTGAACATATGGGCTAGTGCTTTAATGGAGGCTCCAGGAGGATATGGTCAACTCTTCCACTCGCTTGACGGTGGAGTGACATGGCAAAATGCCACAACTCCGCCCACTGTTACTCCTATGGTGGAGTTCTACAATAGCACCCATGGTTTGGTCGTTGACCCAGTATCCCATACTTTGTTTAGGACGATTGATGGAGGGAGCACTTGGCAGGCTGGAGTGAACTGGAGTTCTGGCTATAATCCACTGCATGATATCCACCTATCCGTCACAGCTTACAGGATTGCCACTTCATACGGCCTCTATCTAAGCGAGGACTGGGGATTGACTTGGAGGGTTGAGAACACAAGAAGAATTGCAGGAATGTCATTCATTTCAGAGAGTGAAGGGTGGATCCTTTTTCCCCGGACAGTGGCTCACTTTGTTGATGGAACTTTGACCGAGTTCCCGCGGGTCTCACGAATAAGAATTTCAAGTTCATCTTACTATAATGGTATTGAGTTCATCGACTCTGAGCATGGATGGATCGTAGGAATAGCTCCTGCAGTTTCCTATACTCCTGATGGTGGTCTAAATTGGTATGAACAAGAAACTCCGGATTATCATTTTAGAACAGTTGATTTCATCAATGAAACTCATGGCTGGGCAGCTGGATGGGAAGGTGCTGTTGCAAGAACAACAAATGGTAACTCTCTTGGGAGACGTCTACTCACTGGATTCCCCTTTACTGAAGCACTAACTGGGAGTGGATACCTGATTTCACACATCTCATTGTTGGTGGGTTCTACTACAACTGTGGTTTACTTGATTCTCGTCTACAAGTACCGGTCCGGAAAAGAAGAGAAATATTCTCTACCGCCTCGTGTTCAAACAAAGGAGATTAGTGCATAGTGGAAGTGATGCGCCAGCAGTACAACAGGAGAAAGAAGTCAGGTCCGTCAGAGGGAGCGCCTCTCAATGATGTCGGACTCTGCCCCTGTCGAGCCCCAGGCTCTCGCGGTCTGTGGTAACGGTGACGTCTGTCAGGGGATTGGCGGAACACAGAAGTCGAAGGTACGGGTTCACTCACTCTTTGACCCAGGTATGAAAATGGTGCGGCCACCGGGATTTGAACCCGGGTCACAAGCTTGGAAGGCTTATATCATAACCCCTAGACTATGGCCGCAGTCGTCGAGAAACGATTGTCAGTGGTTGCGATTTAAGAGTATTGA
>SOKL01000119.1 GCA_004376265.1 Candidatus Thorarchaeota archaeon
CTCACCATCAACAAAGAGGACTGGATCTTCATAATAGTGAGATACTGCCGGGGCGAGGTGTTTTTTCTCAATCTCTAAGATTTCTTTCTGAGAGTATTTTCTTGTAAGGTTCTTTGGGACCAGTTTTTCATCCACCATTGTCACCACTTCATTTTCAGGGAACACTGCTAAGATTATCCTCCATAAGTCCTTTTAGGGACGTAGTATTACCATCAAAAAGCTGGAGGAAAATCGAATCATGTCTTCAAACCCTTTGGAAATCGAGTTCGCAGGAATCACGTTCAAAAATCCGTTCATGTTATCTTCTGCACCACCCACTATGGACCCTCGTCATATCCTTCGAGCCGCGCGGCTTGGATGGGGAGGAGTTGTGATGAAAACTGTCACCGAGGAACCCACTGTTGACCCCCGAACTAGACTTGGAGTTCTCCGTAAGAACGGGAAAGCAATTGGGATGAATAACATTGAGCTTTTGTCCCGTAAACCTTTGAAGACTTGGACTGAGGACTGGATCCCTAAAATAAGGAAAGAGGCTCCAGAGGATTTCATCTTCATTGCTAGCATAATGAGTAGTCCCGAACCAGAAGGATGGACAGCACTTGCAGAAAGCATGTCCCAGACAGGAGCAGATGCTATCGAGCTAAATGTTTCTTGTCCTCATGGGTCGCCTGAGAAACACATGGGTGCATTCATTGGTCAAGACCCAACACTAGTTGAACAAGTGACTAAGGCAGCCAAGAAAGGGACCGACCTCCCAGTATTAGTGAAATTGACTCCTAATGTGACCGATATGGTGCCTATCGCTGAGGCTGCAGTGAGGGGCGGAGCTGATGCCCTATCAGCAATTAATACAGTAGAGTCTTTGATTGGAATTGACATCGAAACAGCTACTCCACTTCCTATTGCATACGGAGTAGACAAGAAAGAGCAGCTCAGCACGTATGGTGGATTCTGTGGACCTGCGGTGAAACCACTCGGTCTACGTTTCGTATCACAGATAGCTAAAGCACTTCCTGACATCCCAATTTCAGGTATTGGAGGGATTGAAGACTGGACCAGCGCTACAGAATATCTTATGGTAGGAGCCAGTACCCTTCAGATCTGTACAGCTGCCATGTGGCATGGTTTCTCAATTATTAAGGGTCTAAATGAGGGGCTTACTAAGTTCCTAGAAAGAAAGGGTTACAAGACTCTTGATTCAGTTGTTGGCAAAGCACTACCCAAAATCACCACATGGACAGCCCTCAGCAAACTACCTCCACTTGTGGCGGGTGTGATTGACGAAAAATGCACTGCGTGTAAGAAATGCGTTATTGCCTGTGCTGATGGAGGATTTCTAGCCATTCAGATGAGGGAGAAGGTAGCAGTCATCAACAACGAGAAATGTGATGGTTGTGGACTATGTGCTGTAGTATGTGAAGATGATGCGATTGAGTTCATTCATACAAATTGACAGGACACAAGAATCAAATAGACTTCCAGTTGCCTATTGAATTCCGAACTGGAAGTGACCATCTTGACAGTAGAAGTTGTAAAGAACTACATCAATGGAAAATGGGTAGAATCTAAGGCTAAGGAAACACGAGATGTTTTCAATCCAGCCACTGGTGAGCTGATAGCCAAGACTCCCATGAGCACAAAGGAAGAAACCCTTGAGGCTATAGCAGCTGGAAAGGCGGCATTTGATCGATGGCGAGCAACGCCAGTTTTCACAAGAGTACGGCATCTTAATCGGATCAGAGATGCTTTTGAGGAAAATTTTGAAGATCTCTCTAAAATTCTCACACTGGAACAGGGCAAAGCCATTGATGAGTCACGAGGGGAATATCGTCGTACAATTGAGAATTTAGAGGTTGCTACAAGTATTCCATCTCTCCAGATGGGGTACAACACTGAGGATATAGCCGCAGGAATTGATGAGATGGTCATTAAGCAACCAATAGGCGTATTCTTCTGTGTCGCCCCATTCAACTTTCCTGGCATGGTTCCAACTTGGTTCTGGCCATTTGCTATCGGAGTTGGAAATACATACATCGTGAAACCCTCAGAACAAGTACCATTGAGTCAAGTCAAGCAATTTGAAATCATTCACGAAATCGGGTTGCCAAGAGGTGTGTTAAACATGGTCCATGGAGGACCTGAAGCTGTAAACGCACTTCTAGAGAGCCCGGATACTATAGGAATGTCTTTTGTCGGTTCTTCTCCAATTGGTAAGCTCTTATACAAGAAAGCAGGAGAACAAGGAAAACGTGCTCAAGTTCAGGGTGGTGCGAAGAACTTCCTCACTGTGATGCCTGATGCAGATTTGGAACGAACTGTTCCAGCACTCATCACCTCGTTTTATGGTTGTGCGGGTCAACGCTGTTTAGCAGGTGGTGTGCTTTTGGCTGTTGGTGACATTTACGAACCTCTGAAGAAGGCAGTTGTTGAAGCAGCCAAGAAATATAGTGTTGGTAGTGGACTTGAAGAAGGAGTACAAATGGGTCCATTAGCCTCGAAGAAGGGAATGGAAATTGTCCTTGGATATATTGAGAAGGGACTCAAGGAAGGTGCAGAATTGCTGCTAGACGGGCGTGGAGTTGAAGTTCCAGGATATCCAGGGGGATATTTCGTTGGACCAACAATCTTCGATAAAGTCTCACCAGAGATGACAATTGCTCGGGAGGAAATTTTTGGGCCTGTCATTCCAATAATTCAGGTAAAGAATCTTGATGAAGCAATAGACATTATTCATGCTAACCCTTATGGAAACGCGTCATCTGTTTTCACTTCTAGTGGAAAGATTGCTAGGGAGTATCAATACAGAGTGAAGGCGGGAAATATCGGTATCAATATTGGCGTAGTTGCACCCATGGCAACATTTCCATTCTCAGGAATGAACGACTCATTCTTAGGAGACCTTCACGGACAAGGTCAGGATGCTGTTGACTTTTTCACTGAGAACAAGGTTGTCATCACCCGTTGGTTCTAGGTGATAGAATTGGAGCTTGGAACCTTTGGTGTAATTCTTAAGTTTGCCATGGAAATAGAACAAGAAGTTATCACTTTCTACGGGTCAGCAAACGGCGAAGTGAAGGATCAGAAGTTATTGGATCAATTCCAAGATCTTCAAAAACGTGGGCAGAAACGAATCAAGACTTTGGAACGGATTCGAAGAGAGAACGTGACCGAGATGATTCTTGAACCCATTATCGGGTTAGATTCTGAGAACTATAAACTATCAACAGAGAGGTCATCTAGAGCAGAAGAAAAGGACCTTCAAGAGTTAGCAGTTAGTATAGAGAAGACACTCCAAGAGTTCTACACTCATGCTGCTGCTAAGCTTGATTTCTTGATCGAAGTTGCTTATTCCTTCGAGTTACTTGCTGAAGCAAATGAAAATGCAATAGAACGTCTATCATAGAGTTGGAATTCTATGTTAGTCACTATTGTTATTGGAGTATTAAACAACGACCAATAGTTCACATAGTAGAAGGCCTCATGATGTCTATCTGGCTTGTGCATGTAAAGTCTACAAAGGTTGATTATCTGTTGCAGGCTCTGTCTTGTCTTCTGTGTTCTCCTCCCACCATGCCCTTTGTTCATTGGCACCCTTCCAAGGAACTGTCACCTCAGACACAGGAAATCTCCACAATAATAGAAGACCCACAATCATCATTATTGGTAATGGAAAATTATAACCAAATGCACCATAAATCCCCACGGTAATAATCCATAGAGCATACATAACAAAAAAAGGTGCCTCACTAATGACGGCACCCGCAGCTGTCCGTCCTCTTGTCGTCTTTCCTCGATAATATCGAGTTATCTGGTGCACAAAAGCAACTCGAAACATCAAGAATGGAATCATACCCATCAAATAAAATGGATTAATAAATTCAAGCCTAACGTTATATCCATCCATGTAAATTACCCATAGTATTGATGTAATAGAGAGAAATGAGTCATACCCAAAGTCGTACCCCGCCACAGCAGCTGGTGCAAGAAATGCAATTAGTGCCATCAGGATTGCGATGATCGATGCTCTTTTTGAATCAGTTTCACCAACGTGTGCCAATTCAGCTTCTTTCACGACATCTCCCATCTAATCCTCTCAACTTTTTTGCTGAGCAGGAGATTATGAACTCTGTGTTCTACGTTATTTGCTATAGTGGAACTAATCTAATCGCATTGAAGTCCGTCCTGATCTCATTGAGCTGAGATGATAGTTTCAGGTAGTTTTCATCCTCATGCAAAGTTCTGGTTTTATGTTGATAGTCATCCTCGCTAACATAGCTGACCATGTAATAGCTCTCGTGAGGATTCTCTATACTTTTCCACCGACCGATTACGTCAATACCGTGTTGTTCATACAGCTGACGGAATTCCTTCCGAAGTCCATCCATTTTCTCTACAGAGTCCTCTTTTACTTTAGAATGATAGAACATTACGATTGTCATAATGGTAACCGTGAGAACTCATAACTCTTGATTAATTACTCTTCTGCATTCCATCTTCATGGGTATACATTGAAATGTATCTATAGTTCTGCTCTGTACTGTCTTGGCTAGGGATTTTAGATGAAACCAGTTGAATTGATAATTGCAGGTGCAGGAGATCGAGGAACTGTCTATGCTTCATATGCAAAGGCACATCCGAAAAGAGCTAAGGTTGTCGGAGTTGCTGAACCCCGCGATTTCTATAGGGAGAGGATGGTAGAAGATCACAACATCCCAGAAAAGAATGTTTTCACTGACTGGAAAGACCTTGCTAAGAAAGACAAATTCGCAGATGCTGTCATAATTGCTACACAAGACCACATGCACAAGGGTCCTGCATTGGCATTTGCAAAGAAGAAATACCATATCCTTCTGGAGAAACCGATGGCTCCCGATGAGAAAAGTTGCAAAGAAATCACGAAAGCGGTCCTGTCTGCGAAAATCATCTTTGCAGTGGGTCATGTCCTGCGATACACCAGATATACGCAGAAACTGAAGTCCATCATTGAATCAGGATTCATCGGAGATGTTGTGAGTGTTCAACGCCTAGAGCCCGTTGGATACTGGCATCAGGCGCATTCATTCGTCAGGGGAAACTGGAGAAAAGAAAAAGAATCAGCGTTCATGCTTCTTACTAAATCATGTCATGACTTGGATTGGATTCGATATATCATTGGTAAAAAATGTAGAACAGTTTCATCATTTGGGTCGCTTCTTCATTTCCGCAGCGAGAACAAACCTGAGACCGCAGGAAGCAATTGTATGGAGTGTGACTATGAACCAGATTGTCCATACTCTGCAAAGAGAATCTATCTCAATCTCTTTGAGAAAGGGAAAACAGGCTGGCCAGTCAGTGTAATCACGACTGAGCTCACAAAGAGTGGTATCATTCGAGCCATCAGAAATGGACCTTACGGAAGCTGTGTCTATGATTGTGATAATGATGTCGTAGATCATCAGGTTGTAAACATGGAATTTACGGATGGAGAAACTGCTGCATTCACGATGACAGGATTTACAAAAGCCAGACAGAGGGAGACTCGGATCTTTGGCACAAAGGGTGAGATATTTGGTAACGGAACGAAGATCCAGATCTATAATTTTGTGAACGGTGCTCAAGACATCATTGATACGTCTGAAGATGATCCAGCATCACTCGCAGATCATGGCGGTGGTGATTATGCCCTAATTGACGCTTTTGTATCTGCAGTTGGCGAGAATGATCCAAGTAAGATTCTCTCAGGACCTGAAGAGACCTTGGAAACGCATTTGATGACTTTTGCCGCTGAGCGAAGTAGGAAGGAAGGCAAGACAATCAATCTGTAATCTAGTGACCCTCAAGAGAATCATTTCACTGCCCGATGGATTGCGACAGTACCAAAGGTCATTGTGACATAGTTCACTCTTGAAAAACCAGCATCATAGAGGGTATTGGAAAGCTCTTCAGCATTGAAGAAACGAGGAACAGTATGAGCAAGATATGCATACCCCGTCTTGGAACCTGAGATGAGCCTGCCTACCAGTTTGATAATCTGTTTGGTGTAAAAACGGAATCCGATTCTGAGGGGTGTCAAAGATGGTTGGCTGGTTTCAAGATTGATGAAGCGACCTCCAGGTTTTAAGATACGGCGAAACTCCCCAAGAAATGTGATTAGTCGGTCTCTAGTTGGAGTGATGTTTCTTGTCGCAAAGGAAATAATCACCAAATCAAAGGTGTCATCAGGGAACGGTAGCTGCAGGGAATCTGCAAGAGATATTGTGACGTCCTTGAGCTCCTCCTTTTCTCTGGCCTTAGAGAGCATGGAAAATGAAAAATCGGATACTACTATCTTAGTTTCAGGACTAGCATGTTTCATTAGATTTGTCGCCATATCCCCTGTCCCACTACACACCTCTAACCAGAGTGTACCATTCCCGACTGCAGCAACCTGAGCCGCTCTTTTCCTCCAAGGGATATCAAGGCCAAAAGTGAGAACATGGTTGACTAGTTCATAGTGATGCGCAACCTCTGAGAATACCTTGAGAATTCCTTTGCTCATCTGGAAAGCATCCTTACTGGAGTAATGAGGTGTTTCATTGATAATGTTGACCATTGTTACTCCTAATATGTAGAAACAATGGAAGTAATATCAGACTGATTGTAATCAATAATTCTCAGGAATGAGTCCAATGAGAGAGAGAAATGAAGAGATAGGTAGACGATGGTATGAGGAAATGTGGAGCAAACCAGACTTCAACGTTGCTGATGAGATTATTGACGAAAATTATGATCCCGATTGGGTATCAATAGATAAAGTTGGACCCGATCAGGTCAAACATGAGATCAAGTACTTCAGATCAGTCTTCCCAGACCTCAAGTATGAGATAATCGAAATTATTGGTGATGAAGAGAAAGTCTGGATTAGGTACAAAGGAACAGGAACTCACAAAGGAAATGCTTGGGGATTTGGACCAACTGGGAAAACGGTCGAATTCGAAGGAGCAACTATTCTCTACATCAACGCCAAAGGGAAGATAGCAGACAGGTGGGGTGCATTTTGTTTCTATGATATTCTAACAGACCTAGAACTCACACCACCCCTTTGGGAACTGAGCCAGAAATTCAAGGACACACAAATCTAATTGTTCGACAATTTGCTCAATGAGAGTCGACAAATTCAGCAACGCTATTAAGGCTTAGACTCGCCAAACAGTCTGAGAGAGGACTGACATTGTCAGAGTACTTGGATATCCTGAAAGAAGAAGTCAAGTCTGTCGAAACAGCTCTCAGGGAGTTCCTTGACAGCAAAATCGAGAATGCAGCTAGACTGAGTTCTTGGCACAAACAGTACTATGAGAATATCAAGGAGTATATGACCCGAGGTGGAAAGAGACTTCGTCCGATTCTTGTTGTGGTTGGTTTTAAAGCAATCAAAGAAAAGGTTGACATCGACCATCTGTATCGAGCAGCCTGTTCAGTGGAAATACTACACAATGGATCCCTCTTGCATGATGACCTTATTGATCACGATGAAACAAGACGTGGCGGGAAGACGTTTCATGCCACCTATCGAGATATCTCTTCTGAGCGAGGAGATGGTAAAGAGATTGCTTTTGATTATGGAATGACAATGGCAATTCTAGGTGGTGACTCTCTCATCAATCTTGGAGCAGAAGCAATTACTGCTGCAAAATTAGATGCAGATGTCGGAGTGTTGTGCCAGCATTACTACCAATTTGCCTACTCAAACCTTGTAGACGGTGTCCTACTAGAGATGAACATGATCACTGACGAAGATTCGACCTCTGAGATGTATCTCCAGATGGTTCGAATGAAGACCGCAGTTCTATTTGATAGGTCTTTGATGATGGGTGCAGCTATGGCCCGTGCTAGCGAGTCACAATTACATGCGTTTATGGAATTCGGGATCAAAGTTGGACAAGCATTCCAGATCCAAGATGATGTCCTGGGATCTTTCGGGGATGAGGAGAAGACTGGAAAATCAACATCTGGTGATATTCGAGAGGGAAAGAAGACCATGCTGGTCTTCGAAACTTATGATAAGGCAACTCCAGCACAAAGGAAGGAGTTTGATGAGCTACTCGGCAAGAATGGGATGAGTGATGATGAGGTGGACAGGGTAAGAGCCATCTTTCGTGAATCTGGTGCATTGAAAGCATGTCAGGAACAGATGAATCATCTGCTATCAACAGGTCAAGTTGCGCTGGATAATGCAGAACCATCTCTGAATCCGAAATACAAGAACTTCCTCATTGAGATGTCAAACTTTCTTGTGCAACGCGATTACTAGAAGGCACCCGACCAAATGCGTGATAAGCAATACTTATTGAATATTGATGATTCTAATGTGAAATGAGGTGTTTGAGTGACAAGTTTTGTTGTAATTGGAATATATGTCGATGATATCGATAAGGCAAAAGAGTTCTATTGCGACACACTGGGTTTCGAAATAGAGAACACATACGACGATGGATGTATAATTCAGTTGAAAGGTGAAGGGCCAATAGTTATTCTTGAGAAAGTTGACAAACCTGCCAATCCAGTATATCCTGGTGGATCACAGGTCGTATTGTGTGTTTCAACGGACAACCTTGAGAAGAAATCTGAAGAACTCAAAGCCAAAGGGGTCAACTTTCTGTCCGATGAACCTCAACCTTTCGCAGCAGGACGTTTCATGGCAATGAAGGACCCTGCAGGTAACACCCTTGAACTTCTTGAATTCAAAAGAGACTGAAGTCATCTGACATAGGGTCCCATCATCAATATCCACGAACCATCTTCAGAGGGACCTGAAGGATATAGAAGTGCCGCAACTCCAAATAGAATCAACACAATGCCTGTAAGGACTAGCGGAGTCAACAAACTTCCTTCGCTGGTATATTGTACAAAATGACTTGTATATGCAGCCAGAGACAAATACATCCCAGTGATGAGGACAAACAACATGATTGCAATTCCGGCCCACATAACAAACTTGCCAATACGTTGGCGTAGCAGATCCTGTTCTGGTTCCTTCGTTTGTTGTTCTTCACCCCTCTCGTTCATTGTATATTTATTTACTCACGAAATGAGATAAGCATTTGTAGAAAAATCATCGAATAGACTTACAGAAAGAGAAAGAAAGAAATAGACACTGTATCAAGCGCAAGTTAGATTGATGAAATCGCAATATTCGCGCGCCCGTTTGTATGAAACTTCAGAGTGAGTATTGAATGATTCTCATCATTGGAGGATAACGAAGAATGAAAAGGTATTCACTCATTTTCCTAACAATTCTGATTCTTGGTGTGATTCTACCTATCATGCCAAATACTACTTCAAACTACGTAAGCGACAACGTAATCGTCGGACCGTTTGAGAACACATCTCCTGCCGCGATTGGAGAAACTAACTTCACTGTGATCAAAGTAAGTGATGATGCACCTGTGTTTGAGGGCGGACCGAATACAAATTACGATGATGACACTGGTTCGTTTGGACTCGATTGCAGCAATGGGAGTGGAGATGTATCACGTTCATGGTTAAAATTCAACCTCAAACACTTACCTAATGATCTTCCTTTCACGACAGCAACGGTGCATATTTTTACTACAGGAAGTGCCGGTTCCGCAGACTACCCCAGAGGAATCTATTTCTCAGAAAATGACACATGGACAGAAGAGACCATCACATGGAATAATCAACCCGAATATAGTGCAATGCCAAGTGCGGTCATAGATTCACCCGCAAGCCCAGACATGTTCGATGTTGGGTTTTGGTATGATTGGGAGATTACAACTGAGGTTGTACAAACCCTTGAGCAAGATGGAACTCTTTCACTCGTACTCTCGTTCGTCGATGAGAATGCGACGGGTGAATCGAACCTTGAATTTTCATCGAGAGAATTCGGTATTGTTTTAGGAGATTCCGAGTACAACATAATCCCCTATATTTCACTTGAATATGCAGTTTCTACAACTACTGAATTACGGGTTGATGGTTTCTCAGAATCACCCCAAATTGATTACATCAACAGTGCAAATCCTGATTTTAGCTGGACATTCATTGATGCAGACCCAGACGATTCTCAAAGGAACCACGAACTCGAAGTATGGAACAACTCCGCGTTTGACGATTCACGATTGATGCAGGACAATAACAGTGAGATTGCCGTAGTACATGACACCGGGGGAGTAGGAGCATCAAGTCCAGATGTGTTCAACAGCCCTTTTGAAATACGTTTTCAATTCAAATGGCCGTCAAGTTTGATTTCCCAATCAGGCGTAGTTGATAAGTTATTCATAGAGATGGACGAATTATCTGGGACAACAACATACACTGATTTGGCAATCTACATGGTGTCTGTTGCAGCTTCAGGCGCTTTAACTACTGATTTCCAATCAAACTATGGTGGTCGGACGCCAATACAGGTATTGAATCGGTCAATATTCACAGGAATCATAGAAAACGGATTCATGGTGTTTGATATAGAAAACACATTCATTGTTCAAACTGGTTTAAACCTGATTATTGAACTTCGGCATACAGGTTACTCAGGAACATCAGCCAATTCCAATTACACTGGTACTGGTGGTGGCTCAATTGCATTCAAACCAGATAGCGGGAGCGGGGCTTACTATCATACAACTGCGGATGTTACTGCTGCCCGTACTCATGGTCTCAAACTGGAACTTGTAGGTCATGATGTGTTTTCGACTGGTGCTTCAACAAACAGTATTCCATTTGGGTTAAGTGTGGGAGACTCTGGCAGATTTCAGTTCAAATACAATCAGAGCCTAGTCGATGATGAAGGAGTCATTGACAAGATTCTCTTTCCTGCAGGTATGGTCGGTGATGTCGTGTATGAGAATTTCTCAGTCTATCTTGTTGAAACAACACATGAAGGAAGACTTAGCCACACAGATATGGATAGTAATTACGCGGGCGTGAGTCCTACTCTAGTACTATCAGCTGATGAGTACATTATCAGAGATGTTGGCGGAGTCCTTGTGATTGATGTAGATGATATCTTCTTCTACTCAAATACACATAATCTCATGATTGAACTGAGGTTCGATAGCTTTGTTCGCGGAAATCAAAGAGCTCTACAGATAGGTGGAGGTGGAGGATATCGAGCTTTTGCCTCGACGCCATATACTGGAAATGATACAGCGACGTTTAACATGCTTTTGGAGTTTACTTACGAAGTAGATTCAGTAGAGTATACTGGCTCGCCTTTGGTTAATGCAACGACATACTACTGGCGTGTTAGAACCTGTGATAGCATGGGAATCTGGAGTCCATGGGAAACTAGCAGCTTCAAGTATGAAGTGTTGACGAGTTTGCCTGCATGGTCCAACCATATGGAAACATCGAGTCCTATAGAACTAGGGGAATCCATGACTGTGTCGATCAATGCGACGCATATCACTGGAATCAGACTGGCTCAATTGGAGGTCGACGGAACAAATCACACAATGGTTGTCTCAGGTGAATCCTATTCGTATACATGGGTTCCAGGATCAGCTGGAGAAGATATCTTATATACAATCTTTCTAGAATCATACTCAAGAACCTGGGTAACGATTCTCAATAGTTTTGATGTTGAAGACACTACTTCACCAGCTTGGACATCTACTCCAGGAGACAAAGTATTGGATTATGGAGAGGCATTGTCCTATCAGTTAACAGCGTCAGACCTGTCTGGAATTGCTAGTTGGTCTGTCGATGATACAACCAATTTCGAAATCACAGACGGACTGTTGACAAACAGGACTATTTTGGCTACAGGGATCTATGACCTAGAGGTGACTGTCACCGACAACGAAGGAAATAGCCTTACTGGAAATGTCAGGGTTGCTGTATTTGATTTCGGATCTACGACAACACCCACAAGTCCAACCACGTCTATCCCATCAACTGCATTCGAGGAGTTAGGATGGCTCATCGTTGCACTCATTGGAGTAATTGCGTTTCTCGCAATCATCGTATTAGTGCAATATAGAAAGTCATAGTCTAGGAATCCTGAAATCAACTGAGAGTAAGACTTGGACATATCCTATTCCCTAGATATTCCAAGTCTACCAAATTTCTAGTGGTCTCGCCTAGCACTTATGTGTCAATTGCGTCAATTGCTTCAATTGCAGATGGCAAACCCTCACGATAGGAAGGGTACTTCAATTCCCATCCCAACATCTCTTTCAACTTGGTATTAGAAACAACACAATCAATTCCCATTGTTTCTATCAATAGCTTACCCATGACGAGTCTTGCGAGGAGTCGGGGAATACTTCGAGGTTTGGACATTCCAGCACATGATGCCATGTAGTCCATGAATTCTCTCATTGTACATGGAGTGTCGTCTGCAATGATGAATGACTCATTGATAGGCAAGTTGTCTATGGTTAGTGCATATGCCTCAGCACAGTCTTCAACATGGATTCGTGGTATACGATTCTCTCCCTTGCCCACGACACCAAATTTCCCTGATTTGAGCATCTTGTACATCTCAAGGAACATTCCTCCAGGACCATAGATTTGACCGGGGATCATTTGGATTATTGGGCGACCCTCAGCTCCCGCTTCCTGAATCAGTCGTTCTGCCTCTACTCCTGCCAAGGTTAGACCGAATCTCTCGATTGGCCAGGTCTCGTCAGCTACTTCTCCTGGTCCAGTTCTGTAGCTCGTACCCAAAGTGAAGATAATGGGACAATCCAACTTGTGTCCGATATCAAGTGCAGACTGAGTGAATTTAGTTGTCCGTTCAGTGACAACTTTGAGCTTTTTTCCTGACATTCTTCCAAACTCTAGAGGCATTGCAATAGACACCACAACATCCTGAGGTGCCAAATTAGGGACGAATTTCTCAGGCTCAAGAAGATCTCCAATGATGCCGTGCACTCCATGCTCGTCAAGTTTCGTGAGAGCCTCCTTATTTCTGCTCAGGACAGAAACAGTATAATCACGAGCCAACAGCTTCGGAATCAAAAACGATCCAAGTAGCCCTGTGCCGCCAAGAACGAGAACTTTCATCTTAGGAAACCACCCTTTTTGGACTGACACTTGTTTGAACTTATGCATATCTGTCAAAGTAGATGATTCCTAAGAGAGTCCAACACGAAGATGGACTCTTCAAGAATCCTAGGAAGATCTAGATCTTACCAGATAGATGGAAACAATCAATCCAAGCAATCCCACTGTTCCAAGAACGAGATATGTTGTAAATTGAATTCCTTCCTGAACGACTTGTGGTCTGGACTCGTCAATAAGCCACCGAGAAACTTTCAGGAGGAGACCCCACTCTGAATCAGGATCATCAAATTCATCATATAGGGTGACTCCATCTCTACTATCACCTTCCTTATATTCAGGATGCGGACTAGAGAGGAACACTGTACCATCTCCATATGTCAGAGCAATCATTCCTGGTCTATCATTAGAAGGATAGGTGGATAGTGGTATGACATTGGACATGTCATCGCTGTAAAAGTACGCTGATGCCCAGTACAAAGTTTGGTAAGATTCAGGTTCAGTTGTAAGATCGGGACCAGTTGAGTTGCGATTAACGTATATCTCTGTGAGATACGTTCCAGAACCATTGATTGCATTGCTATAAGTTCCATTGAACAAACCTAGACCTGTATTTGTACCGAACATTGAACCCCCACAAATACCAAAGTATGAACCACCATTTCTCACGAAATCTCGGACAATGTCTAATCCTTCATCTCCTAGCGATTGAAAATAGATTGGAGCTGAACCACCGGGAAAAGCGATGAGATCATATGAGTCCAATGTACCATTCTGAATTTGAAAGGCATATACGATGTTAACAGTGGCGTTCATCCAGAGAAACATATTCTCAAGCGCTTGTGTTGAGGAGCTCAATACTCCTACGTCCCCGTATACAACCACATTAATTTCACTCAAGTCAGATGGACTAGATGAAGGCTCTTGAGATACTCCGCTTCCATCAGGTATTGTTGTTAGAACAATGAATAACAATATGACAATTGTAAATGTTGCTTTGCGATTTCTGGGAGAAACAATCTGCGTAAACATCTGAATCATAACAGAATCTAAGTCAGATTCTTTTAATGTGGCAGTTCTAAGCAACAATTCAGTAAATAGTAATTAGATGGATTGGAAAAATAGACAACAAAGGATGGAGGTTCAGCCTTCTATTGATTCAGGAAATGTTTTATGATTCATATGAATCTCGAATATTATAGGAGACTCTCATGAGACACTTTTTGATCGATACTGATACTGCATCTGATGATGCTGTAGCGTTGTTAATGGCCTTAAGGGAACCATCCGTTAGAGTGGAAGCGATTACGGTGGTGGCCGGAAATTGCCCCTTAGAAATCGGTGTGAAGAATGCTTTGATCTCGATTGAAAAGGCAGGAACTTACGCCCCCCCTGTTTATGCTGGGATGGCACAACCCCTACTCCGTGAGCTATTGACCGGTGAGCATGTACATGGCCAGGATGGCTTGGGAAATCAGGATTTGCCATATCCGGCCTTAGAGAAACAATCTGGTCATGCGGTTGATATGATTATTGAAATGGCTCGTCGTTTTCCAGGTGAGCTAGAGATTATTGCTCTGGGCCCGCTAACCAATCTGGCAATGGCCATTTTGAAAGAACCTGCACTCCCTGACATGATAAAAAGGGTCTATATTATGGGCGGCGGCGGGCTGGGACCGGGAAACATTACCCCTGTTGCGGAATTCAACTTCTATGTAGATGCAGAAGCTGCTCATCTAGTCATTCAGTCGAAGTTGGTAAAAATAGTAATCGGGTATGATGTTTGCTTGGAAGAAACTTTCATCAATCCGTCAGATATTACCCATTTGAATTCGTTAGGGTCTTTGGGCGAGTTTGTTGTTCGTTCAGTGAAAACAGTGATTGAGTATCACAAAAGTTTGGGAAAGGATGGGTTTGGTCTACCCGATCCGACCGCAGTTGCAGTTGCTTTGTACCCAGACATCGTGACCAAACAGTTCGACGCCTATGGGTATGTGGAATACAAGAGTGAGAAAGCCTATGGACAATTCATTATTGACCAACTTCAGGTAACCGGTAATCCGCCCAATGTAACTGCAATCACAGAAATCAACGCCAGGAAATTTAAAGAAAAATTGTTCCAGTTATTGTCGTAGGGATGGGTCAAATTCAAAATGAAGATTATTAATTTTGGTTCTCTCAACATAGACCATGTATATCAAGTTGAGCATTTTGTTCAACCAGGTGAAACCATCCCCAGTTCGGGCTATCAGATACACAGCGGCGGTAAGGGGCTTAATCAATCAATAGCGTTGGCTAGAGCAGGTGCGAACGTACATCATGCAGGAAAAATCGGACCTGGGGGTGAACATCTGTCAACTCAATTGATTGAGGCTGGTGTGGATACAACGCTTATCACGATGGGAGAAACTCCCACAGGACACGCCATAATCCAGGTTTCACCGGATGGGGAGAACTCAATTATTGTGGAAGGAGGAGCCAATCGAACTATCACTTCATCTGATGTAGACCGAGTAATGAGTACCATTTCCGATGGTGATTGGCTTTTGCTTCAGAACGAGATCAATGCCATTAGCCTAATTCTTGAAGCGACCCGAAACTGCACCTATTCTGTTGTCTTCAACCCAGCTCCAATGACCCCAGATATACAACATCTTCCACTAGAACTGGTTGACATACTTATCATCAATGAGGAAGAAGGCGCAAATCTAACGAATGAACATCAACCATCCGCCATTCTCGATTCGTTGCTCAAAAAATATCCTGCCATGCAAATAGTTCTTACTTTGGGTAAATTGGGTGCAATATATGTGGATAAGGATCAACGTATAGATCAGAAAGGATTCAAAGTCGAAGCTGTTGACACCACAGCTGCAGGTGATACACTCATTGGCTTTTTTATCGCATTGCTGAGTTCGGGCTCGCAAGTTGATGAAGCATTGCGA